>JAVBMJ010000024.1:0-76285 GCA_031552535.1 Rikenellaceae bacterium
TGCTTCGATCAAGAAATACGCCTAATTGGGCGAAAACGTACTTGTCTTTATGCATAACGGCCTGATTATGACCGTAAAAATAATTTCAAATCCGTTCGCTGGCAAAACGCTCTAAATGAACTGAATTTCAACTATTTCAAAAAACTTTTATGACTTTTTAGTGGACACTAATGAAAAAATATTGTGGATGAATCAACCGCGACCTCCTGCAAAGGAAAAGGTATAACGCTATTTTGTCTCTCTTTTCATGCAAAGATCAACGTCGCACCCGGAATATTTTCTCCCGTGGAACCCCGTGAGGCTACATGCGAGGCTATCCTGCATCTTCGCGGCCCCACACGCCATGGTGCACAACCTGTCATTTGGGCTTCACGACCCGGCCAGGGTTGCCCGCGACGAAACTTTCCCAACTCTGTGGCTTTCCTCCTTTGGGGATTTTTCCCCCACCCGTATCGCCTGTCCCCACACAAGTCCCAGCCAGAGTGGAAACTGCAAAATAATGACACACGGCAACCGCCAATCCGTCGGTAGCATCGAGTCTGCGCAGGCTGTATTCCACCTTAAGCATGCTGCGCAAAAGTGCGGCCACCTGTTCCTTCGACGCCCCGCCATTGCCCGTAATGGCCTGTTTCACACGGCGCGGGGCATATTCGTGTACCGGCACACCACGCGTGAGAGCCGCAGCCATAGCCACCCCCTGCGCCCGGCCGAGCTTGAGCATACTCTGCACGTTCTCCCCGTAGAAAGGCGACTCGTAAGCCACCTCGTCAGGATGGTAGGTGTCGACCAACGCTGCCACACGCTCGAAGAGGTGGCGCAACTTGTCGTAAGGGTTCTTGTATTTCCCCAATTCAATATCCCCCAGCACCAAACAGCGCATCTCATTGCCACACACCTCAAGCACGCCATAACCTGCACGGTTGGTGCCAGGGTCGATGCCCATGATCGTCTTCGGGGCGGCCTTATTCATCGGTCCCGTTATTTTTCGCCTATCTGCTCCTTTAAGGTCGCGAGTTCCTTCTCCATCCTGAGCACCTTGGTCCTAAGGTCCGGAAGTTCGCGGAAGACGGCGGTCGCACGGTGGAACTTCAATCCCGGCATCGACGGATAGCCCAGGTGTTTCTCGCCGTCCGCAATGTTACCCGACACCCCTGTTTTCGACCCTAACTGCACCCGGTCGCCTATCGTGAGGTGCCCCGAAATACCCACCTGTCCGCCGAACATACAGTTGCGGCCCACCTTCGACGACCCGGCAATACCTACCTGAGCCGCACAAACCGTATTCTCGCCGATAGACACATTGTGTGCCACCTGGATCAGGTTGTCGAGCTTGACACCTTTCCTGATCACCGTCGAACCCATCGTCGCGCGGTCGATACAAGTGTTGGCGCCTATCTCCACATCATCCTCGATCACCACATTGCCTATCTGCTGTATCTTCGAAAATTCACCTTTTTCGTTGGGGGCGAACCCGAACCCGTCGGCACCGATGACACTCCCCGAATGTATCGTCACGCGGCTGCCCAACACACACTCCTCATAGATGACAACCCCCGGGAACAAGGTTACATTATCGCCCAGTGTCACATTATCGCCCACATAAACATGCGGGTATATCTTGCAACCCGCACCCGCCCTGACATTACTGCCAACAACGGCAAACTCCCCAACGTAACACCCCTCGCCCAGCGAAGCCGATCCGTCGATGGAAGCCAGCGGACTCGTACCCGACTTCTGCGGCTTGTTGGCCACATACAATTCGAGCAGCCTGGCAAAACACGCGTAAGCGTCGTCGACCTTGATAAGCGTGGCTTTCACCGCACGATCCGGCGTGAAAGTGCGGTTGACAATAACTATCGACGACTCGGTGTCATAGATATAATGTTCATATTTGGGATTCGCCAAAAACGACAACGCCCCCGGGCGTCCCTCCTCAATCTTGGCCAACGTCGTGACAACCGCGTTCTTATCGCCCACGATATCCCCCGCAAGGAAACCGGCGATCAATTCTGCCGTAAATTGCATACAGTTCAAAGGTATTTTTTAATATCTATATTATGTGGCATCAACTCGCTCGTGTCACGACCGAAAGCTATCAACTCACGGATGACACTCGACGAAATAGCCGTATACTCAGGCGGAGTGAACAACAATACCGTAGTGATCTGCGGATAAAGCCTCTGGTTGATGAGCATCACCCCACGCTCATACTCATAGTCGACCGTGTTGCGCATACCCCTCAAAATGAACCTTATATCACGCCCAATACAATAATCGCCCGTAAGCCCCCCGTAAGACGCAACCTCAACCCGGGGATCACAATCGAAAATATCACCAATCAACCGCACCCGGTTCCCAATAGTCAAAAGACCACGCTTCTCACAATTATCACCCACACCAACAACAATCCTGTCGAAAAGCTTCAAACCCTCCCGGACAATAACCTCATGACCCAACGTGAAAGGATCAAAAGAACCAGGAAACAAAGCAACCCTCTCCATAATAACACAAATTTAATAACCCTAATTATACGTTCATTTTCTCTGTGCAGCCTCCAACTGCCGCTTTTTGAAAAAAGCGGCACCAAAAACTTTTAATCCATACCCTGCTCTGATTTATAGCAGTTAGCTTAGAGGCATGAAAGCCTTTTATATCTGCTTATATTTAAAGGCTTTCATGCCTCTAAGCTAACTGCTTCAGTTCGAAGTAAAGTAATGATTGAAGTTTTTTGGGCGACTTTTTTTCAAAAAAGTCGCGGTCGAAGCAGTATAAAGAAAACGAACGTATAATTTGGGTTTATTTAAGTTTAGCGAACAGGTTTCGCATTGTGACTTTGTTGTTTATTATTTGCGGCAGGTCTGTTATTGCTACACGCTGTTGTTCCATTGTGTCGCGGTGCCTGATTGTTACTGTGTTGTCTTCGAGGCTTTGGTGGTCGACGGTTATGCAGAATGGGGTTCCTATTGCGTCCTGGCGGCGGTATCGTTTTCCGATGCTGTCTTTTTCGTCGTATTGTGTGGCGTGGTCGAATTTGAGTGATTCTATTATCTCCGCGGCCACTTCGGGAAGCCCGTCTTTTTTGACGAGTGGCAGCACGGCCACTTTTACCGGGGCTAATGGTGCGGGGATGCGCAGCACGACGCGCTCTTCGCCGTTATCGAGTTTCTCTTCGGCGTAAGAGGCCGACAGCACCTGCAGCACCATGCGGTCGACGCCTATCGACGTTTCTACGACGTATGGCACGTAACTCTCTCCCGTTTCGTGGTCGAAGTACTGGATTTTGCGTCCTGAGAACTTTTGGTGGTTGCCGAGGTCGAAGTCGGTGCGTGAGTGTATTCCTTCCACCTCCTTGAATCCGAACGGGAACTCGAACTCGACGTCGGCGGCGGCATTGGCGTAATGGGCCAGTTTGTCGTGGTCGTGGAAACGGTATCTCGCGTCGCCGAATCCCAGTGCGCGGTGCCAGCTCATGCGCGTCTCCTTCCACTTCTCATACCATGGCATCTCCTCGCCGGGCCGTACGAAGAACTGCATCTCCATCTGTTCGAACTCCCTCATGCGGAAGATGAACTGGCGTGCCACGATCTCGTTGCGGAACGCTTTGCCGATCTGCGCTATGCCGAACGGTATCTTCATACGTCCCGTTTTCTGGACATTGAGGAAATTGACGAATATGCCCTGTGCCGTTTCAGGACGCAGGTATATAGTGCTGGCGCCGTCGGCCGCGGCTCCGATCTTAGTCTCGAACATCAGGTTGAACTGGCGCACTTCGGTCCAGTTGCGGGTGCCCGACACGGGGCACACGATCTCGCAGTCGACGATCACCTGGCGCAATGCCTCCAGGTCGTTCGCCGTCAGCGCCTCGACCATCCGCCGGTGCATCTCGTCGCGCTTGCCCCCCACCTCCAGCACCCGGGCATTGGTCGACAGGAATTGCCCCTCATCGAAATTCTCGCCGAAACGTTTGCGGGCTTTTTCGACCTCTTTGGCGATCTTTTCATCCTGCTTCGCGAGCCAGTCCTCGATCAGCACGTCGGCGCGGTAGCGTTTCTTCGAGTCGCGGTTGTCGATCAGCGGGTCGTTGAACGCCCCCACGTGCCCCGATGCTTCCCATGTGCGCGGATGCATGAATATTGCGGCGTCGATGCCCACGATGTTGTCATGGAGCTTTACCATCGAGTCCCACCAATACTTCTTGATGTTGTTCTTCAGTTCGACGCCCAGTTGGCCGTAGTCGTAGACGGCGCTCAGGCCGTCGTATATTTCGCTCGACGGGAATATGAACCCGTACTCTTTGCTGTGTGCTATGAGTTTCTTGAAAAGTTCCTCCTGTGTCATCTGCCTTAAATGAGATTATGATAGGCTGCAAAGATAGTTTTTTTTTGTAACTTTGCGGGCTGTTATCAATCTATAATGCTTCATGGGGCGTGTTTTGGCATTGGATTACGGCACCAGGCGTACGGGGGTTGCGGTTAGCGACCCGTCGGGTGTGGTTACCGTCCACGGCGAGACGGTGCCGACGGTGCAGTTGATGGACTTCCTGAAGAAATATTTGGCCGGGAACGACGTTAGTGTAATAGTCGTGGGAATGCCGCGCCAGATGAACGGCGAACCTTCACAGACGTTTCCCCATATCCGCGGTCTGGAGAGGAAGTTACGCGAGGAGTTTCCCGGAGTGGCGGTTACACTCCACGATGAGAGGTTTACATCGGTGATGGCTTCGCGGGCGATCATCGAGGGAGGGGTTAAAAAGCAAAAGAGACAGCAAAAGGGAATCGTCGACAGGGTGAGTGCGGCCATAATCCTGCAAAGCTACCTCGACGGGGCTCGGGGCGGTGTAAAGTGACGCCGGAGGTGTACGGGTTGGGACCAGGCCGGAGGTAAACGTTATTCCCTTTGGGTAAAAAACAAACAGCTATGATATATCCTATTGTTATTTATGGGTCTCCGGGGTTGCGTGATGTCACGGAGGATGTCGCCGGTCGCGAGTCGGTCACGCCTCAACTCGTCGACGACATGTTCGAAACGATGTACAACGCCGACGGGGTGGGCCTTGCCGCGCCACAGATAGGTAAGCCGCTGAGGATGTTTGTGGTCGACCTGTCGGTGTATGCCGACGAGCATCCCGAGTTGGCAGGTTTCAGGAAGGTTTTCATCAATCCGCATATCTACGAAAGGACGGGAGAGGAGGTCTCCTCCGAGGAGGGGTGTCTGAGTGTTCCCGGGATACACGAAAGTGTGGTGCGTCCTTCGACTATAAGGATGCGCTACATGGACCTGGAGTGGGTTGAGCATGACGACCTTTTCGAGGGCTACATGGCCCGCGTGTTGCAGCACGAATACGACCACCTCGACGGGGTTATGTTCGTCGATAAGGTTTCGCCGCTGCGCAAAACGCTGCTCAAGAGCAAATTGGCCGCTATGTCGCGCGGCAGATACAAGGCGGCATATAAGACGATCCTGAAAAAATAGTCCGCCGTATGGTGTTGCCGGTATAATCTTGGAATCTGTCTGATTTTTTATAAGAAAATTAGACAGATCCTTAACGGCGACAGCGTTCTGGTTCTGCGCTATCTGACCTATTTTGTGTATATTTGTGGCCGGCAGGTATCGCCTCGCACAATTTATATCCACCGAAAATTTCCTATATTCCCGACCGTTTTTTTGCTTGACTTATGATTAAGAATAATCCCGAAGCCCAGGCCCTTCAGCTGATTTTCGATAATCTGCAGACGATAGTCTATGGCACCGATATGGATAACACTATCGTTTTTGCCAATAAAGTACTGAAAGCATCGTATCCTTTCGATATCGTGGGAATGAAATGCTGGCAGGTTCTTTCCTCGTTCGGCGCCCCTTGTCCTTACTGTAAAAAGGCCGAGTTGCTGAAGCGTCCCGTGGGAGAGCCGATAGTATGGGAGAATTACAACCACGATCTTAAGGCGTGGTTGCAGATGAACGATTCGCTGGTGAAATGGCCCGACGGCAAAACAGTGCACCTGATCAATGTTACCGATATTTCGTCGGTAAAACAGAGTGAACAGAAACTTAAGGACTATAAGGCCGACCTTGAGAAGTTGCTGGTGCAGAAAACCGAAAGCGAGCAGATCATGTCGTCATTGATCGACAATATCCAAAACGGTTTTGTGTACCAACTCGAAGAGTCGGCCGACCGCGGTTCGATGAAATTCAACTATTTAAGTGCTAGTGTGGACAGGATAACCGGATTGCCGCGTGAGCATATGCTGGAGAATTATGAAATGGTGCTCCAGTACTTCCATCCGGCCGATCTGAAGAAAATACTAAATTCCCGTTTTGCGGGCAGGGCTTTTACCCATGAGGCCAGATGCGTAAGGCCCGACGGGGTCAATATCTGGCTGCTGATCTCCGAGAAACCGCGGGTTAACCTTGCCGGCACCACTATCTGGGACGGAATAGCGATAGATATAACCAGTCAGAAAAACAGCGAGTTGGCTCTTGTCGAATCGCAACGGCTGATCCAGTACAATGCCGAGAGGTTGAAGGATGTCAGCAACAACATGATCAACAGCGCCATTTACCGCACTTATGTAAACGGCGCCGGACTTGTTGCGCTGGATTATGCCAGCAGCCAGTGGGAGCAGATAACCGGGTTCAGCGTGGAGGATAGCATGCGCGACCTTTCAGCTGTTTTCGGACAGATACACCCTGACGACAGGGAGTGGGCCGCCAGTTGCCTGACGGCCAGCACCGGCAGCCTGGATGAGGCGGTGCATACGTTCCGCTACCTCAAGACCGGCGACGAGACCGTGTATTGGCTTCGTTTGCAGTCGAAAGGATTTGTGCAGGATGGTCGTATCTACCGCGACGGCCTTATGACAAACATCACAGAGCAAAAGAATTTCGAGGATGCGCTTCGTGCGGCCCGCGACAAGGCCGAGGAGTCCGATATGTTGAAATCGACGTTCCTGGCCAATATGAGCCACGAGATACGTACGCCGATGAATGCCATAGTAGGCTTTCTGAATCTTCTGGGTGGCGACGAGGAGTTGCCGCGCGATTCGCAGAGGGAGTATATGCGGATTGTGCGCAACAGTGCCGACCAGTTGATGAACCTCATAGGCGACATATTGGATATCTCGAAGATAGATGCGGGTCAGATGAAGATCATACCGGAACACAGCAACCTCTATGCGCTGATGTCGGATCTGCATTCTGCGTTCAGTCTCAATCTTGGAAACGAGTCTGCGAAAGATGTCAAGCTGATACTTGACGTCCCGGGAGGTGAAGAGCAGGTAATTTATATGCTGGACGGCACAAGGCTTAAGCAGGTGTTAGGCAACCTGATCGGCAATGCGTTGAAATTCACGGAGGAAGGTTATGTCCGTTTCGGGTATCGTATTATAGATGGCGGGCTCGGTTTTTTTGTCGAGGATACAGGTATAGGGATAAGCAATGATAAGATCAAAGATCTGGGAAAACCTTTCCACCAGGTCCACGATATGCGCAATGCGGCTAAATACGGTGGTACGGGTATCGGGCTGGCCATATCGATGAATCTCGTGAAGTTGATGGGTGGAGATTTCCGGGTTAAGTCCGAAGAGGGCAAGGGTTCGCTGTTCGAGTTTATACTTCCTATGGCCGAGATTTCCCGCAGAAATGAAGAGACGAAACAGACGGTTGTGTTGTCTGATAAAAAAGCGGCACCGGGCAATGGCAATATTACGGCCAAAGAGCTCGATGGGTTGACCCTGCTTGTGGCAGAGGATACGTACACCAACTTTTTCTACCTTAAGACGATTCTCCGGCACACCGGAACCGCGTTGCTCCATGCCTGGAACGGCAGGGAGGCACTGGAATTATTGGACGGACACCCCGAGGTAGACATGGTGTTTATGGATGTCAAAATGCCGGTGATGGACGGTGTGGAAGCCACGCGTGAGATAAAACGTCGTTATCCGGACAAACCGGTCATTGCTCAGACGGCTTACGCCATGCATGACGACCGCTCGAAGTTACTTGCCGAAGGATTTGATGATTACATCTCGAAACCTATCAGTCGCGACAGTCTGTTCGAGATAATAACTAAATACATAGGACCTGTATAGGACACTGTCTAAGAAGCTGTTTTTCCTGTCAAACGCCCTGAATGGGGCCTCTTTTCCCGGAAATATAGTGAAAGCCGGGCTTTAAAAGATTGCCGGTGTGTTCCTATTGTTATGTAAATAATCCTGAAAACAAATCGCAACCATTTTCCATCGGGAAATTAAGTAATAGGGTAAATAAATATTCGATATTACTTAAACAAGCTCTCAGGGATATGACAAATAAACCGGAAATAAAGTCCCTCCTTCGAAGTGCGATGCTGTTTTTGACGATGATATTCGCCACACATTCGTTTGGGCAAATAAATATTACAGCCGGTTTTGATTCGGGAAATATAGGTAGCTACTCGTTAGTCGATTCCATATGGTTGCACAGGGGTGGCAACGACTCGTTGCAGGTTGTTTCAGTGGATGTGTTCCCGCGCATGGACCCGGCCAATCCGGTAGATACGGCGTTGGTGCCCAGTTCAAGATGGTATCACTTCAGAATGGAGGGGGTTAAGGACAAATTGGTAGTGCTGCGTATCGGGGGCTCGGAGGTGGTACGGCCGTTTTATTCCCGCGACGGGGTGTCTTACCGCCGGTTTCCGGCGGAAGGGAACTATCCTCCGGGGTCGCTGAGCGGTCTTTTTACCTGCGACACGGTATATGTTGCCTATTTTATACCTTATACTTATGCCCGCCACCGGGAAAAAATCGCGCGATGGAGCCGTCTCGATTGTGTCCGGCATAAAGTTATAGGTCGAAGCAGCATGGGATTGCCGGTCGATATGCTTACCATAACCGATAGCGGGTACGGCGACGAAGGTAAAAAAACGGTGTGGATACATGCGCGCATACATCCCAGCGAAGCCCCGTGCAGCTGGCACCTGGAAGCATTGATAGACCGGCTCGTCGCCGATACGCCTTTTGCCGCTGAATTGCGTCGCGAGGCAGTGTTCCACGTAGTGCCGATGGCCAATCCCGACGGGGTGGCAGGAGGCTACTCGCGGTCGTCGTCCACAGGAGTGAATCTGGAGATCAACTGGAACAGGCCCGATTCGCTTACAATGCCCGAGGTGGCGGCACTTAAGGGGGCTATCGACAGTATTTCGCAACATCACCCGTTAGATCTGCTGTTGAACCTCCACTCACAGGTAGCCAATTCGGTAACTTACTGGATACATACCGCGTCGTCTTCCGACACGGCCAACTGCCGGCGCGAAGAGTTATTGTCGGCGCTTACGATGAGCCATTCCCCGTATTACCGCCCCGCGGATCGTTGTTACTCCACTCTGGGCGGGCGATATGCCGAGGGATGGATGTGGAGCCGGACCGGGGGCCGGACCACGGCCATAACTTTCGAGACCCCTTATACCTGCTATAACGAAGACATCGACGGAGAATGGGTGTCGGTCGAAAACCTGGGGCATCTGGCCGGAGCGACAATCCTGGCTGTTAGTGACTTCCTCGACTTGGGCAAATCATGCCGTGTGATAGCCGATCCTGCAGAGTCGGCCCGGTCCAATGGCCGGTGGCACGTAAAGAAGGCGGGCAACGAGATCGTTTTCGGCGACTACTATCTAATGGCCAAACATAAAGGCGCTCCGTTGAGGGTGGTGTTCCGTGGCCTCGGCAAGGGTGGATATACGCTTTACAGATGGGGTTCGGACGCCTTGCCGGATGCCGGCATGGACGTGACGAACACTGTGCAAAGTTCCGGCGGGGCGGTGAACCGTTGGCAGGAGGCAGGACGGATAACGATTAGACGCCCCGGGCGTTTTGTTTGGAAATACCGCGCCACCTCTCCCGGCGACCGTGTGGATGCTTTAATGCTGGTAAAAACCCAGTAATGAAGAAGGCATCTAATATGCACGAGCGGTCGGAAGATCGTATTTTGCTCTTCGTTAATGCATTATAATGGCCAAATCACGACAAAAGGTTATATCGAGTGACTCCATTAGGTGGAATTGAGGAATTCTGTCGCGCATCGGCAATGCTTTTCCCCTGCTCAATTAGGTCCTTCGGCTATGCTCAGGATGACAATACAACAAAAATAGCGCGATCTGTTCGCGCTATTTTATTGTTATACATACTGTTGGAATCTTCCGGCCACTTGTGGTCTCATATGGACCACTTCTTTTATTCGGACTCCCCTCGGAGAAAAATTTCAAATATGCGAGTCTAAGAGGGTTAAATTTCGTTTTGAGACATTTTCTTCCGATATTTCGACTGGCCTGAGGACTGCCATGGGTTTTAGGGCTGGCGGCGTTCGCCACATCCTGTCCCAAAGTGGCAAGCCGCAATATCACCTCACGCCCTCTACGCCTCCACCTTCACCTTATCTATACGGCGGCCGTCGAGCGACCGCACCGTAAATGTCACGGCATGACCCGTGACACTCTCGCCGACAGCCATAAAATCGCGGCGTAACTCCAACATCAGGCCCGCAATGGATTCCGAGTCACCTTTTATGTCACTGAAATAATCCTCGCTCAACCCCAGCACCCGCTCCAGGTCATTCAGATGGGTTTTACCTTCGAATACGAAGGTGTGGTCGTCTATCCTGACATATGGCGACTCCTCCGAATCCGACTCGTCGGATATCTCGCCCACAACTTCCTCAAGGATATCTTCGAGCGATACAACCCCTATCGTTGAGCCGTATTCGTCGACAACCACGGCAATATGCACCTTGTTACTCTGGAACTCTTCGAGCAGGTCGGCGATCTTCTTGTTCTCCGGAATAAAATAGGGCTTGCGCAACAGTTTCTGCCATTCGAACGAGTCACCCTCTGCAATATACGACAACAAGTCCTTGACATATAGCACACCTTGTATGTTATCGAGACTCTCCCCGTAGGCCGGTATGCGCGAGAATCCCGATTCTATGATCACCCGCTTCACCTCGTCGTACCCCGACCTGATATCGAGAGCCACGATATCCATACGAGGCTTCATGATCTGCGACACGTCGGTATTCACAAAACTCACTATCCCCGAAAGCATCTGTTTCTCCTCTTCGGTTTGGTTGCCGGTGATCTCCAGGGCGTTAGAAAGTTCGTTGATCGAAATAACCCGGCGCTTTCCTCCCAGCGAATAGTTGATAAATCCGCCAAGCTTCATCAACACCCACGAGAGAGGTTTGAAAACACTCTTCAACACCAGTAATACCGGCGCCATCACGCGCGCAACACCCAACGGATTATACGATGAAAATATTTTGGGGATAATCTCCCCAAAGAGCAATAACACAAAAGTTACAACGATTACCTTGATCGCGAATTCGGCCCCGCTACTCTTAAACGACACCAGGATGTCGATCACACGGTTAGACAGGATAACTATGCAGATATTTACAAGATTGTTGACTATCAGTATTGTGGCCAACAGATAGTCCTGCATCGAAAGCAGCTTTAGTATGGCATTGTCCGCACGGCTTTTATGCCGTTTTACGGTATTTATGTTCGACGGCGAAAGAGAGAAAAAAGCAGTCTCGGCTCCCGACACCATTGCCGACACCATGAGCAGCAACAGGGTGACTATCAAAAAAGTGATAACCCCGGGATCAAATGGATGCCATTCCAGGATCGCACTAAACATTTCTAAAAAACCAAATATTCATAACATATCGCGCTTTTGGCATCGTAACCAGGCTTCCGTGCATCCGGTTCGTGCAATTTTCAAGAAAAAGCGGGGAAACCGGTGGAGCAAAAAACGACGAAAGCAAACGTGACCGTTTGTGTTAACACTCCCTAAAACAGCGATCCAGTCTGCGGATCCGACGATTCTTCCTTTTTCGTCCCCGGCTTCGGTCCCGCCGGCTTAGTGAACTCAACTTTACGGCGCAGGTACGCCGGTGTCGACAATATGTCGTCCAGGTCGGAATAAGCCTCCGGCCGGTTCGAAACCAGCACTTCCTTCACCTTATCCTCGAACTGGCGCTCCTGGACCTTAACCACTTCGCGTTCCGGTAGTTTGTCCTGGCCATTACTGGCCGGTTCCGGCCCAACCTTTTTATCATCCTCGGGAATTGGAGGTACCGCATTACCCGCTGCGGCCATTGTTCCCCACTGCACACCCCGCTGCACACCCCCCCGGGCCGGTGCCGTGCCCGGATTGAGCAGGTCGGCAACCTCAAGGTCGAACCCCGTTGCAATTATAGTCACCTCGATCTCATCCTCCAATGCAAGGTTGCTACCCGCGCCCCATATCATATCGGCCCTGTTACCCGCACGTTCCTGTATGTACTCCGCGATCCAGTACGCCTCTTCCAGAGTAACCTCGTCGCGGCCCGATGTGATGCTGAGCAACACGTTGCGCGCCCCCACGATATTGTTGTGGTTCAGCAGCGGCGAATTGAGGGCCAGGTCGGCCGCCCGTTGCGCCCTGTCGGCACCTCCGGCCCTGCCCGATCCCATGAGCGAAATACCGCTGTCGCTCATCACCGTACGCACATCGGCGAAGTCGACGTTTATTATCCCGTCGCGTGTTATTATCTCGGCAATGCCTTTGGCCGCCGTAGCCAATATATCGTCGGCTTTACCGAAAGCTTCGGTCAACGGCAGTTTACCGTAAATCTCCTGTATACTCTCGTTGTTGATGATCAGAAGCGAATCGACCACACCCCTCAGTTGCTCGATACCTTCCTGGGCCTGACGTGTACGCAACGGACCTTCGGCCTTGAAGGGTAGCGTCACGATACCCACCGTAAGTATACCCATATCCTTGGCCGCCTTGGCAATAACCGGAGCGGCACCCGTACCGGTGCCACCGCCCATTCCGGCCGTGATGAACACCATGCGCGTCCCCTCGCGCTCGAAAACCGACGTAATGTCGCCTATATGGTTCAACGCGGCGGCACGCGCCCTCTCAGGACGGTTGCCCGCACCGAGCCCCTCGCCGAGCATCACCTTGATGGGCACCTGGCTGCGGTTCAACGCCTGCCTGTCGGTATTGCACACGATGAAAGTAACGTCGGTGATTCCCAGATCGAACATGTGGTTGACCGCATTGCTGCCGCCTCCGCCAACCCCGGCGACCATGATGATCGAAGGACGCGCCGGTTCCATGCCTTTAAATATAATGGTCATGTCTGTTAAATTATCAAATTACAGTCCGGTTCAACTCCCTCCCCGGCTTAAGTTTTGCTTTGCCCCATCCGTAGCCAGTTTATAGCCTGTCCTTTACTATCGCGGATACTATATTCCATCCTCCCCGTTTCGAGTAGCTGTGGGGTGAGGGCGTCGTCAGATGATGGTGTTGTCATCGTCCGGAGAAGGCTTGAAATTGAACAACTTGTCTACGAAATTACCTATCGATTTTGCAACCCCTTTGGAAGAAACCCCCGTAGCGGGATCTACCTGCTGCGATACTTCTGTCCCCGGATTGCCCTTCGCCTGTTCAGGTTTCGTTTCCGCATCCCTGCCGGTTTTATCCTGTGCCGTCGGCGCATCATTTTTATGCTGCCTGCCGCCACCCCTGCTCCACCATTTCCTGCCTTCGCGCCCGGCATTGTTCTCCGGACCGGCCACCATACCGGCCTCGTGCGGGTCCATCTGCGGAATGGTCACGAACTCGCTCGCACCGCTCCTGGCACCGGATGTAGCGCTCGTATAAAGCATCCCTATGGCTGCCGAGAGTGCCGGATCGTAAGCCTTTGGCATCGAAGCCTCGTTTACCCATACCGTAGGAGCAGCCAAACGAACCTCCATGCCGGTATGCATCCTGAACAGGTGGTCGATATTCTTCAGTTTTGCCCCGCCTCCCGTAAGCACTATGCCGCAGGGCAACTTGTCCCCGAATCCCGCCCGGGCGATCTCGTCCATCACATATTTCACTATGTCGAGCATCCTCGCCTCGATCACCAGGGCAAGGTTGCGGTACGACACATCTTTAGCCAATCTCCCCTTGATGTTTATCAATTTGTCGGGACTCGCCATTTCCGCCACAGCACTGCCGTGCGAGGTCTTCAGCGCTTCGGCATACTTGTGGAAAATACCGTAAGCCTTGATGTCTTCGTTGATAGCGTCCGATCCCACGGGCACGACGGCTACATGCCGCATCACGTTGTCGTACCATATACACAGATCCGTAGTGCCGCCACCTATGTCGACCACCGCGACGCCGGTCTCCTTCTCGTCGGGCAGTAGCACCGCTTCGGCCGACATGATGGGGTTGATCAGGGGCTTTGCACCGGCCATGCGGATATCCACCTTCTCGAAAGCCTTGTGCAGCCTGTCGACCGCACTGTTGGAGGCTATGACGAAATTGAACCTGGCACCCAGGTTCTGCCCGAACATGCCCACCGGACGATACGTGCGTTCTTCGTCGTTGACCGTGTAATATTGCGGAACGAACAGCAATATTTTTTTGCCTTCCGAAGCTTTTACGTTACGCATATTGTCGGTGAGCTTCTGGACGTCGCCCTGGCATATCTCCCCGTCGGCGCCTTCAACCGGTACATTATAAGAACGCCCCATACACTCCAGGTGTTGCCCCGAAATGCCTGTGAACGCCTCGTCTATTTTGATGTCGTTCTGTTGTACCTCGTCGATAGCTTCCTTCAACGACGAGGCCACCAGCTCGATATTCTTTATCTCGCCGCGCGACATGCCTTCGGCCTTCCTGACCGTGCCGGCCACGATGTTCAACTTCCCGTCGTCGTCGAGGTGCCCCACAACCACCGCCACGTTGCTGCTCCCCAGGTCGATGGCTGCTATGTAATCCTTGCGTTCCACTGTTTTTGCGTATTCTGTAAAAAATATATACCCGCCTCTCTACCTGGTGCAGACTATCTGTCCCCGGTATTTGAGGTTTATAACCTTTTCCGCGCCCCATCCTTCCGCCGGGATCGCTTTGCGGTAAAACAACTGCAATTTCGAGAGTTTTTCCTCGTATCCGTCGAGCGTGCCCAGCAGGATCACCTGGTCGCCAACCCTCGAAACGAGCTCTATTTCAGGCTCATGCCATTCTGGCAAACTCCCCGGGGCGCTCCCGCCCGTAACCGAGATCTGCACGAACATCGCCCGCCAGAAACTATTACCCTCAATGTAACTTACAAAGTTAGTCAGTTTGCGAATAAAACCGTAATTTTCCGCAAATTTTTTTTTGTTATCGGCGCCTATGTCCTCCAGCCTCCCGGCATAGCCCTTAGGAAAAGGCAACGGGATATAACCAGAAACAACAGGCACATAACTCGATGCATGGTTCTGAAGCGGCAGTATCCAACCGTCGTCGGTGACATAGAAGTTGTAATCATCCGGGCTCCAGCCCGTTACAACGCGCATCATCGGATGGCGCTGCGTAAGTGTGATATGGATCACGCCCGACATGTCGGCCCAGACACTGGCATCCCTGACATATCCGCGCCGCTCCGCCAGGCGCTCGATGGCCAGCGTGTTGATGTCGCGTACCGGCATGTTTTTGAGGGTTATGCCTTCGTTCTCGATCCACAGGCGAACCATGGCCGGGGTTATCACACCCAGCCGCGCGCTGTCGAGCACCCTGATGTCGAGTGCCCTGAAAATGCGCGCGCTCTCCCCCTGGTCCGACACGTTGCGCGCCCACACCAGGTAAGCCACAATGCAACCCCAGGCCAACACAGAAACCGCTATGCCCAACGCCCGTCTCACCGCTTCAACGCCTCCGCTATATCTTTACAGTAATTTTCTATGTCGCCGGCCCCAAACGTGACCACTATGTCTGTCTCCATCTTACTTATTTCCTCCGCGATGCGCTCCTTGAGCACTGTGCGGCACGGTACCGTGATCTGCCCGGCGATAAGTTCCGACGTCACACCCTCGATGGGCTCTTCGCGTGCCGGATAAATGGGCAGCAGCACAACCTCGTCGGCAAGCGACAGCGCCGAGGCGAACTGAGGGTAGAAGTCATTGGTCCGGGAATAGAGGTGCGGCTGAAACACCGCCGTGACTCTGCGCCCGGGGAACATTCCCCGTACCGAACGCAATGCCGCTTCCAATTCTGCGGGATGGTGGGCATAGTCGTCCATATAGACCCTCTGCGGTGTGTCGATGTATATCTCGAAGCGGCGTTTCACCCCGCGGAATTCCCTTATGGCTTCGCGCAGTTTCGCCTCGTTGAATCCCGCAACCCAGAGCATGGCAACGGCCCCCACGCAGTTCTCTATATTGACCATCCCCGGCACGCCCAGTTCGCAATCGCGGATAATCCGGTCTGGACATACAATATCGAAGCGGTAGCGGCCTCCGCCGGTAAGCGCAATGCCGGACGCATGGAAGTCGGCAGCGTCTTTGTCTGTCCCGCCGTCGAGCGCATACTTCCACACCTTGATCCCGCGGTTATCTATGACGACGTCGGCGCCGCGTTTTATGATCAGCGTGCCGCCGGGTTTTATCTGCCTTATGAATTGGGAGAATGCTTCCTTCACCGCCTCGTGGGTGCCGTATATGTCGAGATGGTCGGCATCGGCCGACGTTATCAGCGCCACGTCGGGATACAGTTGCAGGAACGAGCGGTCGAATTCGTCCGCCTCAACCGCCAGCCGTCGTCCCCGGCCCAGAACGAGGTTGCTGCCGAAATTGACCGATATGCCTCCCAGAAATGCCGACCCGCAACCCGCACCTCCTGCGTCGTCACCCGTGTCGCCTGTCTTGCTTCCGCTTGCCGCATTGTCCTGTACGCTGCAATTCCCCGTGCTGCATCCGGCATCGACCCCGGCCCGGCAGTTTAGCCATGCGGTAAGGGTGGTGGTTGTCGTCTTGCCGTGCGTACCGGCAATGGCCATCACATATTTGCCCTGGGAGAGAACCCCCAGCATCTGTGAACGCTTGACCATCATGAAGCCGTTGTCGATGAAGTAGTTCAACTCGCTGTGGTCGGCTGGTACGGCCGGAGTGCGCACCACGAGTGTCGATGCCTTATCCCTGAACGGCTCGGGGATCATCTCTATTCCATCCTCATAATGCACAGCGGCGCCTTCACGTTCGAGGCTTCGGGTAAGTGCCGTTGGCGTACGGTCGTAGCCGGCCACCTGTTTGCCCTCGTGCAGGAAGTAGCGGGCCAGGGCGCTCATGCCTATGCCGCCTATTCCGAGGAAGTATATTTTTTCGAAGTCCATGATATACAGTGTTGTTTATGCGATATTTCTGCGGTTTTTCGCCGTCTTTGTCCGGTTCGGTACGCCCGCGACACAAAGGTAACTCAATTAGCCGTAATTTCAGGCAGGCTCACGGGTTTTGCGGGGGATTTCTGTCGAAAAAATAAACCGTTTTTACAACCCTTCAGGCAGGCGTTAAACATTTGCGGAACTTTCGTTCAATTTGACAGCATTTATTTAGAGAACAGTTTCTTAGAAACTGGCGATGATTGCAGATGATCCGTCATAAATTCATGCCGGCCTGCCAGGGAGGTGCCAATGTAACATTCCCGCTTTTTTTGAGCGGCAAAAAGATATTTTTCGGGATTATTGTATTAATTTCGTACTTTAATCCCCAATGCCTCTGTCATACCGCAGAAGCTACGCTTTGCCATACCGATAACCTCTAAACACCATAATCTGTTATGAAAAATATCCTTTTATGCGCCGCTGTCCTTGCGATTTTTGGTTCGTGCTGTAAAAAAGCCCCGGATATCGTAAGTAAAAATTTCGGCTTCGCCGCAGGGCAACTGCAATACGCCGTCCATTGTGCCGACAGTGTGGCGGCGGCCTGCCCGGACTCGGTGAAGAGTGCCGGTGACCCGCGATTGTTTCCACGCAGCATAAATCCCGACGGGACGCTGTTCATGGTTCACGCCAGGGACTGGACCAGCGGATTCTTTCCCGGGTCGTTATGGTATATGTATGAATATACGAAAGACCCCGTGTGGCTCGAAGCGGCCCGCCGTTACACATCGTATCTGGAACAGGTGCAGTATTACACCGGTACGCACGACGTGGGTTTTATGATCAACGACAGCTATGGCAACGGCTATCGCATAACGGGAGACACGTCGTACCGAAGCGTGATCGTGCAGACGGCGCGTTCGCTCGTGACGCGATTCAATCCGGCGGTGGGATGTATTCGCTCGTGGAGTTTCCACAGCCAATGGCAGTATCCGGTGATAATCGACAACATGATGAACCTCGAACTGCTCTTTAACGCCACCCGCATCAGTGGCGACAGCACGTTCTACAAGGTAGCCGTAACGCATGCCAACACCACGATGAAAAACCATTTCAGGGATGATTGCAGTTCGTACCACGTCATTGACTACGACACGATAACCGGAGCGGTGCTCAACAAGCACACCCATCAGGGATATGCGCACCATTCGTCGTGGGCGCGCGGCCAGGCATGGGGACTCTATGGCTATACCGCAATGTATCGCGAAACGGGCGACAAGGCTTACCTCGACCAGGCCGAAAAAATAGCGGCGTCGATATTCTCGCAGAAGAGCATGCCCGCCGACCTGATACCTTATTGGGATTACAACGCGCCGGGCATACCCGGTGAACCGCGCGACGTGTCGGCAGCCACAATTACGGCATCGGCGCTTTATGAACTCAGCACGATGGGCACGGCCCGAAGCGGGCAATATCTCGCATGGGCCGACACGATTATAGGCAACCTCACGGCGAATTATCGCGCACAGACGGGGGCAAACTACGGATTCCTGCTGCTCCACAGCGTTGGCAACAAACCGGGCGACAGCGAAATAGACACGCCGCTCAACTACGCTGACTACTATTTCCTGGAGGCACTTCTACGTAAAGAGTCATTAAAAAAATAAAAAATTATGAAAACAATATTCCAATCCTTACTCGTTGCGGTCCTCGTTCTGGCGGCAGCATTGCCAGCAGGGGCGCAAAAGAAAGTATCGCAACCTTCGCAACCAGAGGTCCGCAACATCATCTTCATGATCGGCGACGGCATGGGGCTTACACAGGTGGCGGCGACGGCTGTAAACAACGGCAACAAACCACTCTACATGGAACGCGCCAGGTATGTGGGCCTCGTGAGAACCTACTCGGCCAACAATCGCGTGACCGACTCGGCCGCCGCCGGGACAGCGCTCGCAACAGGGACCAAAACCAATAACGGCTCGATAGGCGTCGACCCCGATGGCAATGTGCTCGAATCGACCCTCGAAAAGGCTGCCAAAGCGGGTTATGCCACGGGTGTTGTCGTCACATATTCCGTAACCAACGCCACACCGGCCGCGTTCCTCGCCCATGAGCGCTCGCGCAAGAGCGAGGATGAAATAGCTGTCGATATTCTCGACAGCGGCGTGGATGTATTCGTAGGCGGCGGTACCAAATTTTTCATGGACCGCGAAGACGGGCGCGACCTGGTGAAGGATTTCGAAAAGAAAGGTTACAAGATGAGCACTTCGCTCGATGAGTTGTTTACCTTCAATAAAGGCAGGATAGGCATGTTGCTGGCAGCCAATGCCATGAAGAAGACGGGCGAAGGCCGCGGCGATTATCTGCCTCGCGCTACGGCCAAGGTTCTGGACATCCTCAGGCAAAACTCGGCGAAAGGATTCTTTGTCATGATCGAAGGTTCGCAGATCGACGGTGGCGGCCATGCCAACGATGCCAGGGTCGTTTTCGATGAGACCAACGATTTCGACCAGGCGGTAAAAGCCGCTTTCGATTTTGCCGACGCCAACCCCGGTACGCTGGTGGTGGTCACGGCCGACCATGAGACGGGCGGGTTGACCATTCCGTCGGGAAAACCCGATTTTTCGCTCCCGGACCAGGGTGTGCAGTATCAGTTTTCGACCAAAGGGCATACGGGAGTCTATGTCCCTCTGTTTGCCTATGGCACGGGAGCCGAGAACTTTACCGGCGTGATGGATAACACCGACGTACCCAAAAAGATGCAACGGTTGCTGAATCTGAAATAAGTGATTGATTGCTTGAGATTATAAGAGTCTGTCTAAATTTCCATAGGGAATTTAGACAGACTCTTAAACCTGCGGGTCTACCTGGATGCCATTACGGTGTCCGGGAGGCAATATGGATAATCCGTTTCGTTTTTTGAGCCTCCTTTTTGGTGTCATTACCCTTTTTCGTCACCGCTAAAAGTTTGCCTATATTTCCCATGGGAAATATAGGCAAACTTTTAGATACTGTTTTAGATGAAAAATTTAAACAAGCTTTAATATATTACTGCAAGTCCCTGCCTCTGACAGGCATTGTATACATATTGAAATTCAGTGTTTTCCCTTCTGCAGTGACAATAAATGACATTCGTTGTTTGATCTTCTGTTCGATGGCAAAATATTTTTCTGGCGCGATATGTACAAACCCGTCACGAGCCGGATGAAAGAAATAATGTACCTCCATAACTTTTCCCGTATCAGAATTGATATACATGATCAATCCGAGAAAGTCTGCTCTGAGTTTATCTTTATCCGACGCCGTAAGCACTGAATTGAATATATCGACAAGCGTAAGGTATATCGAAGGTTCATGCAGTATATTCCGAGGCTGTGCATTCAAAGGCACATTATATATTATAGGGTTACCATTTTTTCGAGTCTGTACAGCATCGGTCAAAACGTTGTTGGCATTGTATATTTCTATGTTCCCCTTATATATACACTTATACACAAACCCGTTCCCTGCTATATCCTGCCCTGGGGTGTAATACTGCTGTGCACAAACGTCATTGGCTGATGCCAATAACACTATGCTGAATAACAAAGTTATATATTTTCTCATAATCAACAATCTCTGGAAAGTGTTTGTAAGTTGCTAATATTTTGACTCACGGAGCGATACTGATTGAATATATATCGATTGTCTTTGGCAACTATATCATTAGCCTGCGATCTGAAAGATCCTACGAATTCTCCAGTGTCAGCATTGCTGTTAAGTCTACCTTTGCCATTCAGCATGCCCATTAGCTGCAATGCCTTTCTTCCCATTCCTTTATCATTAATCTCCTCATATCTACGGCTGAATTCGTCTATGGAGGGCGCTGTATTGAGGTGGTACATCATTTTTGCGATCTGCGCCTCGACTTCGAGGTTGGCCGAAACGCCATAGCCGGAGATGAGGCAAACATCAAAGTCGCTCATCATCTCCGGCTACAGGTTCTTTGGGACTATATATTACTGTAAATCACGTCCCCTAACGGCATGGGTAAAAACATTAAAATTTAGGGATTTACCCTCTGTAGTGACATTAAAAATTATATTTTGTTTGATTTGCCGCTCTATATTGTAATACTTCTCCGGAGGTATATGCACAAATCCGCTACGCGCAGGATTGAAAATAAACTCGACCTCCATCACTTTTCCTGTATCAGAATTTATATACAAAGTAATACCCAGAATATCTGTTCCAACTGAATTTTTCTCAGTTGCGTTCAGAGCGGAACCAACAATATTAGTAACAGACAAGCCTATGCGTGGTTCATACACTACCCGGTCAGGCAGGTTGTTGAATGGTTTGTTGTAAGTTATAGTGCCCCCACTTTTGCGGGTCTGTGTAGCATTGGTAAGAGCATTATTCGAATTATATAATCTGACAGCTCCAACCCCTTTGTAGTTCTCGCACTCATAAACAAACCCATTGCCTATTATATTTTGTCCAAAAGAGTAATAATTTTGTCCATAACTCCTATTTGAAAAATAAAATAATAGGAGTATCAAGAATAATACAGATCTTTTACTGACCATATCCAACTTATTTTAACAGTTTATTGCCAATGTTTGTAAATTGCCAAGATTCATAGATGTACTCCGGTGAGAATTAAAAGTATACCTACTGTCTATGCCTGAAATTTTTTGCCCTATATCGCTAAATAACCTTGAATAGGCCGGTGCATTTGCTCCACTTCCTACCTTCCCTTTGGAGTCTAACATAATGGTTAATACAAGGGCGTCCGCGCTTAATCCCGGTCTGTTAAGTTCATTGAACCGCCGGTTATATTCTTCGGCATCCGGCGCTGTATTGAGGTGGTACATCATCTTTGCTATCTGCGCTTCGACTTCGAGGTTGGCCGAAGCGCCATAGCCGGAGATGAGGCAAACATCAAAGTCGCTCATCATCTCCGGCTACAGGTTCTCAGAAAACTCAATATCATTCCAAGTCCTTGCCTCTGACAGGCATTGTATACATATTGAAATTCAGTGTTTTCCCTTCCGCAGTGACAATAAATGACATTCGTTGTTTGATCTTCTGCTCGATGGCAAAATATTTTTCTGGCGCGATATGTACAAAACCATTTTTAGAAGGGTTAAATAAAAATTTTACTTCCATAACTTTCCCGGTATCTGAGTTTATATACATAATTACACCCATAAAATCAGGTCTAACTATATCTTTGTCATATGCACTTAATGTAGAATTGAATATGTTAACAAGTGTAATATATATATATGGCTCGTGTTGTACTTTCCGCGGTCGTGCATTCAAAGGCACATTATATACAATTGGACTGCCGTTTTTTCTGGTCTGTTCTGCATCGGTCAAAACGTTATTTGCATTGTATATCTCCATATTTAGTTTTTCCCTGCATTTGTAGACAAATCCATTCCCAACAATATCCTGGCCTGAGGTGTAATAATTCTGGCCTTGAACGCCAAGTATTGTTAAAAATAAGCAAATAATTACGAATACGTGTTTTTTCATGGTTAACAATTTATGGATAATGTACGTATGTTGCTTATATTCTGATTCATTGACCGATGTGTATTAAAAATGTACCTGCTATCTTCGGCAACAATGTTATGTGCCAAATCTTCATATAATGCAATGAACTCACTCGAACTACGGCCTGGTACGATAGTCCCTTTTGAGGTTAATCCCATTGCAAGATCTAAAGCTTTGCTCCCCATCCCTCCATCATTCAATTCCTCATATCTACGGCTGAATTCGTCTATGGAGGGCGCTGTATTGAGATGGTACATCATCTTTGCGATCTGCGCCTCGACTTCGAGGTTGGCCGAAGCGGCGTTGAACGAAGCTGTGGTTTCGTGGTAGGCCTGGTAGGCGTGGAACAACTCGTGCATCAACGTCTGGTCTTCATCCAACGAATTGATCACGATCCCGGTGCCCGTAAAATTAGCTGAGCCGTTGGGGTCGTAGGTTATGGCGAACGTTCCCGAGCCGGTCAGCGCATTGAGCCCGTTGTAGAGCGCCCCGCCCATGCAGTCGATCATGATATGGAGTATCATATTTTCGACTTTCTCCCACTGCTGGGCCGTCATCGACGAATTACGCAACAACCGCGACGCGTTTGGCGCCACCGTTTGGCCCGTGCCTGCGCCCGGATTTCCACCTCCGCCTTCGCCTCCTTCTCCGTCTCCGGTTCCGCCATCGCCCCCGAATCCTCCATCGCCTCCGTCACCCGATCCTCCGCCACCTCCGCCTCCGCCTCCGTCGCCTATAAAATCATATCCGCACAAATCGCAAACGCCGGAATAATACACTCCGGTATATTGTAATTCCAAGACATCATACCATGTATTACCGCAACATGGACACACCAAGATCGGGTTTACGTGCCACACAATAATGGTCTCTATGTCGTATCTGGTTGCGGGCGCTCCCCATGCGCCGTCACTGATCGTGCGTGTCCCCTCAAGGCTTCCGCCGGGAGAGAAAACCTCGACAAGTCCGCTGAATGAACCGTACTCATACCCCCTCAGGCTGTCGGCCCCTTCGGGGATAGTCAGCCGCAACAACCTTGCCGACTTTACCTTATGGGTAAACCCTTCGTAAATAAAAACCACCCGGTAGCGCACGCTGTCGCCGCCGGCTCCGGCCATGGGCACCGTCATCACACGGTTGATATCGGCATTGTACCCCAGCACGGCGTCTTGCCACTTCAACTCTGCGCCGGAGAGTCCCGCGCTTTCAATGAACACACTGCCAGCGACCTCCGCATCATAAAACGCTCCGGCTCCGTCGGTTATGCCCTTCATCAACTCCCGCCAATCCATCTGGAAACGTTTGCCTGGCACTTCCCCGTAATCGGCGGCGCGTTCGCATCCGGCAAAAACGCCGGAAACCATAATGAACAAAGATAAAAATTTTCTCATAAATAATAAATTAATGCAACATGGTGATTATCTGTGATGTGCATGCAAAAATCGCGCCATGCCAAGTCTCAAATACTTGAAAATAAGAAAATTAATTGCAATGTGAATTACATGCTGAAAATTGGACCGACTCTTGTACCTTTGCGGATGAAAAAACGCACGATGAAATACGCCGGAGATTTTGTCACTTTTTTGAAACGCATATTGCTGCTATATGCGGTATTCATGCTGTGCCGCATACTGTTCTATGTCTTTAACGCAACGCTGATAGGGCCCCTGGACCCGCATGCCTTGCCGCGGATGGTGATCGGGGCGCTGGTATTCGACTCGGTGTCGATATTCTACCTCAACATACCGTTCCTGGTGGCGTCGCTCGTGCCATTCAGGTTCCGTTCGCGGGATGGTTATCAACGGTTCCTGCTGTGGCTCTTCGTAGTGGTCAACTCGCTGGCTATGATGCTCGCCGTGGCCGATATATTTTACTACCCGTTCAAGCTGGCCCGTATCACGCTCGAAGAGTTCCACTTCGCGGGTTACGGTAATTTCGGGTCGTTGATGGCCGGATTCCTGGCCGAGTACTGGTACGGCGTGGCGATATGGGCCGCGTTGTGCTGGCTGCTGTGGCGTGGGTTCCGCGCCATACGTTACCGCGCCACACAGATACGCAGCAACTGGATCTACTACACCTCCCAAACAGGACTGCTCGCGGGGTCGGTCGCCCTGGCGATAATATTGATACGCGGCGGGGTTTCGGCGGCGGCGTTCCCGATCAATGTCAACGATGTCACGATGTACGCTCCTGCCGACAAGGCGTCGCTGGTGCTGAGCAACCCCTTTGCGCTGATACGCACTGCCAAAGTCAAACTCAGGGTGCCGGAATATTTCCCGCAGGAAGTGGCCGGCTCGCTCTTCTCGCCCGAACATCCCGCACCGGGACCGTCGCGATACGACGTCGGGGAGAGGCCCAACATCGTACTTATAATCCTGGAGAGTTTCGGCACGGCGCATATCAAGTCGCTTTCCGACCGTTTTCCGGCCGACGCCCCGTCGCTGACACCATTCCTCGACTCGCTTATCGGGCAGGGATTGATTTTCCGTAACGCTTACGACAACGGGAAACGTTCGCTCGACGCCCTGCCTTCGATCTGGGCTTCGATACCCTCGCTCGAAGAGCAGTTCCTGACGATGCCCCAGTCGGTGGGCCGGTTCGAGGCACTACCTTCGATCCTCGATTCGATGGGCTACTCCACGGCATTCCTCCACGGGGCGGTGCGCGAGAGCATGAGTTTCGTATCGTTCGGCAAAGCGGTGGGGGTCGGGCACTTCGTCTCGCGCGAGGACTATGAGTCGGAGCATGGCACGGGTGATTTCGACGGCAAATGGGGTATCTGGGACCACAAATTCCTGCCTTTTGCCGCGGGCAGGCTCAACACATTGGCACAGCCTTTCTTCGCTACATTCTTCACCCTCTCGTCGCACCATCCGTTCCGCCTGCCGCCGGGGTTCAGCGGGCGTTATCCTGAGGGCACACAGGAGATACACCGCATGATAGCCTACAGCGACGATGCCCTTAGGGTGATGTTCGGGCAGATGTCGCACGAGGAATGGTTTGCCAACACGCTGTTTATCATCACCGCCGACCACACATCGGGGGCCGACAACGAGAAGTATCTCCATTTCCCGTATAACCATAACGTGCCGATACTGTTTTACCACCCGGGCGGAGCGTTGCGTGGCGAGGATTTTGCGTTAGCCCGCCATATAGACATAATGCCCACTGTGCTTGGGCTGTTGCGTTACGGGAAACCATACTTCGCTTTTGGACGCGACCTGCTCGGTGGCGAAAAGAGGGACTATATGGTAAGTTACACCGAGGGAGGTTATAAGATAGTAAAAGACAGCCTGCTTTACCTCTTCGACGGGCGCGAAGTGACAGGCATCTACGACTATCGCAACGATCCCACGGATAAAACGAATCTTCTGGACACTATGCCGCCGGCCGATAGCGTGCTCGACCGGCCTAAGGCGTTCATACAGCAATACTACACAAGGCTCCGCGACCGCAACTACCGCGCGGCAGAATAGCCGGGTCGGGATACCGCTGCTGCTGACAGGTGTTGCGGGAACGCGCCGGAGTCACGAAATATAGACGAATTATAACCATTACGCATAAACGCTATGAAAACGATAGGGGAAGACATCGTAAAATGGGTGCATAGACTGCTCCTCGACATGGGAGTCCATTCATCGGCCGCCGACTGGCTCGACCGTACGATTATCGTCGCGACAATAGTCGTGCTGGCCCTGCTTGCGGGATTTATACTCAACTATGCCCTGGTGGGGGCGATCCAGCGTATTGTGAAGCATACTAAAGCCAAATGGGACGACCTGCTGTTCGAGTCGAAACTGCTGCGCAAACTTTTCTCGGTGGTGCCGGCATTTATGGTTTATGTTCTGTTGCCCCTGGCATTCGCCCACGATTCGTGGTGGTTGCATTTTCTGCGTAAGGGGTGCGTGCTGGTCATTGTGTGGCTCGTACTGATGTTCCTGAACACATTCATCAAAAACGCATTCAACTTCATCGAAAGCAAAGAGGAGTACCGCGACCGTCCTATGCGGGGGCTCAGCCAGATATTGCAGATAACGCTCTTTTTCATCGGATGCGTGGTTATAATCAGCATAATCATAGAGAAATCACCCTGGAATATCTTCGCAGGGGTGGGGGCGTCGGCTGCGGTGCTGATGTTGATATTCAAGGACAGCATACTGGGGTTTGTGTCGGGAGTGCAGTTGTCGGCCAACAACATGCTGCGTCCCGGCGACTGGATCAGCATGCCCAAATACGGAGCCGACGGCACAGTGATCGAGGTGACGCTCAACACGGTCAAGGTGCGCAACTTCGACAACACGATCACGATGATACCTCCCTATGCGCTGACCAGCGACTCGTTCCAGAACTGGCGGGGTATGGAGGAGTCGCCCGGGCGTCGCGTGAAGCGCTCGATAAACATCGATATGAACAGCGTGAAGTTCTGCAACAGCGAGATGCTCGATAAATACAAGACCATCGGCATCCTGAAGGCGTATATCGAAGAGACGCAACGCAATGTGGAGGCTATGAACGCACAATTGGGCATCGACGATCCGTTCTCGGTCAACAGCCTGCGGCAGACCAATATAGGGGTGTTCCGCCGGTATCTCGATTTTTACCTGCAGAACCTGCCCACGGTCAACCACAACATGACGTGTATGGTGCGTCAGTTGCAGCCCACAGAGAACGGCATCCCCATCGAATTGTATTTTTTTTCGGCCATCAAGGAGTGGGTGGGTTACGAAAGGGTACAGGCCGATGTTTTCGACCACCTGCTGGGGATCATTCCTTTCTTCGGGCTCAATGTCTTCCAGAATCCGTCGGGCGCCGATTTCAGGCGTATAAGTTCTCCTGCAGCCGGTGCCGCAGCAGCAAATTGTCAGGGGAAGTAGCCCTGCCAGGGTTGTTAGGGCGTGTCAACACACTTTATGTTAACACGCTCTAAACGACGGAAGTTTGTTAACGCCTTGCTTTAGAGCCTGTTTGAAAAAACTGTTTCTAAATATTCATAGTAAAATGCACGGCCTACCAAAATGAGATGTGCCCCCAAAGTATCGGACTTTTGGGGCACAGCTCAGGTTGGTAGGCCGTGCATTGCTGCGCGGTTTGGCAATATCCGTCAGAAGATTAGGCCCAGAGTTAGCATCAGACCCTTATTTTGTTTTTTGGTATATCCGGCACCCTTCTCCGCCTGGTCCAGAAGGCCGGTCGAACAAACGGCGCTAAAATTGAGAACCCCGTAACGGATGCCGCCCCCGAATTCTCCCGAAAGATTAAACCTCTTGAACGTTTCGTCATAAAGCCCGTCGGAAGTTTCGCCGTCGAGATGGAGCTTGGCTTCTATGCCGTAGTCGGCTCCGAGCCCCCCGCTAATGAAGATCCCGAACTGGCGGGTGAAATCGACACGATAGGTCAGGTGCAGGGGCACGTAAATCGAGTGTTCTTTGAATGTGACGTAGTACGTCTCGCCATCCAGGTCGACGTTGGCGCCCGACTGATAGTATTCATAGAAGGCTCCATAGGTGAGCCCTAAGCCGAATAGCTTCGGACTGAAATACGAGTTGATTCTCACACCTGCCTGATACCCGCTGATAGAGGATGTGTTGTCCCAGAAACCATATTTTTCGGTTGTAACGCCGTCGGAGAACTTCCAGTGTTTTTGCACATAACCGAATGAAACCCCTGCCCTGCCAGTGGATCCTATCGCAAATGGATTGCGGGCCTTTACGGCCGGTTGTGCGATGGCTATAGTTATGCTTTTGGTACCTGCGTACACCTCGAAAGCTCCATGGCGGGCGGATTTCTCGTGATTATAGTTACACGTCACCGTAATGCGTCCCGACGACTTGGAGACGCTACACCACGACGGCACATAGCGCACCTCGAAGTTGTCGGCATTGGTCGTTATCGCAACCGTCTGCGACCCGCCGCTGCCGGAGAAAGTCAGGCTGGACGACGACGCGTTAAGCGACAAGGCAACCGTGCGTCCGGCTTGCAATATGTAAATCCGTTCGCTTTTTTCACCGGCAGTGATCTCGAACCAGTCTTTGCGGGACTGGGTGGAAGTGTTCGCGGAGCATCTGATAGTGATTGTGTTGCCCGAACGGCCCACAGTACACCATGCCGGCAGGTATTTCACATCATACGAGGCGGCATTGGTCGTAACAGATATATCGTTGTTGCCACCGTCGGAGGTAAACGACAGTTCGGAGGACGAAACTGCGAGGGCGGTAGCAGCGGCTACAACGGCCTGCGTTGTCGTGCTATTGGTTTTGGTGATAAACACCGACGTGCGGTAGAGCATCTCGCCGGCGCACCAGATCTCGAAGGTGTAATTCCCCGGCGTCTGGTAGGCTGTGCCCGCCTCACTGCCCCATCCCAAAAGACCATAGTATTTAGCACCAGACATATCTCCCGATACGGGTATTTCGGTATAATATGTATATCCGTCAGGAGATGTTTTCCCCTTTTGGGTTGTCCCGTTGGGGTCGATAATCCGGTAATCCAGGCGTATCTTTTTAGCTTCCGGGACCAGATTGAGGTAGGTGACCTTAGGTGCCAGGTATTGTGTGGTGGTATAGAGCGTACTGCCGAAATCGCTTATGACCGTTCCCGATTTGTCTTTGTCGGCAAACTCCACCCCGGTGATTCTGATGCGCTGATTGTCCGGAATGCCTTCTGCCTGGTCTACATTGATATACACGGCATTATTGCCTGCCAGGAGCGTGAGCGTCCCGACACGCTGCGTCATCATAGTATTGGATTCGCATGAGATGGTTATGGAGCCATTGTTGCTACCGCTGCTCCGGTCTACGGTACACCAACTCGGGGAGTCGAAAACGCGCCATGAGGAATTGGAATAAACGTTGATCGTTTTGCTGCCTCCCAACGAAGGTAACGAAATTTTGTCGTGGGATGCCGATAACGTGACCACCGGCTGTTTCGGCGTTACGACAGGAGCTGTAACGGCGGGAGCGTTAATAGCGTCGTTGCACTTTTTTATCCACGAGTCTATGTCGTTGCCGGCCGGCAACGGCAATCCGCACCCCCCTTTTTTTATCGCTTCGAAGATCGACAATGCGTTTTTGTAGTTCCTACTGCTATAAAGCCCCATGGCCTTCGCTCGCTGCTGGTCATAGCGCTTTGGATCGAACTGTTGCGCATGCGCCGCTAATGCGGCCAACGTCATTGTGACAATAAGAAAAATAATGTAGAATTTTTTGCCCATGGTTTATGAATTTGGTTTTATCGATTTTACTGACAGCCGTTCCGGTCGGCGGCTGATGAGGCCACATCAGTCGTGCAGCCCCAACTTTTTCATTAAGCGGTCACGCTTTTCACGCACATCTGTATCTTCTTTTAACGATAACGCATTGTCGTAACAGATTATCGCTTCTTCGGGGTCGGCGTTAACCCACATTTCGGCCATATTCACACAACCGTTAAATTTAGTGTCTATGTCATTAGACAACCTTGCCCGGTTGTCATACACTGATTGATATTTCGAGCGGGAAAGCCCGTGCTCTTCGATCATTGTTATGGCTTCGTCGTAACACTCCATCGCCAGCCTCAGGGAATCGGACTTCCTGAACGAATCTCCATCATAAATAAGTCCGTCGACTTTAGCATGGTGTTGACCGGATGCCTGTCCCGATTTTTTGAACCCGATGATCGCCGTTGGCACCAGGACAAGCAGCAGGGCAAAAGATATGACCGCAGTCCGTACACCATTGGATTTTCTACGTGGTTTTCCGGAGGCGTCGCTCAGAGTCCTGCCACTCTTCGAAGGCTTCTGCTTTTTCTGCTGTTTTTGTTGTGTGCGTGGAAAATCCAACGGCCTGCCTGCGGCGTGTTGCTCCGTCCACTGATAAATTTGGGCGGCGTTGGGGCGGTCCCACGGTTCTTTCTCAAGACATAGCTCCACCACCCGCTTCAATTCATGCGACCACTCTCCGCGGACTTCCGGGACTTCGGCTCCGCTCTTTTGGAATATCCCCCCCATTTCGCCGAACGGCAAATCACCCGTCAACAATTCGTAGGCCGTCACACCCAAGGCCCACACGTCGCTCGCCATGACGGGAGCATTTTCGCGACTCGCCCGTTCGGGGCCCATGTAGGCCATCGTGCCGCTGCCCGAACTGACCGACTCGCGGACCACGCTCTTGCGGAGTGTGCTGCGGGCCTTGGTGCTGATCCCGAAATCGGTGATAAGGAATGCCCCCGAGGAGTCGACAAGTATATTGGCTGGCTTTATATCCTGGTGTATGATCGGCGGCTCCTGTCCGTGGAGATGCGCCAATCCCGACGACACATCGTGCAGGAACCGCCATGCCTCGGTTTCGGTCATCCGGCCTATCATTTTCTCGGTCGATCCGTGCTCGCAATAGGGTAGTACCAGGTAGGGCATGCGCTCCGATACATCGTAATGCATCGGTTTGATCAGATTATGATGCCGGATATTGAACAGCAGTGAGAACTCCTCGCTGAACAGCTCCACTCCGTCCTCGTCGAGTCCCGTGCCGGGAGCATATACCTTAAGTACCACTTCGAGCCCGCGGGTGCGGGTGTCCCTGGCAAGCCACACCTGCGAGAAGCCTCCCTGCCCCAACTGTCTCGAAAGACGGTAGCGCCCGGCAAATACCATATCGCTGTAAAGTTCCATAGTTTAGAATATTTTAACATGAGTTTCGCTTTAGCAAAACCCTCCTCCCTTTAGAGCCTGTCTAAATTTCCAATGGTAAATCAGGACAAACTCCGGGTGTTTTTAATGCTGACACACCCACTCCCGCCGGCATAGAACCAAGGGGGAGAGGCAACCCCCCATTTCCATCTATTTTTTTAATATCGGAATAAGGTAGACACTGCCTGTTTTTATTGTGTTCTTTTCAGCCGGTATTCCCGTGTTATACTTAAGTATGTCGTTTTCGGTCGCTCCCGTGGCCTCGTTGAACTTCTGGGCTATCGAGAACAGTGTGTCTTCCGCTACAGCTTTATATTCAATGAAGCGTATCCCGTTGGTTTCGCTTACCTTATAAGACTTCCCGCCGACCACTATCGGCGAAGGAGTTTTCGGTTCGGCCTGTTTGGCCTGTTCTACCGGCTCGGCCGCAGGCGGAGCATCCTCCGCAGGCTTTTTCACCTGAGGGTCCGTAGTCCCCTCGGTCGTGGGCAATGAGGGGGTCAGACCGCCTGGCTGCCGGGTATTACCGCCCTTGCCGGCAGCAGCGCCACCTTTGCCCTCTTCTTCTGAACCGCCTTTACGCTTATCTTTGCCCGGTTTCTCGGGGCCGCCTTTAATGCCGCTGTGTGCCGCGTCGCCTGTCCCGCCGCCTGCCTGCTCCCGCCCCGCCGAGTCCTGTCCTGGCTTGCCTGCTTTAGTATCTGTGCCGTCGTCGGGCAAAGCCTTCCCTGCAACATCTACGTATGGCGAGTCCGCCTGTACAGGGGCCTGATCGTCTGCCGGCCGGCCGCCACGACCGATATACAAACCTGCGACGAGACCTATGGCCAACACAATCGCCACGGCTACAATAGCTTTGACGGGATTCAATTTACGTATTCCTGCTTGCGGTACGCCTTCTCCGCCCGTCCCCGATATTGCCGCGGAACCGCCGCCCGACAATATCTGGCAAAGTCCCACCGTGACGTTGTCGTGCCATCCGGCATCGCGGGCCGCACTCCATAGCGCATCGCGGCACTCCTCCATCGAACCGGCGTGGGAGCCGATTATCCCCGCTATATCCTCGTCGCGCAACACGCCCGACAGTCCGTCGCTACACAGCATGATTATATCCGAGTTGCGTAGCGGGAACACCGCCACTTCGGGTCTCGCCTTCTGGCGTGGATCGCCCAGACTGCGAGTTATGATGTTGCTCTCCGGGTGGTCGAAAGCGTACTCGGGCATAAGCCGGCCGCTGTCGACCAGTTCCTGCACATACGAATGGTCGCGCGACAGCCTCTGCAGTCCGTCGGCTGGATTGAAACAATAAGCCCGGCTGTCGCCGCACCATCCCACATAGACGCTGTCGCCTATCATCCAGGCCAGCACTATAGTGCTCCCCATACCCTCTTTAGACTTGTCCTGCCGGCTCTCGGACTTGATGCGGGCATCGGCGGCAATTATCGCCTTCTCGACAAATTTTTTCACCGAGTCGTGGCTGCGGAGATCTGTCGCGGCCTGCAATTCGCTGGAAAAAAACTCTTTTATGGTGTCGACAGCCAGCGCCGAAGCGACCTCGCCCGCATTCATCCCTCCCATGCCGTCGGCGACGACCATCAATGCTCCTTTCTTGCCAAGCACAATCTCTTTGTCGGTTGTGAATTCCCAGCCGTTGCCCGAAACATCGTCGGAGAGTTGGAAGTTGTCTTCGTTATTGGGGCGACCGGCGGCTTCGCAACGTGCCGCCATTCTGAATTTTATTTTTCCCATTTCAGTGAATGCTATTGCTTTCTTTTCTTCTTCTTTTTACCTCCATCGTCAGGGACAGGCACATCCTGCACAGGTTCCGGGTCTTTCGGATTTATGGCAGGCGTAAGTTCCTTCGGTGGTCCGAAACCACCGGTAGAATTGCCCGCAACGGCCCGCACCACGCTCCATTTCTCTTTCTCGGCATGCAGCATCCCGGCCAGGCGGAACGTGACCCTGCCCACTCCCGTGACTACGGGTAGCACATAGATTCCTCCGATGATTTTCTTTTGGGTGGACGGCCCTTTCACATCGTATAAAGAGGTGCCATCCGTAAAAGTGAGTTCGGAACGGTAGCAAATGAAAGACAACGCGGTTGCAGGAGCCTCCGCTATGGTTTTGTCGGCGATAACCCATACCAGCCATCCCTCTTTCCTGCCGCCGGTATTGTCGGTTTCGAATCCGACACCGTTGAAGAAACCGCTATCTATGGCATGGAATTTTTTATCGGATATTTCACGGTATCCGGATCCGGCGAACGGCAACTCTGAAAACAGGCTGTCGGTAGCCGGTCGGCAAGCGGTTTCGAGTATTTCGGGCCTGTAACCGCCTGAACGGTAATTATCGTAATTCGGATCGTAGTTCCATGGATGGACGGCTTTGTCGGAGACCATATATCCCCCCTGGATTTTAACTCCGATCGTGTAGTTCTCTCCGAACCAGGGATTATTGTTAAACCCCCAATACTTCGATTTGTCGTCCTGCAGGCGGTATCTCTGCCTTACGATCATTATGCCGCCGGTTACGGCGTCCTCAACGAATTGCTGGCTGGGAGAGAGCACCGGAAAGGCGGTGTGTTGCGCTCCGGCAGGAAACGCCGCCGCTACGAGCAGCACCGCGGTAATTATCCTCTTCATATTGCTTCTATCTTAATTACGCTTTTATTAAAATCGTTACTTCAGGGCCGATACCGGAACGGCATAGCCATACTCCTCGCTCTGCGCCCCCCTCGACACGATGCCTATCACCACAAGTTTATTATCCTTGCGGGCGAAGACCGGACCACCGGAGTTGCCGTGGTCGGTGCCGCGGGTGTGGAGGATACAGTTGCAGTTGTCCAACCCGTCGAATCCGGCATTGAACTTATTGAATGCCGGACTGATCGCCGACGGAGTGTCGCCTACCCCTATTCTTTTCGGGAAGCCCAGCGTTACCAACTCCGTACCGGTTTTGAGGTTCGACGACAATGCCGCGTCGGCCGATATTTTGCCTTTCTCTTTGGTGCTTACATATGTCCAGTCTGTAGACATCACCATCGGATGGGAATCGAAATAAGGCGACCAAGCCATTGTTATGGATATGGGATTGCCATTGTCGTCCATGCCTATATCCCCCCTGGTGTCGTACTGGTTGTCGCATACGAACTGCGAACTTTTGAATGTAAATTTATTACCCGACCTGGAAACCGCATGGATCGTGGCTTCCAGTGTCAGTTCGGGGTCGGCCTGAGACACCGACAGGGCTGCCAGCACGTCGAAATCCGACTCATACATCCATGCCTGCACACAATGGCGGGCCGTGACAAAACGCCCGTCGTCAAGAAGGAATCCCGTACCGCTCCAGCCGTATTGCCCTCCGCTGTAACTCACCGGCGTTTTATGGCTGCCGTCGGTGATGTACACATCGTCGACGTAGAGGTAATATATATCGTCCTTGCATTTGTCTACCAGAGTCTCCAATCCGGCAGGCACCGCTATCCCGCGCCCTATCCGCTTTTGCTGTTCGGCCTGGATTTTTACAATGGAGTCGTGCTGCTCCTGGATTTCCTTATTTTTTATGATGGCATCTACAATCTTTGTTTCCAAAATAGCGATCATCTTTCCGTATTCCGCCTCCCTGTAAATATTCCAACTCACCGATCCGGCGATAGTCAGGGCCAGCACCACGCTCAAAGCGGTGATAGCACGTTTGTAGGGGCGCAATGCCTGCTGGCGGAACAGGCTCAGACGGCGTGACAGTCCGATGCTGTTGACTGTTGCATTTTTGCCCGTGGGAACTATGAAGCCGAGTTTGGGCCCGTTGACAGATACCTGTATCTCGTCGCCGTTCTGCAGATACCACTCCCGGTCTACCTTGCGCCCGTTGAGGAACGTGGAGTTAGTCTTCGACAATTGCACCAGCTTCCACTGGTCGCCGCTCTTGACTATGGCGGCATGCCGCCGGCTGACTGTCTGGAACGAGTCGTCGTAGCGCACCTGGCATTGCGGGTCGCGGCCTATCATTATTTCGTCAACAATGATCTCCTGCGATTCGCCGGCCTTGTGGTACCTGGAACTTACCCTGTGTTCGAGAATATAATAACGCTTTCCCGAAGCGTTGAAAAGCGATCCTATGCCAGATCCCACCGAGCCGGAAAGAGACCTCTTGAAAGGTTGAGTTGCCTGTCCCATTGTCGTTATATTTTGGTTGTCAGTTAAATCGTTAAATATTGATGAGTATGATCAGAAAATCAAAAAATAAACCTGCCTGCGGCTACTGTGGCTTTGTGCTCAATATCCCTCTGCACGCAACTTTATGTCGCCTACCGAAATAATGTCGCCTATGCGTATAGGCATCCCAGATACGGAAACTTCGGAAGAATTGACATAAGTGCCGTTGAGCGAGCTGCACCATCCTCCGTCGGCGTTCCTGTCCCACTGCCCGTCGCGGATATACCACCCGGCAACACCGTCGAACTCCAGCGTACAGTGCCTGCGCGATACATAGGCGCTCTGAATCTCTTTCAGCGGCAGGTCGTTGCGATCGTCTACATCCTGCCTGCCCATAGCTATTATTTTTCGTCCGTCTCCGATATATTCCTCAAGACGGTAAGTCTTTCCATGCTCCTCGCCCTGCATGATGCGCAGCATGATCCGCGCGCCCGTATTGGCCGGCATGCCGGCTATTCCGTGTAAATGCGGTTCGTCCATGGGCTCCGCCATTAGGGGCATACGTTCAAGTACTTCACTTACAGATTGCAGCCTCTTCCTGAAATCGGCAACCAGACAACCTTCGATGACCGGTAAGAACGGGCGCCCATCCCTCGACCTGTCGAGACAGGCCCTGTCCCAACGCTCTTCACGCCCGTTTGCGATATATTTCGCCAGGTCGTTTTCATTGTCGAGCCTGCCGAAAGGCAACTCGCCGGTGGTCAGTTGGTAGAGCATGACTCCGAACGAAAAAATATCGGTCGTGGGCAGTACCGTAGCGTCGCCCCGGCGGGGGTTGACCTGCTCGGGCGGCATATATGCCCAGGTCCCGAATATCTGGGCGGGCTTACCGAGAATGTTGCGCTCGGTCATGCGCTTGTTGCGGTCGCCCGATATTCCGAAATCGGTGAGGACTGCCGTCCCGTCGGCTTTGACAAGCACATTTTCGGGCTTGAGGTCGCGGTGGATCTTGCCGCAGCCATGCAAATCCCTCAGGCCGTAGAGTACCTCCCTGCCGATCCGCGCCAGGTCGACACGGTCCTTGTCTGCCAACTGTTTGAGGTCGCCACCCGGACAAAATTCCATCACGATATAAGGGTTGCCTTCGATCATACCGTGGGCGAGCGAACGCACCAGGTATCTGCTGTCGATGCGCCCAGTCTCGAACTCCATGTCGAACCTCTCGACCAGCTTAATCCTTATCTCCGAAGGAACCTCCCACAATTTAAGCAGCTTCAGTGCGAATATCCCGCCACGGTCGTCCCGCACCTTATATACCTTGCCGAATGACCCTTCGCCGAGTATTTTAACTACCGTATACCGGCCGTCGATACGGTCGCCGGTCCCGAAATCGCACCTGTGAACCAAAAGTGACATAACGCTTCGCTTTAAAAACGGCAAATCAAAAAGTACCTGCCGCAAACGGCAACTTCATAGAGTTACAGCCAGTGGAAGGCTACTCTCCGAACACGAATCGCCTGTTGCCCAGGATGAGCGTATCGCCCGGATGTAACCGGGTCTTCTTCCCGGCGTGTATGAATGTGGTATTTAGTTGGCTGCGGTCCTCCACATACCAGCATCCTTCCTCAAAGGTCAACACCGCCTGCTCCTTAGAGGTGATCGTTTGATTGCCCGGATCGGCATTGTCGCGGTTCAATACGATGCTTTCGCCTTTAAATTCGATTCTCGTCTCCTCCTCGTCATCCCCATTGTCACGGGGGAGCCGCATAAGTGAACACGTCGTGATCCCGGCTGGAACATCCCACGGGGATACGGTCTGCTGCACCCCCCTGGTAATGGCCGGTGTCCCGCACGAATGGCAAAAACTGGCGCCTGCCGTCAATACCGTATTGCATGACACGCAAACCGCGGCCCGGGATGCGACTTTGGCTTTTGCCTGATTCTGTTGCGGCGCAGCGGCTCTTGCAGGTTCCGGTCGCAGACTCTCATCGCAATTGGGACATCGCGTCGCTTCTTTCCTCAAGGGATAACTGCACACAGGGCAGGTGTCAGGCATATCTTTCGGCGCGTCTTTTGACACGCCGGCAGTTGCGGAAGCAGGAGCAGAGGCCGGATCGGGGAAAAAGTCCGATTCACGGACGGTTGCGTTGAGGTTGAATTTATCTTCGCGGCTGTAATCGCCGGTATTTTCATAAGAAGATACCGGCCGGGTTAGTGGAGCATTGCATTTTTCACATTTCGTGTTATTGTCGGGATTTTCCCAACCGCAATTCCGGCACCTCATAATTATTTAGGGTTAAGTATTTTATGATGTTGATTGTGTGGCGTGATCAGAAAATACGACCGGCTATGGCGTGGATGCCGGGCGTTTGAAACGATTAATCGAAAAGCTTTGTCTTTGCAGGCATCGGCATTTGCAAAAGTAGCACATCTGTCATGTAAACAGCGAGTTGTCAGTAATTTTGACAATGCCGGACCTCTCCGGGGTAGTTTTGCGGCGTGACTCCGACGCGAACCGCCCTGCAACCGGGTTATGCCGGATATGGAGGAAAAATGTTTTTTTAAAATTATTTTATATCTTTGCGGAGATACCGTTTTTGCGGTCAATGGCGACAGGCAGGTACTGCGCAGTTGCCGGAGAGGGCAAATCGCGGTAGTGCAGCAAGAAACGGGAGGCAAAGGCGACTGCCGCAAAAAGGGCATGAAAATATAGGCGGTCGGGATTGCCACTGGAATTCAGGCCTGGTGAGAAAAAACGATGATGAAAAAGGGGATAATGATATTTTTGGTACTTACATTGTCTGCTATGACTGTATGTGCACAGGATTATCTGTGGGGGATTGGAATCAGGGCCGGAGGAGCCGCCACAGGAGTTAATGCCAAGCTGAATCTCGATCCGGCGAATGCCCTCGAAGGAACCCTGGCATTGGTCAACGGGATTAATTTCCACGGGCTTTACGAGCGCCATGTGCCGGTGATAGCCGACGGCTTCCGCTTCTACTATGGGGCCGGTGCTAACATAGGGGCGTGGAAGACGGAGGAAGATAAGGAGGAGTTTACGCTGGGTATCGACGGGGTGATAGGGTTGGAGTACCTTGTCCCGACAGTGCCGCTGGCCCTTGCGGTAGACTACAAGCCGATAGTGAACCTTACGGGTAAGGCAGGCTTCATAGGATACGACTTCGGTTTTGCAATAAGGGTTATATTTTAGAAAACAAACGTCCAACAAATCGATAAGACCATGAAAAAGTATCTGTTACTGATAATTGTCATTGCCACGGCATTCTCCTGCGCAGACCGTCGGAATGCACAAAAGGCTCTCGAAGACAGGGATTCTCTGGCCCGCGTGGTGCATTTGCGCGATTCGGCGATCAATAGTGTATTCGAGTCGCTTAACATAATCAACGAGAATCTTAATGCCATAAAGCAGCGTGAAGATATAATCACCACATCTATAGGCGGCGGCGAGATCAAAAGGGAGACTACGGCTAAGATAAATGAAGACATCGAAGCCATCAACCAGTTGCTGCTGACCAATCGTCGTACTATTTCGAGTCTTGAGAACAGTGCCTCGCAGTTGAAAAAAGCGAATATAAAGATCGGGTCGCTCGAAAAACTGATCAGCGACCTCAACACCCAAACCGAGGCCAAGGATGCCGAAATAACCCAACTCAGGCAAAATCTTGCCCAGTTGAAGATCGAAGTGGGCGATCTCACGAACCAGGTTACGGGGCTTTCATCAACCGTATCTTCGCTCAGTGAGGACAAAAGCCGCCTTGAGGGTGAGGTCAAGGCTAAAGGCGACCTTATGAATGTGGCCTATTACATTGTGGGATCACAGAAAGAACTGCTTGCCAAAGATATCGTCTACAAGTCGGGATTTATCGGCCGTACGCTGAAGATCAACGAAAACCGCAGTCTGGATAATTTTACGAAGATCGACATGCGCAGTTTCGATCAGGTGCTGATAGGCAAACCCGATGTTACTCTGGTCAGTTCGCACCCGAAAGGTTCGTATGAGTTCGTGATGGTCGACAAGAATATCTACTCTTCGCTGGTGATAACCGACAGAGCCAAATTCTGGGAGAACTCCAAGGTGTTGGTTGTGGTTTATAAGTAGGGCAGGCCGGAAGGGTGTTTTTTTCGGAAAAGTCGATGTTTTTTTGCAAAGCACAAAAAAAACAGTACTTTTGCGATTCGTTTCAAACTCAAAACAAAAAACTGATAATGAAAAAAGGAATCCATCCGCAAAATTATCGTTTGGTGGCGTTCAAGGATATGTCGAACGACCACGTGTTTTTGTGCAGGTCCGCCGTTCAGTCAAAAGAAACTATCGAAGTGAATGGCGAAACCTATCCCGTCTACAAAATGGAAATCTCCAACACGTCTCACCCTTTCTACACGGGTAAGATGAAGCTTGTGGATACCGCCGGACGTGTCGATAAGTTTATGAGCCGTTATCAGAAGCATTACGATAAGAAGAACAGCGCAAAATAGTATTTGCGACAGTAGTTCTCCGAAAAAAACCGCCCGCGATTTAGTTCGGGGCGGTTTTTCGTTTGTACAGGATGTATAGTTTCTAAGAGTCTGTCTAAATGTCGGATCGATGTAAAAGGTTCCGTCTCTGCCGGAATTACTTTTCTTTAACCCGTTCCGATTTGAGCAGGTCCCTTATTTCGGCGAGCAGCTCCTGGTCTTTGGTCGGGGGAGCCGGGGTGGCAGTGGCTTCGGATTTATTCTCCACCGCTTTTTGTAGCCTGCTCACCACCTTAACCAACGCGAATATGGCAAAGGCCACAATCACAAAATCGAGGATGGTCTGGATAAACACCCCGTAATTGATCGTCACCGCCGGAGCGCCGTCCGCGGCAGCCTTCAGGGTGATTACAAGGTTCGAAAAATCGACGCCACCGATCAGCAATCCTACGGGAGGCATTATCACATCGGCTACAAGTGAGCTGACGATCTTGCCAAAAGCGGCCCCGATGATAATACCGACAGCCATGTCGACAACATTGCCACGCATGGCAAACTTTTTGAAATCGGAAAAGAAACTCATTGCGATTATAATTTTTTAGTGTAATCCGGTCCTGCACACCCCGAAAGGCGTCCAATATGGATGCCAAAATTACGAAGTATCGGCGAAATAGTACTATTTTTGCGGAGCAATTGCCGAAAATTTATTCATCGGAATTATTCCGGGCTCTTACGGGCGCGTTTTATGCCCCCCCCGTTACATGGAACACAGCTATGTGTTTCGTGTGACGCATAAAAATAACTTCGGAACAGTCTGAAAATTTGTCACAATAATGGTAAGGCAGGACCGAAATTTCAGGGGACATATGGCGATATTCACCGCAACGGTGATCTTCGGTCTCAACACCCCGATTACCAAATCCGTGTTTGCCGACGGTACTATCACCCCGTTGGGCATGATGACCCTTCGGCTCATCGGGGCTGGAATCTTGTTCTGGGTGGCCTCGATTTTCGTACCGCGCCGCAAGGTGGTTCCCGCCGACTATCTATTAATGTTTTCGGCGTCGTTTTTCGGGCTTACATTTAATCAGATGCCATTTTTTATGGGTCTCGGACTTACCTCGCCCATAGACGCTTCGGTCATTACGACTACCGTGCCGATACTTACGATGCTTCTGGCGGCAGTCTTCCTGCGTGAGCCGATCACGGCAAGGAAGGTCATAGGGGTGTTGCTCGGTGCGGCCGGCGTCCTGTGGCTTATTATGGACGGGCGCAATGGAAGTGGCGGGTCGTCATTGCGTGGTGATTTGCTTTGCCTGACGGGGTCGGTGTCGTATGCAACCTACCTGACGCTGTTTAAGAGGCTTATACGGCGACACCATCCCGTTACGTTGATGAAGTGGATGTTCCTTTTTTCCACGTTGTGCACGATGCCATTTTTATATAACGACTTTACAGCGATACAATGGGAGACCTTTTCCGGTGAAAAATTCCTGCAACTGGGCTTTATTGTCACCCTGGCCACATTTGTGGCCTATATGCTCATTCCCGTTGCTCAGCGTTTCCTGCGTCCTACGGTGGTGAGCAGCTACAACTACCTGCAGCCGCTGATCTCTTCGGCCATAGCTATCATCATAGGGATGGGTGCCTTGAGCTGGGTCAAGGGTATGGCCGCACTGATGATATTCGCCGGAGTGTATGTAATTACGATCAGTAAGTCGCGCGAAGACCTCGAACGCGAAGCCGAAGCGCGTGCCAAAGGTAAATAACAGCAAGCATACGACAGACCTGATACATTGCAACTCCGGTAAATCGGAAATATTGGCTTATCACCGGGATGGATCGTTCCCTGTGGTAAAAATCAACTGTTTTTGTCCACATTACCCCCAAAAAAACGAAGTGGCTTCCGGACAAACTTCGCAGAGTTTGTCCGAAAGCTACTCATGTTACGGCTCGCCTCAGGCTATTCGATCCCTGGAGACAGCGTCATTCTCCCTGATACATCTTTCCATAGTAACTCTCATACTCGCCGCTGGTGACTCTGCCCAGCCATTCACCATTGGAAAGGTACCACTTTACGGTCTTTTCGATTCCCTCCTCGAACTGGAGCGACGGCTCCCAGCCCAGTTCGTTCTTTAACTTCGACGAATCTATCGCATAGCGAAAGTCGTGCCCCGCACGGTCGGCAATGAAAGTGATCAACTTGTCGGAACTACCCTCCGGGCGCCCCAATTCCCTGTCGACGATACGTATCAACACCTTTATCAGGTCGATATTGCGCCACTCGTTATGGCCGCCTATGTTGTAGGTCTCAGCCACCCTGCCGCTATGGAATATCAGGTCGATGGCCCGCGCGTGATCCACCACATACAGCCAGTCGCGCACATTTTCTCCCCTGCCATATACCGGCAGCGGACGCCCGTTGCATATGTTGTTGATAAACAGCGGGATCAATTTTTCCGGAAACTGATACGGACCGTAGTTGTTCGAACAGTTGGTGATCACCACCGGCAGCCCGTAAGTAGCATTATAAGCCCTCACGAAGTGGTCGCTCGACGCTTTGCTCGCCGAATAGGGGCTATGTGGATCGTACTTTGTATCCTCGGTAAAATAAGTACCGTCCATTTCCAACGCGCCGTACACCTCGTCGGTCGATATATGGTAAAACAATTTACCCTCGTAATGCCCCATCCAACTCTCCCGCGAAGCCTGCAAAAGGTTCAGTGTTCCCAGGATATTGGTACGGGCAAATATGAAGGGATCCTTTATACTACGGTCCACATGGCTTTCGGCGGCAAGGTGTAGCACGCCGTCGATCTCATATTTCGTGAAAACATCCCTCACGAATTCCAGATCGCAGATATCGCCCCTGAGGAATGTGTAATTCGGATAAGCCTCTATGTCTTTAAGGTTCTCAAGATTACCTGCATATGTCAACTTGTCCAGGTTGAATATCCTGTACTGCGGATACTTCGTGACGAACAACCTCACCACATGTGATCCGATGAATCCGGCCCCGCCGGTGATCAAAATGTTTCTCATCTTATATGTTTTTATTAAGGCGTGGACATTGGCGTTAACACACCTTGTAACTCCTCTGATTTCCCATAGAAAATTCAGGCAGGCTTTCTGGTCTATTTCTATTCATTTTTCAGCACCGCCAGACACCGCGCCAGTGAATCACGCCAGTAGGGGACCACGGCTCCCGCCTCTTTTATCTTATCCTTGGCAAGCACACTGTACGAAGGGCGCCTGGCTGCCGTGGGATAAAGCGACGAGACTATCGGATTGACCCTGACATTCATAGCCGACATGTCGAAAATGGCCTTTGCAAAGTCGTACCACGACACCGCTCCCTCGGAACTGAAATGGTAAACCTCAAAACCTTCCACTCCACGCTGTGCCAGTACGATTACCGCACGTGACAGGTCGTCGGCAAACGTTGGCGTCCCCACCTGGTCGTAAACCACACTTAATTCCCCGCGCTCGCGACCCACGCGCAACATGGTCTTAACAAAATTGTTGCCGAACTCTGAACAAAGCCACGACGTACGTACGACAGCGGCACGGCATCCAGCCCTGCGTATAGCCTCCTCGCCTTCGAGTTTGGTAAGACCGTACACTCCCGTCGGCCCCGTGGCCGCATCCTCGCGCAATGGACGGCACCCTTCGCCGTCGAATACATAGTCTGTAGATATGTGTACCAGCGCTATCGAGCGCCTGGCCGCCACCCCTGCCAGCACCTGTGCGCCGTAGGCATTGATCCTGCGGGCTAAACCGGGTTCGCTCTCCGCCCTGTCGACCGCCGTATAAGCCGCGCAGTTGACAATGACATCGGCCTTGTGGCGCTCCGCAAGCTCTTCCATGCAACCCTCGTCGGTGATGTCGGACTCGGGCATGTCGGTAAAGACAAAATTATGAGCAGGGTACTCCGAGCTTATCTTGCGCAGCGAACACCCCAACTGACCGTTACCTCCCGTTACAAGTATATTCATCTTACACGCTTATCCTGTTGTAATACCATCGGTTTATGGAAACACCTCCCATTCCCCCCCATCACTATCTCCCACACAACCACACCCTAATGGGCCAGGTGCGAATTACCGGGCCGCATAGTCGAACAGCCACGCCTCGCACAACTGCGGATTGGCCATATCTTTTGCTGATAACTCTATGTCGCACGCGGGCAACTTCCAGTCGATGCCCAGGGCCGGATCGTTCCAGGCTATTCCCGCCTCACTTTGCGGCGCATAGTAATTGTCACACTTATACTGGAACACCGCCTCCCGGCTCAACACTGCGAATCCGTGGGCAAAACCGCGCGGCACGAACAGTTGCCTGCGGTTCTCATCCGTCAATTCCACCACGACGCTCCGTCCGAAAGTAGGGGAGCCGCGCCGTATGTCGACCGCAACATCCAGCACCCGGCCGCTGACCACCCGCACTAATTTGGCCTGGGTGTAAGGCGGCTTCTGATAATGCAGGCCACGCAGAACGCCGTAGCGCGACCTGGACTCGTTGTCCTGAACAAAAACCGTGTCGCCAACACCCGCCGCAAACTCACGCTGCGAGAAACTCTCGAAAAAATAGCCGCGGCTATCACCCCACACCTGAGGTTCGATGATTACGACCCCTTCTATATCCGTATTTATGAAATTCATTTTCCGCAGTTGATATTTGACGCCAGGCAGTAATTTCAAACAAAAAACCGTACCGGGTTCTCACACACGCCCTTCCCGGTTCAGATCGCGAGACACGCTCTGCTATTTCACATAAACATACTCCTCGCCGCGTGCGCGTATTGTAACCATCGGCTCGTCCGACGGCTCGACCCGGCCAACGATCCGGGCATCGACACCCCACTCCCGGGCCACACCGATTATATCGCCGGCAACCGTCTCGTCGACATAAAGCTCCATGCGGTGCCCCATGTTGAATACCGAATACATCTCCTGCCACGGGGTGTGGCTCTCGTCATGTATCACCTCGAACAGGCGCGGCACATCGAAAAGGTTGTCTTTCACGACATGCATCGAATCGATGAAGTGCAGAATCTTGGTCTGCCCGCCGCCGCTGCAATGAACCATCCCCTGCACCATTCCGCGGTACTCCTTAAGAACGTCTTTGATTACAGGCGCATAAGTCCTCGTAGGCGAAAGAACCAGTTGTCCCATCGTCATGTGGTGGGAGTCCACCTCCACCGGGTCGGTCAACTTATGGCTACCCGTGTAAACCAGATCCGAAGGCACCCCGTCGTCAAAGGTTTCGGGATATTTCGCCGCAAGATAGTTGGCAAATACATCGTGCCGGGCCGACGTGAGGCCGTTGCTTCCCATACCGCCGTTGTATGCCGTCTCGTACTTCGCCTTGCCGAATGAACTGAGGCCTACGATCACGCATCCGGGTTTTATGTTGCTGTTCGATATGACATCGTCGCGGTACATCCGCGCCACGACCGTGCTGTCCACGATAACCGTCCGGACCAGGTCGCCCACATCGGCCGTTTCGCCGCCCGTGGACTGGATGCCTATACCCACGTCGCGCATCGACTGCAAAAACTCCTCGGTGCCGTTGATGATCGCCGACACCACTTCCCCCGGAACCAGGCGACGGTTACGGCCTATGGTCGACGAAAGCAGGATATTATCGACGGCCCCCACACAAAGCAGGTCGTCGGTATTCATCACCACCGCATCCTGGGCCACCCCTTTCCATACCGACAGATCGCCCGTCTCGCGCCAGTAAGCATACGCCAGCGAACTCTTGGTGCCCGCCCCGTCGGCGTGCATCACCAGGCACGAAAGCCGGTCGCCTCCAAGCAGATCGGGGATTATTTTACAGAATGCTTTGGGATAAAGCCCTTTATCTATAGCCTTTATCGCGTTGTGGACATCTTCTTTGGTCGATGAAACGCCGCGCAGGTCATATCTCGATGTAGCCGCCATATTTTCCTAAAACTCTATGCTGTCTACAAAAGTATTGCTTTCCGCCGGAATAACAATAAATGCGGGATAAATTTTATTTCGTACCTTTATGCCCGCAAGAAGGAAGCTACAAAATGGCAGGAAGGAAAGAAGAACCGCTGTGGAGCCTCATCAGGAGCATGAGTAAAGCGGAAAAGCGTAATTTTAAACTTTACGCTACACGGTTATCCGGCAACGACGACGCCAAGTTCATCGCACTGTTCGACCACATGGAGTCGGCCGGGGAGTACGACGAGGCGTTGCTGTTGAAGAAGTGTCCCGTGAAGAAGGAGCAGCTGCCGAATATGAAGGCCCATCTCTACAAACAGATACTAACAAGCTTGCGTCTGTTGACCGTACGCCGCTGGCAGCCAATGCACCTGCGCCAGCAGATAGATTTCGCAAGGATACTCTACGACAAAGGGCTCTACTCGCAAAGCGCCCGGATACTCGAAAAGGCCCTCGAACTTTCGGAGCAGATCGAGGAGCACACCATGACCCTCGAAATCATCGAGGCATTGCGCCTGATAGAGGCCATAAACCCCGACAAAGCTGCGATGCCGTCGGCCGAGGCGCTGTCGCAGAGGGCCACCGAATTGTGCGCGCAGCTCGACCGCATCAACGAGTTGTCGAACATATCCTCGCAACTCTATTCGCTCCATCTGAAGTTGGGATATGCCCGGACGCAGAAAGACCTGAACCTGATCGTCAGTTATTTCAAGCCCAAACTCGACAGTTTTTCAAACCGCAGAATGTCGTTCTCGGAACGGTTCCACTTTTATCAGGCCATGGCCTGGTACCACTACATAATGCACGATTTCCTGCAAAGTTACCGTTACGGCTGTTACTGGGTCGGGCTTTTCGACACCAATCCCGTAATGAAGGAGTTGATGTACGACAACTACCTGAAGGGGTATTCGCGCATCCTGGACGGGTTGTCGATGATGCGAAAGTACAAACTGCTGGTCCAGAAACTCGAACGGCTGGAGCAGGAGAGTGCCCACCTGGGGGCGGTGAACGACAATGCCGTTATAATTTCGCGCGGGATCATCCTTATGGGACGCATCAATGTCACCTTCATCGAAGGTGCCTTCGAAAAGGCCGACCAACTGGCAGGCGAAGTCAATGAATACATGTCGCGTTACTCCGGGCAGTTGAACATCCACCAGAAGATGTTGCTCAACTACAAGGTGGCATGCCTCTATTTCGGACAGGGTAGTTTCCGCACCTGCATGCGCTACCTGTCGCAGATCACCGAGACGCGCGACCCGCAGATACGCCGCGACCTGCAATGTTTCGCAAAAATGCTCCACCTGATTGCCTCTTACGAGGTGGGCGACGACTACAACCTCGAATACCAGATACGTTCTACCTACTCGTTCCTTGTGAAAATGAACGACATGCACGGCGTGCAGCGCGAGATGCTCTCGTTCCTCAGGCGCCTGGGGGGTATGTATGCCTCCAATATGAAAGAGGAACTGCGGGTGTTGTACCAGCGGCTCAAGCCTTACGAAAACAGCGCTTACGAGCGGCGCCCGTTCTACTACCTCGACATACTTTCGTGGCTCGAAAGTAAAATATCGGGGACCACGGTGGGCGAGGTCATCCGCCGGCGCTTCAATGCCGAATTCCCCAAGTTCCACGGCGATACGGGAAGGAAATAGCTGCCTGGGCCAGGTTGTATCTTTCTGCTTAAGTGTTGTGTCTTAACCGGTAGACAGCAGCGCCTTTGGCGATGTTCCCGATAACTAGTTTAAACCCAAAACGAATTATTCCAGAGATATTGCACGCCTATCTATCAATAAAACCGGTCGCAATGATTCTGGAAAAATTATTCGCTTTAGCAAGACTATCCAAATAATAAAATGTATTATTTATAAGCGTAGATCGATTTATGTCCAATATCTCATCACCACATAAGTCTTTTAAACGATTAGATGTGTATTCAAATTCTGTTTTCTTAAATATTATGGAGTCCGGACTATCTTTGGTCTTATAATAATAACTATAATATTCCCTGAACAATCTTTGAACCGCCTTTGATGACAAAGTATCACGCGAAACATACAAACCATCTTTATCAAAAAAATATGCGCTGGATATATTGACAGAGTTGCATGGACTCACAAACTCAGCTCTTTCTGCAATTCGGCTTTCCTTTATTTTGCCACGATAGATAGTAGTCACAGAATCGGGAGATGAGACAAAAATTAAATTATCCCTATTTTTTTTCAGAAATTTATAAACATTATTATTAATCATTTGATAGTCTTCATTTGATCTTTCAATTAATATGATTAGATCATCAGCACCTCTTGGACATCTTGAATATATAGAGGTATAAGACTCCAATACACGCCAGGTATTAAACTGGAGCATTTCCTTTTTACTATACTTAGTCTCTATTAACGTGATTTCATCATGACTAACTTGTGTCGCTGTTTTAGTAGCACTGCATGAAATGCCAATAAATATACATAGCAATATGAATGTGAATTTCATCATTTTTACAATTTTCTATTAAGTAAAAGTTTATCTGCTCTATTTCTTGCATTCTGCCAAGCTTGAGTACTTGGGAAAATCCAATTTACAGACCTATTTCTGGGTCCTTTTTGAACGATAGCGTTTGCTCCTGTGCCTATTGTAGTATGATAACCTCCTATTCGCTCCACGTTGCCAGTCTGCCACTCAAAAGATTGTCCGCCCATATCATTATTCACTTCATATCTGACCTTTCCTCCTGCATAACTAAAATTAAATACATTAACACCTCTGCTGACCATGGCAAGAGTCACATTCATTGAAATCCCCATATTCGTTGCCCCGCTATAAAATTCCGGAAACATAGGGTCGATTTGGTTCGCATTCATGTAATCGGCTTGATATGCGCTAATAATAGCATTATCGAGATTTGCAATCATCTCCGCGGTAAGATTTACTTGCCCGTTGGCGGTCATCGTATTTACCTGAGTCCCAAATAAACTTAGATACTGACTGCCATCGTTCGTTTTGCCTGTAATTCCGATATATGTACCATCGACACCCGCTTTCTTAAGGTCTCTTTGAGATCGATACAGGTCTGTATAGACATATTCCACGTACTTATTTCCATCATCATCTGTTCTATTAACAGAATACCAATCCCGGCCATCGGGATCGACGTTTTTTATAGGACTGTTGCCCGCATAGCTGTACGGACTTTGCGGATAATAGTTTTCGGCATTCGGGTCAACACCCGGCCATCTGCCATAAGCCAAATTTAAAGAAAATAATGCAATAATGCAAGCAAGGGTAAATTGTTTCGTTTTCATAATTCAAATATTTTTAGTTAGATACTTTTGTTTTTCTTCGTTTCACTTCTTCTTCGACCGAATTTATCCACTGTTCATACAGGAGTGGAGGCATATCGATATGTCCGGTTGCCTCGATAGCTTCGGTATTCGCCCAGTACTCTTCTTCCAGAGCATTAATATTACTCCGGGGCAATCCATTATCTTTGAGAAATTCCAGATAACGATTGCCGGTCTGGTATAAATAGTTGTTCTTTACCATCAATGCGCCGAGGTTGTCAGATGAATGTTTCAGGACCGTTTCGTAACAAAGCTTCACGAAATTATCCCAATCATAAAGCCTTACATAACCTAAAACCAGTTCAGCCATTAGATGCAGTATTATCTCCCTGTCGTCGCAAGGCTTCATGTAAGTGCCTTTCTGAATGGCAGTTTCAGTTATTCCCATGTTTTCGATAATGAATACCTCTCGGGGCATCGAATGATTGGTTAGCTCAACACATATATACCGACTGCCATCCTCACTCTTATGCCTGATAAAAGAGTGATTCGGAGCGTAAGCGATATATGACTCCGCACCTATTTCATTGGATAATATCTTATAGAATAACGGCAGGCTTCGGCACTGGCCTGAATGAGTGGCCATAAGTTTGGTTACAAACATTTTCGTATAATCTTTTTGTCCACAAAAATCCTCGAAATCGTATGTATAAGCCTTGTGCCCGTTCAAGGGGTTGGGATTAGTGAAAAATTCAAACAGAGCCATATTCCCGCCTGTCGGGTGTTCATTCAGTCTGTTCAACTTAATAAATTGCAAGACATTCTGTGAGATATAAGAGATCTCATAGCAGTATTTATCGTAATCAAGGTTGCCGTCCAGATACGCCCATTCTTGAAGAAATACAGCCCGTTTAATAGAAAGTTCCTGCTTCCCGTCGAGCATATCCGCCATTTCGAGGTATGCCTGATTGTAGAGTGTGCTGTGGGTCTCGATCTGAACGCCGCCGGTTATCTCGGGCGGAATTTGTTTGCCTGTGGTTTGCGGGTATGCGAAAAAACCTGATAAACAGAGCGATAAAATCAGTGTAAATGTGATATGCTTCATATTGCAGCTGGTCATTTAATTATTAAACAATTTTTGTAATCAAATTTACTATCCGTTATATAAAAATAAATTCTACAATTTTGAAACAAAGAATATACACTTGTTGTATATATTATGGAAATTCAGACAGACGCTTAAATCTTTTTTCGCATTTTCACGTCTGATATATAAACGATCCATATCAATGGCAGATTCACAAAACGAAGGATACGATCCGCAACAGGTTGCCTCAGAGATGAGAGACCAACTGTTCAGACTGGCTTTTTTCCGGACGGGTTCCACCGCCGATGCCGAGGATATAGTACATAACGTATTCCTGAAAGTGTTTGCCGACAATGCTTTCTTCTCAGGAGTGGATAACCCCCGGGGGTATCTGTTGCGCAGCATCTCGAACGCCTGTTACGATCACCTTCGCAGGAAACAGGACAGGCAACATATGCCGCTCGAAAAAGCTGTACTGGTGTTGATGCCGGACGAATCGCCTGAAACATTCGAACGGGAGTACGAACGTATCGCGGGTATGCTGGCAGAGATCCCCGGGGAGCAGGCCGAAATCATAATGATGAAGACCTGCGGCGGCATGAGTTTCGCCGATATAGCCTCGGCGTTGGATATTCCCGTAGCCACGGCAAAATCGCGCTTCCGCTACGGGATAGAAAAAATAAGGCTCAGAGTATTATAAATCCACCGTTCCCCCTGCGTGTGAAGCCGGCCTGCGCATAGGAAACACAAAAAACACGAGGACAAACAGTATGAAATGTGAAGAATTCCGGGAAAATATAACAGAGTTGTTATATCCCGAAGAGGCATCTGAAAACATCATGGCAATGGAGGCTCACAAATTGCGTTGCGGGGAGTGCGCAAGCTATTATGCCGCGATGCGGGAAACCGTGACTGCCGTCACGCCGCGCCTGTTGCCCGTGGTCGTCGCAAAGCGTAGCCATAAGGAGAGAGGTGAGACACAAGGCAGAAAACCTGCCTTCCGCCTCAACCTGTTTCGTGCGGCTACAGCTGTGGCGGCATCGGTTATCGCAGTGGCAGCGGTGATAACGGCGGCGATATATGGACCCGGGAATGCCCGTGCCGCAGGAAGCCTGTTCGACCGCTCGATGAAAAGCACGGCCAACGTAAAAAGCATGGTGATAACGCTTAATGTAAGGACGTTACCATGTGAAAATTTCGCTTATATCGACCGCTCGGCAGCGATGGTATCTCACCGTATCACCGTATTGCCAGGCATAGGAGGAAAATGGCGTATAGACAAAGGATGCCGCATAGCATCGTTCGATGGTACAAACACCCGCATGTGGGGCTCTACCGGTGACATGGGATGGATCATTGCCGGAAATGAAAGCCGCGGATTTACAGAGTGGTTCGCACTTCTTTTGGACCCGGCATTGATCCTGGCCCACGAAAAAGCCGCCACCACTGCCGGGAAAGGGGCCCGTTACGACATAGCAGAGAGCGACACCATCATAATGCTATCCGTGAAGGTCCCGGCCCAGGGGTATTTCACTAACAGCTACCTGTTGGGAAGTTCGATAGAAGAATCCGATACCCGCCGTGAATATACTTTCGATAAGGCTACGAGTCTTGTCCGGAGTATCAGTATCTATCTATGCGACGGCCCGCGGGAGACGCTTATACTCGAAACATCATCTATAGCTTACGACGTGCCTGTAGATGAAACGTTATTCTCATCGTGGCCCGAGGGATACACATGGAACGATATGGGTCGCGACACAAGCGATCCGGCATTTTCGGGGATATCTGCCGAGAAAGCAGCCGAAATGGTGTTCATGGCGATGCAGGAGAACCGCCTGGACGACGTTGCCGCCGCGCTTTCCTCCTATAATATCAAAATGTTGAAGGAAAATTTCAGCGGGTTGAAACTGGTAGGCCTGGGGAAATCATTCCGTTCGGGTCAATACCCAGGGGTATTCGTACCTTATGAGATAGTACTGCCCGACGGCAAGGTCGAAAGACACAACATAGCCCTGCGCAATGACAATCCGTCGAAAACCTGGAAAGTCGACGGCGGACTGTAACCGGGATCAGTCCGAAAAGCAGGCTGGTGAAAATAACCGGGGTATGTCTTTCGGGTTGCGTAGCGACCCGGCAGGCCGCAGCTCCGCCACGCGGAGGCCTGCTCTTCATTTCATTACGATCAGTCTTCCGCGAGCTGCAGCCTGAGAACCCGGCTATGTCATAAAACATTTGCCCTACATAAAGTCCAATAAATTTTCACACAAAATTTATTGGACTTTATATAAAACCAAAGTTGCCAACATAAAATTAAGAAACTGATACTGCAACATAAAAATGATGGGGCCCGGGTAAGAACGATTCTTACCCGGGCCCCACGCATATTACACTTGTCTATTTCTTGCTGCGCTCGGGGCGGAGGCTGCGCACCGCGGCCCCGGCCTGCCAGAGTTCGCTTTCACGCAACGCGCGGAGCTCCTCCTCCAATTTTTCGCGGTAGTCGGGACGACTGTTTGAATCTATCGAACGCTGCGCCTCGTTGCCCGAAGCGACCTCGTCGTAGAGTTTGCGGAACACGGGCAGCGTGGCATCCCTGAAAGGCCCGCACCAGTCCAGCGCGCCGCGTTGCGCCGTGGTCGAACAGTTGGCGTACATCCAGTCCATGCCATTCTCCGCCACGAGCGGCATAAGGCTCTGGGTCAGCTCCTCCACCGTTTCGTTGAACGCCTCGGACGGTGTGTGCCCATTCTCACGCAACACCTGATACTGTGCCGCGAATATCCCCTGTATGGCTCCCATCAACGTGCCGCGTTCGCCCGTAAGGTCGGAATATACCTCGCGGCGGAAGTCGGTCTCGAACAGGTAGCCCGATCCCACACCGATGCCCAATGCCAAAACACGCTCCATGGCACGCCCTGTGGCGTCCTGGAAAATAGCGTAACTCGAATTCAGCCCGCGGCCCTCAAGGAAAAGGCGGCGCAACGAAGTCCCCGAACCTTTGGGGGCCACCAATATAACATCCACATCGGCAGGGGGGATTATACCCGTACGCTCCTTGTAGGTGATGGCGAAGCCGTGTGAGAAATAAAGCGCCTTGCCCGACGTGAGATGTTTCTTTACAGTAGGCCAAACGGCTATCTGCGCCGCATCGGATAACAGGTACTGTATTATCGTGGCACGGCTGCACGCCTCTTCTATATCGAACAGCGTCTGCCCCGGAACCCATCCGTCGGCCACCGCCTTATCCCAGGTCTTCGAATCCTTCCTCTGCCCCACGATCACGTTGAACCCGTTGTCCCTGAGGTTGAGCGACTGCCCGGGGCCCTGCACTCCATAACCGATCACTGCGATAGTCTCGCCCTTAAGCACTTCGCGTGCTTTCTCCAGGGGGAACTCTTCACGTGTGGCCACATTCTCGACCACGCCCCCGAAATTCATTTTTGCCATAATCCTGATTTTTACCGGGCTCTATAAAGCCATCAAACTAATTATTATCAATAAGTTAATATTCCATGCGCTGCCATTACCTCCTCAGCAGCCTGTTGACCGACTTCTGCGCTTCGTCGCGAATCTCTTTCGTATCGTCCGACGCAGCTATCGCTCGCAAACCCTCTACTATCTCCTCTCGGCGCCACGACATATCGAACCAGCCCAGAACTTCGATGGCTTCCCTCCGCAACGATTCGCTGCGGCTGCGGTCTGCGGCAAAGGTCAGCAACGGACCGGCGCCCCACGAAGCGGGATTGTTGCGGAACCACAACAGCACATAGCCTTTCTCGACCGCCTTGCTTACCGTATCCTTCAGCAGCGTCATGTCACGCTCGATTGTCGTGAGGTTGGCGCGTGTGCCGTTTATCTCCGACACCACGTCGGACCGGTCGTAGAACTTCATGCCGGCGGCCTGTTTTTCGATAGCTGAGGCCAATTTGTCCTGATCGAACATGCGGCTTTTGTAACTCACGTTGAACATCACGCGCTTCGAGACGTTGTCCACGAGCATGTTTTCGGCAAACGCGGGCAACAGTTCATCGGAGCCTGTTCTGGCTGCGTAGACTACCGCAAAACGCCTCGTCAGTTCATTGGCGTCGAGTACCGCCGCCTTGAGCACGTCATAGAACTCCGGCCCGCCCATGCGTGCAAGAATGCGCATCGCCTCCAGCCGCACCACCTCGTACTGCGACGAGAAATAAGTGTCTTTCAACACTTTGCCCAGCCCGGGATAACCGCCGCGGTAAAGCATTCTATAGACCATGCACTGTACGTCGCACGAGGGATGGCCCGTTTTTTTCAGCCAATATTTCGTATCGCCGTCGTGGAGGGCTACCGCCTCGTTGATATCGAAGTCGAGAGCCGTGTTGGCGAACCGGTAGGTCGGGTCGCCGAAGATGTGCGATTCCAGGAACGGGTTGAACCTGTTCCACTGCCCTATGCGCAAGCCCCCGGCCAGCAATCCCATAAATTCCTCGGCCCATTTGTCCTGCACGGCGTTGACCGAATTGGCCTGGGTGGCTATCGTTTTGCCGCCGCCGAAAATATAAGCCCCGGCGATATAGTCGTCCAGGTGGTACGAACCGTTAAAACATGCGTCCAGCACCACGAAACGCGCATCGGGACGCACTTCGAGCACCTCTTCCAGCGTGATGTCGAGCGACAGGTTGTAGATCGAGTCGGCCTCTATGAGCTTCGGGTCCAGAGCCTCCTCGCACCATTGGCGCGGTACGCCCAGGCTCCTGACATACCGGTCTATCGCCGCTTCACTGTCTTTGCCATCGCGCAAGGCCGATAATATTTTGCTGCGAAGATAGAGTTTTATGTTATTTATCGACCCGCCCACCGCACTCGTCGATTGATAGCCGTTGATATATTGTTTGCGGGGCGAGCCGTGGGTGTGGAACAGCATCACGTCCAGATCGTCGCGCACTATCTCATTAAATAGTGTTGTTTTCAGCGGATACCGGCTTTCAAAATCCATGAATTTAAAATAACTGCCGGGCATCGAGAGCGATGGCAACTGTTCCTTCAGCATTATTTGTTCGGCGGCCCAGGCCAGTTTCGATTCGCTGCTGTTGCCGTGGCCCCGCGCCGAAGTCATCTGGTCGAGGCGGTCCGGTCCGGCCTGGCGCCCGGCGACGACCTTGCGCAGGTATTCGTCAAGAAGGGCGTATTTATCTTTCGGTCCGTTTTCCAAAGGCTTTATACGCGCCGAATAGATCGCCGGGGACACCGATTGCCGCGAATCGGGACGCAATGTATAGTAGAAATAATCCGTCTTCACGGAGTCGCGTTTCAGGAAATCGAACTTCAGGCCGAAATCGTCGTAATAACGGTCGGATGGCACACTCGACTGCTGCCAGTCGCGAACCTGGTCCATCTTGAAAGCCGACGTGAGATGTTGCGCGTCGCGGATCATGGCCACCGGTATATCGCCCACGAACACCGCCCCCTCCAAAGGAGCCTTCGGGTCGCCGTGCAGTTTTTCGAGCAGGGCGCGTATCTCTTCGGGCGATTGCCAGTTGCGGCTCACGATATAAGTCCCCAGACCATCGCGCTCAACCGCGTCGCGATAGGCGTTTACCGCCTCTTTCACACGGGCATAACTCATCGAGTCGATGACAATGGCAAACGTCGAACGGCTCTTTGTTTTCGGGGCTTCGAGCGGTTGGGCATTGGCTGAAAGCGCAAAACACGCCACCGCAACTGTGTAAATTATAATCCGTTTCATAGATCCCAGGAAAAATTTATAGATTTAGCAACCCCGAAATATACCTATTCTCAATCTATTCCACAAATTTTTCTCCCAAACGGTCGGCCACAGTGTCGCGGTGTAGCACCACGCTTCCCGAGCGCGTGAACTCTATCAGGACCCCCTGGCCGTCGAGTTCGCGGCGCAACTGTTCGACGTCTTCCCTTGTGCCGGTCTTTTCCATGACGACATATCCGGCCGAAAGTTCTACCAGGCGAGCCCCCCACTGCCGGGTGAGCGAGTCGACCCTCGTGGCGTCGCGGAACATACGCGACGATATTTTATAAAGCGCGATCTCCTGGGTGATCAGTTCGTCCTGGTCGTAGAATTCCACCTCGATGACCTCGATTATATTGCGAAGTTGCCGCACCAGTTTCTGCATCGTCTCGCCGGTCGAATATGCTGTGATGACGAACATGCTTATGCCCTTGAGCGACGACTCGGAAACTTTCAGGCTCTCTATATTGATCTTGCGGCGGAGATAGTGCGCCGTGATACGGTTCAGCACCCCTATGTGGTTCTCCGTAAACGCTATAACGATATATTCTCTCATTGTTTGATAATCATTTGCACCGGGTAAACCCGGAGGGAATCATTCACTGAAGACTGTAGACGAAAGAGACGCTCCCGACGGAACCATTGGGAATACGTTATCCTCGCGCTTTACCACCACCTCCAGCAGATATGACCCTTCGGCGGCGATCATCACGCGCAGAGCCTCGTCCAGGTCGCGCGGGTCGTCGACCCGCGCCGACGGGATGCGGTATGCTGCAGCCACAGCCGCAAAATCGGGATTTTCGAGCTCGGTGAACGAATAGCGCTTATCGTAGAAAAGCTGCTGCCACTGGCGTACCATCCCCAGATATGAGTTATTCAAAACCAATATTTTCACTCCTATACCGTTCTGCATTATCGTGCCCAACTCCTGGATGGTCATCTGTAGCCCCCCGTCGCCCAATACTGCGATCACAGGCCTCTCCGGGACACCCAGTTTCGCGCCAATGGCTGCCGGAAGGCCGAAGCCCATCGTCCCCAGACCGCCGGAAGTGATGAAACTGCGCGTGGAATTGAAGCGCGAGTAGCGGGCGCTGAACATCTGGTTTTGCCCCACGTCGGTAACCACCACCGCATTGCCGTCGACAGCATCGGCCAGGCTGCGTATCACATTAGCCATGGTGATCGCATCCCCGCCGTTACGTTCCATAGGCAGGATCACTTTCTCCCGTTCTATAGCCCACCTCTGGCGTGCGAATTCCAACCATTCGTCACGCTCGACATGTTTCAGCCCCACCTTGAAGGCTTCGAGGGCTTCGAGCGCATCGCTGTGCACAGGCAGGTCGACCCTAAGATTCTTGCCCAGTTCGGAGGCGTCTATATCGACATGTATGATATCGGCCCACGGGGCGTAACCCTTGACGTCGCCCGTCACGCGGTCGCTGAAACGCATCCCGACGGCTATAATCCGGTCGCTGTGCTGGGTCATTTCGTTGGCCGCCACGTTGCCGTGCATACCCAGGTTGCCTACAAACAACGGATGGGAACTCGGCACGGCCGATATGCCCATCAGCGTGGCAGCCATCGGAATGTTGCCCGCTTCGGCGAACTCCACTATTGATCGTTCGGCCCCCGACAGCTTGACGCCCTGCCCCACGAGTATCAGTGGGCGCGAACTGCGGTTGATCATATCCACGCCACGGCGCGCGGTCTCGGCGTCGACCACCGGATGCGGATTATAACTGCGCAACGACACGCATGGCCGGTAGAGGAAATCGACCGTCTCCGACTGCGCGTTCTTCGCAAAGTCGATCACAACGGGGCCCGGACGGCCCGAACGCGCTATATAGAACGCCTTTGCCACCGCCCCCGGTATCTCGGAAGCCGAAGTGACCTGGAAATTCCACTTCGTGACGGGCATCGTCATGCTGATTATATCGGCCTCCTGGAAGGCGTCGGTACCCAGCAACGACGCAGCTACTTGTCCCGTGATGCAGACCAGCGGCGTGGAATCTATCATTGCGTCGGCAATCCCGGTCAACAGGTTGGTGGCACCGGGACCCGATGTGGCAAGGCATACGCCCACTTTTCCCGTCGCCCGGGCATATCCCTGCGCGGCATGCACGGCCCCCTGCTCGTGGCGTGTGAGCACGTGGTGTATCTTGTCGCGGTAGTGGTAAAGGTGATCGTAGATCGGGATCACCGCCCCGCCCGGGTAGCCGAACATCACGTCGACACCCTCGGCTATGAGCGAAAGCATCAGTGCCTCGCCCCCTTGTATTTTTTGTTTATTCGACATCTCTCTTTTAAGTAATTCATGCACCACGTTCATTCTTCCACTACCCTCACCCCGCCTTTGTCGGCCGACGCTGCCATCGAAGCGTAAGCCTTCAGCGCTTTCGACACCACACGGTCGCGGTTTGCCGGACGATATTGCTCCACGCGCCAGCGTCGCCGCTCCAACTCTTCGCCGGTCAGCTCTACGTCGATCCTGCGTGCAGGGATATCTATCGTTATGCGGTCGCCATCCTCCAGCAACGCAATTTCGCCCCCTGCGGCGGCTTCGGGCGAGACATGTCCTATCGACAATCCCGAGGTGCCACCCGAAAAACGCCCGTCGGTCAACAGCGCGCACGCCTTGTCGAGGCGCCGCGATTTGAGGTACGACGTCGGGTAGAGCATTTCCTGCATCCCGGGACCCCCGCGCGGCCCTTCGTAGCGGATCACCACCACGTCGCCCGCCGATACCCGGCCTCCCAATATGCCCTCGACGGCATCCTCCTGCGACTCGAACACACGCGCCGTACCCTCGAAACGGAGGATCGACTCGTCGACACCGGCAGTCTTGACGATACACCCCGCCGTTGCGATATTTCCGTATAAAACAGCCAATCCGCCGTCGGCAGAGTAGGCGTGCGCCGCGTCGCGTATGCACCCCGTAGCGCGGTCGGTGTCGGCTGCCTCGTAGTATCTGTTCTGCGAGGCCATCATCGTGTTGAAGAAGCCTCCCGGAGCGGAAAGCGCCCTGTATAGTGCCTCGTCCGTGACACCCGGCCCCGCAAGATCGTTCTCCGCAAGAGCCATGGCAAGATCGACGTAGTCAACCCGTAGCACCGAAGTGTCGAGCAACCCTGCCCGGTCCAGTTCGGCCATGATCGAGAGCACGCCCCCCGCGCGGTTGACATCCTCGATATGGTATTTACGGTAATTGGGCGACACCTTGCACAGCACCGGGACACGACGCGACAGGGCGTCTATATCGGCCATCGAAAAATCGACACCCGCCTCGGCAGCCACCGCCAACAGGTGCAGTACGGTATTCGAGGATCCTCCCATCGCTATGTCGAGCGACATGGCATTAAGGAAAGCCTGCCGCGTGGCTATCGAGCGCGGCAACACCCCCTCATCGCCTTCGAAATAATACCGTTCAGCGTTGCGTACGATCAGCCTTGCCGCATCGCGCAGCAGATCCTGCCTCAGCGCATGTGTCGCCACCAATGTGCCGTTGCCGGGCAAGGCGAGTCCTAAAGCCTCGGCAAGGCAGTTCATCGAATTGGCCGTGAACATCCCCGAACAGCTTCCGCAAGTGGGGCAAGCACCTTGCGAAATGCGCTCCAGCACGTCGTCCGGAACGCTTTCGTCGGCTCCCCGCACCATCACATCGACCAGATCGTAGCTCTCGCCGTCGACCACACCCGCCTCCATAGGCCCTCCCGAAACGAACACCGCCGGAATATTCAGCCTCATAGCCGCCATCAGCATGCCGGGAGTTATCTTATCGCAATTCGATATACAGACCATCGCGTCGACCGTGTGGGCGTTGACCATATACTCCACACTGTCGGCTATCAACTCGCGCGAAGGAAGCGAGTATAGCATCCCGTCGTGCCCCATGGCAATGCCATCGTCGATAGCTATAGTGTTAAACTCAGCCGCAAAACAGCCTTCGGACTCTATCCAGCGCTTCACCTGCTGGCCCGCTTCGTGCAGATGCGCATGGCCCGGCACGAATTGTGTGAACGAATTGACGACGGCAATCACCGGACGGCCGAAATGCTCGTCACGCATGCCGTTGGCACGCCACAGGCTACGGGCCCCGGCCATCTTACGGCCCGAAGTCGACACCGCGCTCCTCAATGGTTTCATTACCTTATCTCCACTGTCCATAACACTCCTTTCGCGACAAAGTTGGTGATTACTTCATCCCGGCACACAGTACGCCACTGCAGGCCGCCGATGTACAAAAGCGCAAATCACAAATCAAGATGCAGTGCACAAGTTTATTACTCTGCCGACAGACACTATATCAAAAAAATATTTTTATTGCGTATTGTTGATTTTATAACGCAAAGATATAAAATTCCACATCAAAATAAAAATCGCAGTCCGGATAGATTTTACCAATGGAAAATCTATCCGGACTGCGACAGGCGGATTGTATAGGCGGCAGCCACATACATCCGGCAATAATGTCATATAAAAAAGCCGGCACTTGCCGGGCGGCGCTACCTCAGCGAGGCGGGATCGTCTATTTTGACCGGTTTAGGTTTCGTGGCGTCGAACCGGAAACCGAAGCCTGCATAAATCGACCAGCGGTTGTCGAAGTGCGACGAATAGGCGTCGAAATAGCGCGCGCCCACTGTGACGTAGGGCTGCCAATGCTTATACTCTCCCAGATTTACCTTGATCCCCGCATCGTAGTACATGTATCCCCAGTCGTCCGACTTGTTTGAAAGAGTGCTCCCCGCCCCTATGAGAAATTCGTAAGGCCGTGCCGGATTGCGCGTCAGGTTTATCCCGATCTCCACTCCCGCCAGGCCGTTGGCCTTCCAGCTCTTGACGCCGCCGGTCTCGAACAGGCCGGTATTCATATCTGCCACCACCCCCAACGACAGGGTTGTGTTAAACCTGTAACCCACGATAAAACGAAAATCCTGCGTAATGAGTTTTCCGTCGTTCGAATCCGCCGCCACTCCAGCGCGGTACTCCACGCCGAAAATATCTCCCCGATCCTGAGCCAAACCCGCAGATACCGCCATCAAGGCAATCACTGCCAAAATCAACAATTTTTTCATAATGATATTTTTATTAAAATTATTCAGCCCACAAATATTTGCTGTGTATGGCAACCGCCATCCCGGTTTTAATGGCTGAGATGGATTCCGGCGAAATTTGTGAACTATCCAGGATCTGAATGAATCCGGTTGTGTAAAGTTCTAAATCCGCAATATTATTGATAGCTTCAATAACGTCGCAGAAAGACTCCAGCACACTTATCTCATTTGCAAATTGGGGATAATCGGCTACCAATGTGTTTATAGGGTATTGACCATTGTTTGTTGTTAGAACGATATTTTCTATAACATCCTCTAAAGGTACGTAAAACGTGTTCCCAGGGTTGGGGTCAATCCAGGAATCATTCCTCGTTGCACATCCATTTAATTGAATCGGTGTCAGCACTTCGTCGTAAACCAATCCGGTAACATCCCCGAATTGATTGTCGTATATTTCAGGATTCTCTGAAGATATTTTAGTTATGATACGGTTATGCTCAGCTCCAACCATATATTCCGAACTGAATAATCCAAATCCCAAAGAGACCGAAGATACGGAATCAAGCCAGTTTGACTTACCCGTGTCGATTACATCAATGGCATATACATCCGGGACGGAGACCCAATCCACCTTGGTTGCTCCGTATGATGCGCATATTCCAGCCCATATGCTTCCTCCTACGCCTCCCACAGCTCCTACGGCAGCTCCGGCGGCATCGCAGGCCAGAACTTTCCAAAATTTTCCTCTTGCTTTTGTATGTATGATTCCGTGGCTGTGTGTAAAATCAGCATTGTAATTTACTATCCGGCCTTTTAAAACTTCGAACGTAGCGGATTCATTTGATAAAGGGGTGGGAGCTTGTTGTTTGGAGCAAGATAGTGTAAAGAATCCCGCAACGCCCAGACAGATCAAAGAGACACTAATGATTTTTTTCATGGCAAATAAAGTTATTAAGTTAATAATATGTTATATTACAAGCTGTTCCATTATAATTCTATTAAAAAATATTGCATAATAAAACCTCTCCTTACATAGATATGCAATGCTAATTCAACGAATAAATCACATTGCAAGAGCCATTCATTTCCTGATGCAGAATATTGTATGTCAAATTAAAAAAAAAAAAGAGTAACATCCAAATATTTTGCGGGTTTAGTGCTATTTTCTAAAAAAATGCTATCAAATTGCACTAAGTAATATCGAATATTTATTTAACCATTTTATTTTTTCTCCACCGGCATTTTTTTCACATCACTTCCCCGGTTTAGCCCGCTAAACCGGGGAAGTGACGCAAAAAAATCTACCGGAGATAAAAAACAAAATACGGATAAATAAATTTCCTCTATTACTTAAAATTACGCAAATGTTTAACTCCTGTTCGAACGGTTGTAAAAAAGGTTTATCTTTTCGACAGAAATCCCCGCAAAACCCTGCAGCCTGCCTGATATAAAGAAAGCTGGTTAACCGGGTGCAAGAAGAGTTTCAAAGAACGTGAATAAGAAATTTTAAACGCGTCTTATACAATGTATTATAGCTTGTATAATTTTCAATAGAAAATAGTTGCGAGTTATCTTTAGTGCTATTTTTTATAAAAATCGAGGAGCATAGTGGTGTCCTATGTAACGAAATTTTCACGCGAAAAGCGGTCCGGAAGAACTTATAATACTTTCCATAGGAAATTTAAACAGTTTCTTAATATACTATCATTACATTTGGGGTGATAAAATCATTCGTATGAACGGCATTATATCGCGCATCAGGCGGGCCCTGCAGGAAGCCGCCGACAAAAAAACAATAGAAACCTCGCATCGCTTCTTCAGGGAAGACGAATGCGCAAAGGTGTGGGGAGTGAAAATGCCAGAGGTAAACAAGATCGCCCGGTCGTTTTTCGCAGACATCCGGCAGTTGCCCAAAGCGGAGATCTTCGGCCTGTGCGAGGAGTTGTGGAAGTCGGGTTACCTCGAAGAGACGATAGTGGCGTGCAACTGGTCGTATGCCGTACGAGAACAGTATACGCCTGAAGATATGCCTGTTTTCGAGCGCTGGATAGATTTATACGTGGATAATTGGGCTTCGTGCGACACGCTGTGCAACCATACCGTAGGGGAACTCGTCGAACGCTACCCGCAGTCGGCGGAACGGCTCGGGAAGTGGGCCGTATCCCCGAACCGCTGGATGCGCCGTGCAGCGGCTGTCTCACTCATTATACCCGCACGCAAAGGCCTGTTCCTCGACCAGATACTGCACATAGCCGGAACCGTGCTTACCGACAGCGACCACATGGTGCAAAAAGGTTACGGATGGATGCTCAAAGCAGCCAGCGAAGCACGCCGGCAGGAAATATTCGACTTCGTGATCCAAAACAAAACCGTCATGCCACGCACAGCACTGCGTTACGCCATAGAAAAAATGCCCCTCAAAATGCGCACCGAAGCCATGAAAAGATAAGATCGTTTTCTCTGTGCAGCCTCAAACTGCCGCTTGTTACCTCCTTTCGCTATTTCCGCCCCAGCCACTACATGGCTGACTGCGGGCTCCGGTCGGTGAGCTCACCAGCCTAACGGCCGGTTCGGTTGTAAAAAGCGGCACCAAAAATTTTTGATCCTGACCTTACTCTGATTTTACAGATGTTAGGATATAGGCGGTAAGCCCCTAAATAATAGCATTGTCTTAGGGGGCTTACCGCCTATATCCTATACATCTATAATGTCGCAGCAAAGTAATGATTGAAGTTTTTTGGGCGACTTTTTTTGGCTTTGCCTTCCTCCTCCTCTCTCGGCAGAGGCCGAACAAGTTCGCCTCTGCCCTCGTTCGAGCGTCGGTTCAAAAAAGTCGCGGTCTGATACTGTATAAAGAAAACGATCAATTATCGTTGCCGTACCACTCTATTTTGCGCGAGAGGTACATTATTATTGCAAGAAGTGCAAATAGTCCTATGCTTCCGAACAGCAGGGCTCGGTCCTGGAGTTGTACGAGTGTGAATATGAACGTATAGAGGAGTCCGAGTACGAGTGCGAATATCCAGCCTGTTTTCCGGCTACGGAATGCCGTTGCAGTGTAAATCCCGATCATCGCTATTGTCGCCAATGAGGCTATCGCGTAGGCTGCATTGAATGGCATGTACTCGCTTAGCGACAGTAGCAGGGTGTAATATATGCTCAGCGCCAATCCCACGAGGGCGTACTGCATGAGGTGTACCCGGCGTTTCTGCAATATCTCTACGAAGAAATAGAGGGCCATCGTCAGGGCGATGAACAGTATGGCGTATTTCACCGAACGCTCTGTCTTGGCGTATGAGTCGGTGGATTCCAGGAGGTTGACCCCGTATTGCGACGTTTCGACGCTGTACATCCTGTCGACCCACACCTGGGGATAGCTCCGGTTGAGGTTGACCACTTCCCACCGGGCCCGGAATCCGCCGGCGTTTATCTCTGCCGGATTGTTGGGCAGGAAGCCGCCTATGAACGACGGGTTGCTCCAGGGGGAGGATATCTCCGTGCGGTTATTCTTTCCCAATGGTGTGAACTTTAGGTCTTCCGATCCTTTGAGGTCGAGCGCGAACGAAAAATGGTGCCCCCGCTTGAGGTCCGCGGCACTGTATGCGACAGGTGTATATAAGCCTTCTTCGTCGAGGCTTATTCCGGCGCTTTCGGTAGTCATTTCGTAGGATGCGCCGTCCCACTCAACGGTCAACTGTTTTTCTATCCCACGGAAATCGGTGAGGGTGAAGAACATCTGTGTTTCATTGAAAATGAGGTCTTTCTCCGTGACATCGAGACGCGAGAGGTCGGCCGGGGCGAACGACCCCTCGAACCGCAATCCGGCCTGGTAGACCGTCACATCGAATATGCTCCGGTGGCGTGTGTGCGGATCCACTGTGCCCGTTATTGCGAGACTGTCGGGGAGCAGCACCAGGGTGCATCGCTCCACGGCTGTGACCTGTTTGCCGTCTATCTCTTTGACCACCTCCTTGTCGTAAGGTATCATCAGCACCGGCCCGAACAGCGACTGCGAAGAGGCCCATTTGTTGCTCACCTCGGCCACCACTTCGCGCTTGCGGTCGTAACGCTCTTCGACAAGGTTGGCGATGAAGGCCACCGGAATCATCAGGAAGAGTGTCAACGACAGCACTATAAGCCCTTTAATGGTGATGGCGCTGCTTGTCCGGTCTTTCGCCGGGATCTGCGGCCGTTGTTGCGGTGGGGATTGAGGCTGTTTAGCCTGGTTGGTATTGGTTTCGAATTTGGGAGGGGCTGGCTGGCTGGCAGTTTCCATAATATGAGCGGTTAAAGGGTTGGGAGCTGTTCTGCACTATCGTGAAAGTGCAAAGTTGCAAAAATATTTTGTTGTGGCAATGGGTTACTGCACGAGCAGGTTGCAACCCCTGATCGCGCTGTGGTCTATGCGACCCTCTATTGTGAACGTACCGTCGGCATTTACCGTCCCCAGATCCTGTGTCTGCAGAAACGCGCACGACGACAGGTTCCCCAGGTCGATGATATTCACACCTCCGGTCTGTCCCGCGTGAAGCACAGAGAACGGGTCATTGACCTCGCGCGTGACGACGCGAACCCATGGCGGTGCGGTAAACAGTCCACTTCCACGGGAGTAGCACTGCGAGGTGAGTTCGGCCATGCCGTACTCGGAATGTATGACCTGCACGCCGAAGGCACGGCACAGCATGTCGTGGAATTCCCCGCGCGGAAGTTCATCGCGGTGGCCTTTCATCCCGCCGGTCTCCATCACGATGGTGTCTGTGGGCAATCTCCTGCCGGCGGTTTCGGCCATATCCCAAAGGGCATAACTGACCCCGAGCAATATTTTGGGGCGCGGGTCGGCATCCAGCGCGTCGAGCAGTTCGCCGTAGCGGTCGAGGAAGAATCCCCCTCTGCCGCCAAGCTCGGTAAGCCGCCGCATCATGCAGATCAGCGACGACCCTTCGCGCTGCAGGTAGCCTGGCAACAGCGAGTAGAAAGAGTATCCGGCCGGATCGCCATACGCACGGGTGAATGCCGCGACGAAGGTCTTTTCGTAATCCCCCGGATGCTCCATGTAGTGGCGCGAGGGTTCGCCGCCCGAGGTGGTGCTGCTCGTGAAAACCACTCCGGCCTCGCCCCGGCCGCAGTAGACGCGGTGGCTCTTGAAGAGCTCTATGGGCAGGAACGGAATGTCATCCACCATCTCCACTCCGGCCGGATCGACCCCCACGAGGCGCAGATAGTCGCGATAGGGTCCGCAAGCCAGGCTCTGGTAACGGAACAGGTCGAGCGCCGCGGCATCAAACGCCCCGGAAGAGCCGACAGACAATATGTGATCTATGACAGGGGGTTGTGTCACACCTGATTTTCCTTATTTATAACGCGCCCGACCCTCTCTGCGATGGATTCCGGGGTGATTCCCGTCAGGCACCGGTAATCTTTATACAGGCACGGTTTGTTGCCGTACACCGAGCACGGACGGCAGTCGAGGTCGAGTCCTATGGCATTTGCCGGATCCTGCCCAAAGCCGAGGAACCCGGCGTAGGGATGTGTCGCACCCCATACCGACACGACCGGCGTGCCGACCAGCGATGCTATGTGCATCGTGGCCGAATCCATCGTTACCATGCAGTCGATGTTCGAAATAAGGTCCATCTCCTCCTCCAGCGACAGTTTGCCGATGACCGACACAACCCGCTCGTAACGCTCCTGCATACAACTGGCGAAGTCATGCTCATGGCTGCCGCCGCCAAATATGAATACCTGTTCGTAACTCTCCGACAGCAGTTCTATCAACTCCGCCGCCTGGGCAATGGGGTATATCTTTCCCTTGTGTTTTGCAAACGGCGCAAACCCGACCCACAGGCCGCTCTTCCCGCCTGTGGTGCGGACAATAGCCTCGGGTAACGGCTGCCGTTGCCTTGTTATTTCCGGGGGCAGCATAAAAACATATCCCAGATGCGCCATCACTGTGCGGTAACGCTCCACGGTGCTCTTCAGCGGTTCCCTGATCTTGCGGAATTTGCGCGTCATAGCCATCTTGTCGAGCCGTCCCTTGTCGATTACCGACACCTTCAACCCCGCCAGGCGCAATCCGGCACGCACGATTTTGGTCCGCAGCACGTCGTGCATGTCGGCCACGCTTTCGACACCCGTGCCGAGTATATCTTTCACGAGGCGTATCAGCCCCCGGAATCCCTTGTGGCGCCCGTCGGGGTCGAAATCAATGAAGTCGAGATCGGCGATACCCCTGAAAAACGGCCGGAACCCCCGCCGCGTCAGCACCGATATCCGCACACCGGGATAACTCTCCCTGAAAGCCCTAAGCACCGGCACAACCATAGCCACATCTCCCATCGCCGAAAGACGCATGACCAATATATGTCGCGACAGCCTATCTTTTGCCATACAACACCGGATTGAGGTTCGGGTCGTTGTACATCTTCATCTGTTTGTAGACCTTCATGTATTTGCGCCCGGCAGCTATGTCGTCGAGCAACTCTTCGATGGCAGTCGACAGGTCTGTGCGTTGCGTGAGCAACACGTCCAGTTTGCGCGAACACGCCTCGCGGTGCTCCCCGCCGACATCGGTGCGCAACGTCTCGACCCGCATGTGGTATATCTTAAGCGCCAGTATCGACAACCGGTCGATGGCCCAGGCAGGGGTTTCGGTGTTGATCCTCGCACCGGCCTGCGGCGCGACATCCTTATACTGGTCAAGGAAATAGCTGTCTATATACTCCACCATGTCTGTACGCTCCTGGTTCGACGAGTCGATGCGCCGCTTCAGGGCGAGAGCCTCCACCGGGTCGATCTGCGGATTGCGGATTATATCTTCGAGGTGCCACTGCACGGTATCAATCCAGTTTTTGCGGTAAAGCAGGTGGGCTATGCCTTCCGCCGGGAAAGGATTTTCCATCGAATGGTCGACATTGTCGTGGCGGTGGTACTCCTCTATAACGCTGTCGAATATTTCATTTGCTTTTTCGGTGAACATGATCGTCTGGTTTGATGGTTGGCGTTACAGTCGGGATAGTCATAACAAGCGCAAAGCTATAATTTTTTGCCGGGATTGCAAATATTTTCTACCTTTGTATTGATACGATGATCCGAAAAAGGTTAGACATATGAAAACTATCAGGGGTATTTTGACATTGGTAGCGGTTTGTGCCCTCTGCGGTGCTGTTGCGCAGGATAAGATGACCCGCGAGGAGTATATAGACAAATATAAGGCCATAGCGTTGGAATTGCAGGAAATTTACGGCATTCCGGCCAGCATCAAGCTCGCGCAGGGCATTCTGGAGTCGGACTGCGGCAACAGCCCGTTGGCCCTGCGCAGCAACAACCATTTCGGGCTCAAATGTAAAAAAAGCTGGACGGGTCCCACGGTCTCGCATGACGACGACCTGCCGGGGGAGTGCTTCCGCAAATACGAGTGCGTCGAGGATTCCTACCGCGACCAGAGCGCCTATGTCGACTCGCAGCCCCGCTACCAGAGCCTTTTCGAACTCGATCCCCAGGACTATAAAGGTTGGGCGTACGGGCTTAAGCAGGCCGGTTACGCCACCAATCCGAAATATCCAGAACAACTGATAAAAATCATCGAGGATAACCGTCTGTATCTTCTCGATCGCGGTGAGGAGTTGACGGCCGCCGTGGTGCGTCCGCTGCCCGAACCCGTGGCCCCGCAAATGGAAGTGCTTCCCGCCGGGAGAGTCGACATCGACAATTATATCGTTGCTGCGCAGAGCTTCCACGGTTACGCCATGTACAGCAATAACGGAAGCCGCTTCGTTGTGGCCCGTGAGGGCGACACGTTCGGGAACGTTTCGAAGGAGTTCGGCATATCGGAGAGGCGTCTGCTTAAAATCAACGACCTTCCGGCGGGAGCGAAACTGTCGCCCGGCGAGATGGTCTACCTGAAGCCCAAGGCCCGCCGCGCGTCGAACGGCAAGGTGCTGCATACCGTCCGCGAGGGCGACACGATGCACTCCATTTCCCAACAGTACGGCATACGCCTGAGCCGTCTGGCGGCAATCAACAAGCGCCAGAGCAACGCCAGTCTCAGGGAAGGACAACAGATCAGGCTGATGTAGGGTTGCTCTTGTGTCAAGGGGATGTGGCGTCCTGTTACTGTCCGGGTCATTGCGCCTTGCCGATGCCAGTATATGGGCCATGGCATTTATGTGAAAAATAGTCTGCCGCCTTCACATTCGACGTGGGGGCGGTTTTATTTGTTTTAATCCCGGCTTTGCATTTTATTTTCGTTTTATCATTGTGTTGACGCACTATTTGGTAAATAAATGTATCTTAGCATGGGTGCGGAATATATACCGTAATATAAAAAACTACCCGTTGTGCATTTAGAATGCGACGAGGTTTATCTTGCAAGCGTTTGGTACAAAGATAAATGCTTGCATTGTGGTTTCGGATCGCAGCCAGCGGAGAATGAATATCGTAGCCAGAGCGAGATATTCGGCCCTCCGCGCCGGGTGGCTGCGGGCCGACAGCTTTGCAAGGCAAAGCTGGTTTTCATACGAATGAGACTTTAATGCCTCGTTTTTCTAAATGCACAACGGGTAAGAAACTGTTTAAAATATTATTAATTTCAGAGTCTGTCTATTTTTCCTATGGGAAATAGTTGCGAATTATTTTCGGGGCTATTTTAGGCGAAAATCGAGGAGCATAGTGGTATTATGTGACGGGATTTTCGTCGAAAAGAGACCAAAAAGAAACGATAAATACTTTCTATAGGAAATTTAGACAGACTCTCATGATAAAGAGAACTCCCGTTGCCGCCTTCTCTGCTGTTTTTACAACAGCGGTCGTATTTTCGGGTTGCACCGGATTCGTAGACGATGACCCCCCATCCGTGCGATGAGAGATTATCGGTGTGGTCGTCGTCTCAGGGCGGGATTGTCCCCAACCCCTATTCTCTGGAGATCATGCAGTGAGCCCTGGATTCACTCTCCGGTGACGGGACGCGATTGATCTCAGTCCACGGGCCCGCCGCCCCGGCCGACGCATCGTAACGCCCCCCGTGGAGCGGGTGTGAAAAATATATTGCAATGATATAATTATTTTTAGTACCTTTGGAGCCGCCGTGTCATGTACATCCGGTGTGCGGCGGGGATAAACCAAAAAAATCGAATTATGGACGGCGACCCGGCGTTAAGGGACAAGATTACCAGGAACCTGATCCTGAAAGCCAACCTGCAACAGCAGGTATACGACAACACATTTGCTGTTTTCAACGAACTCAAGGAGATACTCCACGAGATGTCGGCCGAAATGAGCGAACAACTCGAAGAACATCTCGACAAACGCGTACGCATCGAATACCGCGACCGCGGAAAATACGAAGCGCAAATACAGACCGGCGGCGAGGTGCTGATATTTGTCATGCACACCAATGTTTTCCGCTTCGACCGCGACCATGTGATCTGGACAAATCCGTATGTGTCGGGCGAGCCGCTGAATGTTTATTGCGGCATGATAAACGTCTACAATTTTCTGGCCGATTCGTTTAAATTCAGCCGCAATTCCGATGAAGGATACATGACCGGGCGGATTTTTGTGAACCGCAATCTCGATTACTTCGTCGAGGGCAAAGGCGAGCATGGCCCGCGGCACTTCAATTTCGGTCAAAGACGCATAGATAAAGCGGCTATCATCGAGTTGGTGGAGTCGGCAATAGACCATGCCCTGGATTTCGACCTGCTGGTACCACCATACGACGCTGTCAAAACCGTGAACGTGGAACAGCTGAACACCAAGTTCGAGAACTCCAAGATACAGACGGGCAAACGGTTGGGGTATTGCTTCAATACCGACGACGTGTAGAGCCGGGCGGTGAACCGGGATTGATTACGGTATATTCCGCGCTTTCCCGCGGTGTGATTTGTTAAACAGGGGCCTCTATTCGCCTCATCCCACCGCGAGAAATCACCGGCAAAACGATATAAAATAATCTCGTTAACAAATCCAAACGGCTTCTAACCTGAATCTAAAATAATATTTATGAAAAACAGAATCCAAATACTGGCTTTAGCGATGCTGGTGTGTGTAACAATACCTGCCACGGCACAACTCGTCGGGAAGCGTGGCAGCGACGACTTCCGTGTAGGTATAGCCGGATACACGTTCCGCAAATTTACGGTCGAGCAAAGCCTTCGCATGGTGCAGACGGCAGGGGTGAAATATATGTCGGTGAAAGACTTCCATCTGCCGTTGACCTCCACGGCGGAACAGATGGCCGCCTTCAAAAAGCTGTTGGCCTCTTACGGCGTCGACGGGTACATCCTCGGACCGATCTATATGCGAAGCCGCGAGCAGGTCGATGCGGCGTTCGAGTATGTGAAGCGCTACGGCGTGGACATGTTCATCGGAGTGCCCAATTACGACCTGTTGCCATATATGGAGCAGAAAGTCAAGGAATACGACATACGTGTGGCGATACACACCCACGGCCCCGACGGACACCCGTTCCCCGATGCCTCGGATGTTGTGGAGCGCACCAAAGGGATGGATAAACGCATCGGCATCTGTCTCGATCTGGGACATACGGTAAGGCTCGGCGGCGACAACGTCAAAGACATAATGAAGTATGCCGACCGGATATTCGATATCCACTTCAAAGACGTGACGGCACCGTCAAAAGCCGGCACAACCTGCGAAATGGGACGCGGAGTAATCGACTACAACCCGATAATCGAAGCACTACGCAAAACAGGATACAAAGGAGTAGTATGCCTCGAATTCGAAAAAGACCCCGAAAACCCCTTGAACGGAGTCCTCGAATCAATAGGATATTTCAAAGGAATAACCGACGCTAAATAAAGATCATTTTCTCTGTGCAGCCTCGAACTGCCGCTTGTTACCTCCCTCCGCTATTTCCGCCCCAGCCACTACATGGCTGACTGCGGGCTCCGGTCGGTGAGTTCACCAGCCTAACGGCCGGTTCGGTTGTAAAAAGCGGCACCAAAAACTTTTGATCCTGACCTTACTCTGATTTTACAGATGTTAGGATATAGGCGGTAAGCCCTTAAATAATAGCATTGTCTTAGGGGGCTTACCGCCTATATCCTATACATCTATAATGTCGCAGCAAAGAAATGATTGAAGGTTTTTGGGCGACTTTTTTTGGCTTTGCCTTCCTCCTCCTCTCTCGGCAGAGGCCGAACAAGTTCGCCTCTGCCCTCGTTCGAGCGTCGGTTCAAAAAAGTCGCGGTCTGATACTGTATAAAGAAAACAATCATAAAATTACGGATGAAGAGGATTTTAGGATATATTTTTGTTTTGTCGGTTTGCGTTGCGGCTATTGTTGCGATGCGGGCGGGTGGTGGTGTGCCTGTTGTGCCGGAGTATATGCATGTAGCGGGAGATTGCGGTGTTGTGGTGCCTGCGCACGACCGCCAGGCGGAGAGTATCCTTGAGGCCAATGAGTTGTTTACGATTCCTGTGCAGCCACGTGTGGGTAGTGCCGAGCGTGTTCAGGTGCTGTTCAGGATAGGTCAGTTTGCTAATTTTGTGCGAATAGACAAGCCTTTAGGTAAGGTTTGTACGGTGTCAGGTGAGGGGTATGTGGATGCGACGCATTTTTTTGTTTCGTTGTCGAGTGTAGGGTATCATGTGTTTGCATTGCGCAAGATAATCATTTAGAATCAAACAAGCTTTTAGCTTCTACGGCGTGCGTGCAGCACGCCCCGGCCTGTTTGCGGTGTGTCAGCGCTGCCGGCCGGTCCTCACGACTTTGCCGTGGGGGATCATTTGCCATGTCAGGCAGTTTTCATTCAACTATTTTTAAGAAGTGTCCTGTGGCGATATGCCGGGGATGTTTTCTTGAGCCCGTCGATGGTACGGGTTTTAACAGGAGTTGCGCAAGGGTGGTCTGTCACCCTGGGTGTCTTGTGTGCCCTGGCGTGCTCCGTCATAATAAATATTACATCATGAGCGCAATAAATCATATAGACGAAACGATAGCCAATTACGAAAGTATCAGGATGAAGCCCAAAAATCCGCTGCCAGGAATACTATTAGCCATTGCCGGGACAGCGCTTATAATAATGAACTATACGGTCGAGGGCATAGCCTCCAACGCCAACCTTTCTTCGGGATTGGTTCTTTTGGGTACCCTTGCCGCTATAGCCGGGATTATTATGTTGCTGATTATATTCCTGGGGAAAAAGGGTATTCCTGTGTATATTCCTACCGGGCAGAAACTTGACCGTCGCGAATTCTATTACGATACCAGCCTGCGGGATAAAGTGTGTGCGTTTGTCACGAAAGGGGATTTCAGTTCGCTTTCGGCATTGCCACGCAGCGAGAGTTCGTCGCTGATGGCGGTGGTTTATTCTACACCAGGCAATGATATAGCTCTGGCTCAGGTTTTGGAGTTTGTTCCCCATTTCTACCAGCCTTTGGATGAACCGATTGTCTTCGGTAAAGGGAAATACACTCCATTAAAGGGTTAGGTAAAGCGGCCGGCGGAATTTGTCTGCCGTGTTGTGAAAAATCACATTGCAGCGGAAAAGGGTGGATAGGAACCTCTTTCCGCTGCAATTTTGTTTTGTCCGGGATGCGGAGAGTCTGGGTTCTGAACGTAATGCCAGCCCGCTACCTGTTTGTGACTGCCTTCGGGACCGTAGCCCGGACCGGTTGGCTGTATAGTAGCCGTAGCTACCCCAGGAAAGGTTCCGGGGCGACATATTGCCATTGGAAATCATTGTGAAACAATTTAATTTCCATGTTATTTTTTAGTGATATTTACACATTATTATACATACTTTTTTGATAAACAAAAATTATAACTATCTTTGCCGGGTATAATATAGGTTTAGTTATGGATATATTGTCTGATTTGAGATATTCGGAGGACCATGAGTGGGTCCGTGTCGAGGGTTCGGTGGCCGTTATCGGGATTACTGATTTTGCACAAAGCCAACTTGGAGATATCGTTTTTGTAGATGTTCCTACGTTGGGTGAGTCGCTCGACAGGAATGAAGTGTTCGGTTCCATAGAAGCGGTTAAAACCGTTTCCGATGCTTTTTTGCCTGTTTCCGGTAATATAGTGGAGTTTAACGAGTCGCTTAACGACGATCCTTCTTTGGTGAATAAGGATCCTTACGGCGCGGGATGGATGGTGAAAGTTGAGATGACCAATCCGGCCGAAGTGTCTGAATTGCTTGATGCAGGGCAGTATAAAGCGTTGGTGGGGTAGTCCCGGGCTTTTTGTTTTGATGTGTGTTTGAAAAAAGGTATTAGATAATATTATGAGTAAAGTAACAGTAGTAGGTGCAGGGAATGTGGGTGCCACGTGCGCCAATGTTATAGCAGCCCGTGAGATTGCGGATGAATTGGTGCTTCTCGATATCAAAGAGGGGTTTGCAGAGGGTAAAATATTGGATATATTCCAGACGTCCAATTTATTGGGATTCGATACCAAAGTTAAGGGAGTTACGGGTGATTACGCTGCTACGGCCGGTTCGGATGTGGTTGTCATTACTTCCGGGATTCCGCGCAAGCCGGGTATGACCCGCGAGGAACTGATCGGCGTAAATGCCGGTATTGTCAAAGGGGTGGTGGAGAGCGTGTTGAAGTACTCGCCAGATGCTGTTATTATTATTGTCAGCAATCCCATGGATACGATGACATATCTGGCCGATAAAATTTGCAAACTACCCAGGGGCCGGGTTTTCGGCATGGGCGGTGCTTTGGATAGCGCACGGTTCAAGTGCTACCTGAGCAAGGCGTTGGAGGTTAATATGAACGAGATAGAGGCTATGGTTATCGGAGGTCACGGGGATACTACCATGATTCCGCTGGTGAGCAAAGCCACTTATAAAGGTATTCCTGTTAGCGAGTTTGCCTCGCAGGAGGTATTGGCCAAAGTATCGGCCGATACGATGGTCGGCGGTGCTACCCTTACTGCACTTTTGGGTACTTCGGCTTGGTATGCTCCGGGGGCTGCAGCGGCTTATGTGGTAGAGTCTGTGTTGCGCGATCAGAAAAAAGTCGTTACTTCGTGCGTTATGCTCGACGGAGAGTATGGGCAGAAAGATATTTGTATAGGTGTTCCAGTAGTTATCGGTCGCGGCGGAGCAGAGAAGATAATTGAGATAAGATTGACCGATGAAGAAAAAAATCTCTTCGAAAAGAGCGCGGCGGCAGTTCGTGGCACGAACAATGTGTTGATAGAAAATGGTTTATTGTAACCGGTTTATGTTTGTTCTTATTTTGTAAAAATAATTAATTTCAATATTTCGAGACTATGAAAAAAATGTTTTTGATCTTGGTTGCAGTACTGTTCTCCGTATCTGCATTTTCGCAGGCACCTAAGGTAAAGTATCATACCAATTGGTTTATATCGATCGGTGCCGGTGCTCAAATGACGGTTAATGAGAACTTCCCTGATCATTGGGATAACCGCTACACTCCCATGGTGACGGCTTCTGTAGGAAAGTGGTTCTCTCCTATTTGGGGATTGAGGGGTACTATAGATGGTTGGTCGGCTAAGAGCCCTGCCGGGCCCGGCAGCACGCCTTACTATGACGCGGATAAAGGCTACGCCAACTTCAACTATCTTGGCGCTCATGTTGATGTTATGTTCAATATCCTGAATGCAAACTGCTACTATTCGCGCAGGACTTATGAACCTATCCTTTATGCCGGCGTTGGTCTTGCTCGTTCGTTTATGAAGGAGGACAGCCCGTTTAAAGGGACTCATGACAACACCATTTCGGGACATCTCGGTCTTTTGAATCGTTTCCGCCTGAGCCGCAAGCTCGACTTTAATGTTGACTTCAAACTTGCTGCTTATGACGACGATTTCAATGGTATAGATGGCGGATTCCCGATCGATCTCCAGGCTGGAGCGGTTGTAGGATTGACCTATAAGTTCTAAGGAACGTTTTTGAAATACAACCATGAGGGGAGTCCTGAGAAGGTCTGCCCTTGTGGTTTTTTGTTTATTGGAGAGATAATTATGGATCAATGTAAAAACCGGGTGGAGCGAGTGAAAAAATCAGGTGAAAATTTTGGATAGTCTAAAGATGAAGAACGGGATGTCCCGCACACCCCGGAACTGTGCTCTGAAAGCTTTGATTTTGGCGTTGAAAGATTCGGCTGCTGCGTTGGTTGCCCGGTTGTGGAAGTAGTTGCAGATGGTGGCGTAGTTGTTCTGCATGGTT
>JAVBMJ010000031.1:0-32189 GCA_031552535.1 Rikenellaceae bacterium
GTACTTATCCTTTTGCATAACGGTCTGATTCTGACCGCAAAACTAATTTTAAATCCGTTGACTCGAAAAACTCTTGTAACAAATTGAACTTCAACTATTTCAAAGAACTTTTATGAATTTTTAGTGGACACTAATGATTCGAATTGGATTATTTAGAGAGGCAACCTGCCCTACACGGTCGTGTAGGCCATATTGACTTATTTTTCAACCAACTATTTTACGGCGCAAAATTTTTAGTGGACACTAGTGAGAATCCGTTTAAAAATAAAAAGTAAACAGTCGGGTGTGGTAATGTGATGGCAACCCCTTGCCCGCGAAGATTTTGCATTAAGCCGTGGCCGGCCCACGGTCGGTGCCCGCGCAGGGCTTGCCCTGCACGGTTCGTATTAATGCGTGTTAACACGCATTAATACAATTTGGGTCTGCCGCCACGGAAAGGAGCAGTCCGGCAATCGCCCCAAGGGATAAAAAAATTATTTAAACGTGAGTATGAAGCGTGTCCGCCCTTCGGAAGAGGCATGTGAAAGTGTTCCTCCGTGCAAACGCATGATCTGGCGCGAGACGCTAAGCCCCAGACCCGAACCCTCACTTTTAGTGGTGAAGAATGGCACGAATATGTGCGGGCGAATCTCTTCGGGAATACCGGGGCCGTTGTCCTCGACCTCAACCACGACATTATCCCCTGCGTTGACATAGGCCGAAATGATTACCCGAGGGGCGGCTCTGCCTTCCACTGCATGCAAGGCATTGAGAACCAGATTAGCAAGCACCTGAAAGATAAGGTTCTCGTCGGCATGTAGCAGCAGGCCGGCCGGCTCGGCCTTCACCTTGATTGCCACCTGCCCGGTGGCGTTGAGCGCAGCGACGCGCTCCAACAAGGGGGTGATATAAAACAATTGTTTTTGTGGCAGTGGGATGCGCGTCAGGCGGCGGTAAGAGTCGACAAAAGTAAGCAGTCCACTACTCGTGGATTTAATGGTGTTCAGCCCCTGCCTCAACTCTTCACCAACCTTACCGGAGGGCAGGCCCGATTCCGAAAGGGTATCTGCGAGCGAAACTATCGGCGTGACGGAGTTCATAATCTCGTGCGTGAGCACACGTGTGAGTTTGATCCACGAATCCGCCTCCCGCTCGTCCAGTTCGCCCCCGATCTCATTGATCGCCACTATACGCAGGGTTTGTCCTTTTGCGGTCACCTCTGAAGCGCTAAGCGAAAGGTTGACCGTCCCCGTTTCGGTGTTAAATGCCGCCTGGCAACGTTCCGGAGGCCGGATCTTCATGAAGAGGGCAGGCAAGGCAGGGTCTGTCCTTTCCAGTTGGCTGACGTGGGTGAGCACTTCCAGCCCGAGCAGGCGGTGCGCCTCTCGGTTGCTTTGATATATGCCGCCTCGGTCGTCTACCACCAGTATCCCCGTGCTCACGCTGTCCATGATCAGTTTATAATATTCTTCCATGCGGACTATGTTGGCCTTTTCGTCGGCCAGCAAGTCCCGTATGCGATTCAGGGCATTGTTCAGCAGGTTGTCGGCCGCCGCGCCATTGTATTCAGTGAACTTGAACGAGTAGTCGCCGTTGGCTATCGAATCGAACAGAAAAGTCAATTTCCGGGTATTTTGCGAGAACAGCCTGAAAATGGCATATACCGCTCCCCCGGCTAAGGACAGCGCCGCGGCCAGCAAGCCGTACCATCCGCTCGCTATGGCATATCCGGCTGCCGCTACAGCCGCCACGAGCAACAACAGCCTCAGGACCAGCCGGTATGAATTTCCCTTAAATGCCATATTTCTTGATCTTGTTGTAGAGCGTCTGGCGCGTGATTCCCAACTGTACAGCCACCGACGAGAGATTGCCCCCGCAACGCTCCATCGCCGCCACTATCATCGCGCGCTCCATCTCTTCAAGGGTTGAGAAAACCTCTGGTTGCGCAGCGGGTTCTTCGTCCGACTGGCTGAGCATGGGGACGGGGTCGGTTGTCGGAGAGGGGGTTGCGTCGGGTTTCTGATTGAGGGCGGCGCGCAGGGCGGCCACCAGTTTGAGGTTGTCCCACGGTTTTGCCACGAAGTCGGTCGCCCCCTCTTTGATGGCTTTTACTGCCAGGTCGTAGTCGGCATAGGCCGTAAAGAGCACTATCCGCGCCGAAGGGTCGCGCCGCCGGATCTCGCGCATCCAGAACAGCCCTTCGTTGCCGCTGTTGATGCCGGCCGAGAAATTCATATCCAGAAGCACAACGTCGGGTCTCTCGGCCGCCAGCACCGAAGCCAGCCGGTTAGGCGAAGGAATGGTGACCACGCGCGCAAAATGCCGCCCCAGCAAAAGTTCCAATGCAGAAAGGATGCTGCGGTTGTCGTCCACTACCAATATAGTCCCTTGTTTCGCACTCATAGTATAAACAAATATAATCGCTTTGCGGGCGAAGACCAAATCTGTCAAAATATTAGACAGGGGGATGTTTTTTCAATCCGCTTTAAACAAGCGTGTTAAATCATTTTCGATACATGAGGCCCCTCCAAACGTATATTTGGCAAGGAAAAGAAACAAAATTTTATGAAATCTATAGCAATTCTACTAACCCTGCTCGCCATCCTGCCGCTGGCTGCACAAGATAAGGCGTGGAGTCTGGACGAGTGTATGGAGTACGCCGTGCAAAACAGCACCAAAGCAAAAAAACAGCAGTATGTCAATGACAACTACCGCCAGGACCGCATCCAGTCGGTAGCCGCGATGCTGCCCTCGGTGGGGGCTTCGGCCGACGGCACCTGGGGTTTCGGGCGCGGGATCAACCCTGCGACCAACACCTACGGCAACACGGCCAATTTCAATAACTATTACTCGGTTTCCGGCTCGCTGCCCCTGTTCAACGGGTTCGCCGCCATCAACACTTTCCGCGCCGCGAAAATATCCGAACTGCGCGGGGTACAGGAGGCACAAAAAGTGGCCGACGATATCGCCATGCAGACCATGCAGGCTTATTTCGACGCGCTCTATTACAAAGGCGCGGTCGACCTGGCCCGACAGCAATTGGACGAAAGCCGCGCCAACCTTACCAAGACCTCCCGCATGGCCGAGTTGGGGATGAAAGCCTCATCCGATGTGGCGCAGGTCGAAGCCCAAGCCGCCTCGGATGACTACAACCTCACACGCCAGCAGAACCTTTTCGAAAGCGCCATGTTGCGCCTGAAAGACTGTATGAACTACCCGTTCGCCGACTCGCTGGACGTGGAGGAAGATACCGGTCGCCAGTTTTACACGCAGGCTGTCCATGCGGGCAATATTTACGAATATGCCAGGGACAATCTGCCTCAAGTGCTCGTAGCCGGATATGCCCTGCGCGAATCGGAACTGGACTACAAGGCCACCCGCGGCCGCCAGTTGCCCAACATCTACGCTTCGGGCGGTTACTCGACCAACTATTATAAAAATATCACCGGGGGCAGCGAGAACGAAAATTTCCGCAGCCAGTTCAGGGACAACTCGGGCGAGTCGGTGGGCATCACCATGAGCATCCCCATCTTCAATGGTCTGCAACGCCGCACGGCCACGAACCGCAGCCGCAACGCCATGAATATTGCCCGGCAGGAGATGTATGAGGCGCAAAGGCAACTGCAGAACGAAATAGCCCAAGCTGTGTTGGACGTGGAAGGGCTGTCGAAAGAATATACCCAGGCCACGAAGCGTAGCTTGGCCTACGACCAGGCCCACCGCGCCAACCTGCGCCGTTTCGAGCAGGGAGCGCTTTCGGCCCTCGACCTGCAAACCAGCGCCAACCAACTGTTACTCTCCCGCGCCGAGGAACTACAGATAAAGCTCAATTACCTGATGCGCAGCCGCCTGGCGGAATTCTACCAGGGTCGTCCGCTTATTGATAAATAACATTAAGAACTATGGATATCCAACTCGAAAAGAAAAAAGGCATCCGCAGCAAACACCTTCCCTACATCCTTGGCGGGGCATTTATCGTGTTTGTAGCCGCATGGCGCATCTTTGGCGACCATTCCAGAAGCGTGCGGGCCGATAACCGCACCGTGACCATCAGCGAGGCCGTGGCCGGGGAGTTCAACGACTACACCCGTGTCAACGGGCAGGTGCAGCCAATTTCGGTAGTGCAGCTAAGCCCGCTGGAAGGGGGTATAGTAGAGCAATTAGTCGTCGAAGAAGGAGCGAAGGTCAAAAAGGGTGATGTGATCGTCGTTTTGAACAACCCCTCGCTACATCTCTCGATACTGGACAGTGAGGCCCAACTGGCCGAAAAGCAGAATTTTTTGCGCAACACCCAGGTCATGATGGAACAGGAAAAACTCAATCTGCGCCAGGAACGCCTGCAACTGGATATCGACGTGGCGAGAAAAGAGCGCAAATATCGCCAGAGCGCCGAGTTGTACAATGAAGGCCATATCGCCAAAGAAGATTATCTTCAGGCCAAAGAAGATTGGGAACTGGCCGACCGCAAACGTGTGTTGGTGATCGAACGCCAGAAACAGGACTCGATCTACCGAACGATCCAGATAGACCAGATGGAAGAGAGTCTCGTCAATATGCACCGCAACATGACCCTGATCCGCCAACGCATCGACAACCTGAACGTCAAATCGCCTATCGACGGTGAAATAGGTCTGCTGGACGTGGTGCTGGGCCAGTCCGTTTCGATGGGTTCGCGCATCGGGCAGATCAACGACATGACAGATTTTAAGATACAATCGTCTATGGACGAGCATTATATCGACCGTGTGCGTCCGGGTCTCGCGGCCACTTTCGACCGCCAGGGTCAGAATTTCGGTTTGACGTTGCGCAAAGTTTACCCCGAAGTGAGGGACGGCAATTTCAAGGTTGATTTCGTCTTCACTGGCGAACGTCCCGACAACATCCGCACGGGCCAGACCTACTACATCAACCTCGAATTGGGCCAGCCCACCGAGGCGGTAATCATACCCCGCGGGCAATTCTACCATGCCACGGGCGGCGGCTGGATATTCGTTGTAAACCAGGACGGCACCCGCGCCGTGAAGCGCAAAATCCGCATAGGGCGCCAGAACCCCCAGCATTACGAGGTACTGGAAGGACTTCAACCCGGTGAAAAGGTCATCACGTCGAGTTACGAGAATTTCGGCGACAACGAAACGGTCATTTTAAAATAAAACACATGATTAACCTAATCTGTGCATTCAGGAGCATTTTCAGGGCGCGCTGGGACAACGCCGCAAAGATCGTATCCCTCGCCCTGGGGCTATCGGTGGGACTGGTGATATTCTCCGTCATGACGTTCCATCTCTCATACGATAATTTCTTTACGGACAAAGATCGCGTCTACCAGATGAGGTGCACGTACGAACTGAACGGAGAGAAAGACGAGAGCGACATGCTCTGGGCGCCGATAGCCCCCGCGCTTACTGAAGACATTCCGGGCGTGGAGAGCGCCACCCGCATGTTCCGTAGCGGAAAGATGGACTATTCCGACGGGGAACACTGGTTTTCCGAGAGCACCATCTTCGGCGACTCGCTGCTGTTCGACGTACTCGACTTCGGTGCTCTGAGGGGCAATCCCCGCACGGGGCTCTCGGGCCGCAACAATGCCTTTTTGTCTGAGCCCGCCGCCCAGCGCATGTTCGGTGACGAGGACCCGGTGGGCAAAACGATATTTTATAATAATACTCCACTGACCATCACCGGCGTATTCGGAAAAGTACCCGACAACTGCCATGTGCGGTTAGATGTGATCCTGTCGTTAGCTTCGGTCGAAAATATGATGAATGCGGGTTCGGGCTGGGGCGGTGGCGACAGTTACCTCACCTACGCCAAAATCGCCCCGGACGTTAAGATCGGGGATATCGAGGCCGCGCTGCCCGCATTTTTCAAAAAACACGGACAGGAGGAGGAGTTGCGCGAATGGGGGATGTCGTTTTTCTTCGTTCCCATCTCCGACGTGCATTCGGGCGACCGGGATGTGGTGCGCAATAATATCCTGTTAGGTGTTCTCGCCCTGGTCATCCTGTTTATCGCCGCGCTGAATTTTGTGCTGCTGACCCTTTCGTCCCTCGCGGACAGGGCGCGCACAATCGGGGTGCATAAATGCAGCGGTGCGCGCGCGTCGAATGTTTTTTCGATGCTGCTTGCTGAAACCGCACTCTATATCGTAGTGTCGACTTTGATTGCCGCCGGGGTGATCCTCGCGCTCAGCCCCCAAATCATGGCACTCACGGGAGAGTCACTCGCCTCGCTCTTCGCCCCGCAAAGGCTGTGGTTCGCCGTGACTACCGTGGCCGGGCTGTTCGTAGTGGCAGGAGTGCTTCCTGCACGGGTATTCGCCTCGGTGCCGGTAACGGCAGCCTACCGCCCGGCCACTCCGGGACGCAGGGCATGGAAACGGGCGCTGCTTTTCGTCCAATTCGCAGCCGCGGCTTTCGTGCTTATCTTTTTGGTCGTGGTGGTGAGGCAGTACCAGATGTTCCTGAAAAAAGACCTCGGTTATGACTTCCACAACGTGGCCTACATGCACACCCCGCCCACGAGCGGCGAAGAATTCAACTCGATCCGCACCGAACTGCTCTCCCTGCCACAGGTTGAGGATGTGTCGGTGGCCTTCGACATGTTTATCGGGCTGAGCGGCCAACCGGCCTACAACCCCGAAACGAAGGAGCTGCTTTTCGGTTGCCGCATCACCGGAATGGACTCTCTCACGATTCCGCTGCTGGGAATTGAAATCGTTGCCGGGGCTAACTTCACCGAAGAAATGGGATGGAATCACGTTATAGTCAATGAAAAATATGTAGAACTGATGCACTGGACGGACGACCCCATAGGCAAACTCATCCGCGACGAGACGGAAGGCGACCTGAAAACCATTGTAGGCGTAACGCGCGATTTTATGACCAATGGACTGCAATACGGCATCCAGCCGCTGGTGATCCACGCGGCGAAAATGCGACCCGAAGGACGTCTCTACGAAAGGCTTTTATTAATTAAACTCAGTGGTATGACACGCGCAGATATCGAGGCGGTGAACAAAAAACTCGCCGCGCTTTACCCCGGTCAGCAGGTGGGCGTGCAAAGCTACGCCGAAACGATAGGCTCGATGTACAGCACCGAGAAAGAGCTGCGCAACACGGTCTTTATCGTCGGGATCACCGTGCTGCTGATCGCCCTGGCCGGGATGGTGGGTTACATCAGCTACGAGCTTCGCCGCCGCAGCCGCGAGATCGCCATCCGTAAGATCCACGGTGCGGGCCGGGGTGACATACTCAGGGTAGTGTCGGCCGATATCGCCGTGATGGTCGCGGCGGCACTCCTCGTGGGTGCGGCCGCGGCGTGGTACGCGGGCGGGCAGTGGCTCTCGCAGTTCGCCTATAAAGTTCAGCTTTCGTGGTGGATCTTCGCCGCCGGAGCCGGGACGGTACTGCTGGTCGTGGCCGCCACCGTCCTGTTGAAAACCCGCGCCATTCTGCGCGAAAACCCCGTAAAGAGCATAAAAACAGAGTGAAAGATGAACAGTTTCAGATTAAAATCCTACTTCACGTTCCTGGGGCGAAACAAGCTCTTCACATCGATCAACCTGTTCGGTTTCGCCGTGTCGCTGGCCGTGGTTATCCTGCTGGGGCTTTATATCCAGAACCAAACCAGTTACGATAAGTTCCACAAAGACCGCGACCGCGTCTGGAAACTCTCACGGGACGGAGGATCTGCATTCTCCGCTCCCATCGCGGCAGATGTAAAAAACCGCTACCCGGACGAGGTGGAAGCTATTACCCGCGTGGGATACTATTCCACCATAAGGCTACAGAAAGACCAGGAGCAGATACGCGCCAGCACACTGGCCGTAGACTCGACGTTTTTCAATATTTTCTCGTTCCCTCTGTTGGAAGGCGACCCGGCAAGCCAGCTCCGTACCAGGGAAGAGGTAACCATTACCCGCTCGTTCGCCACCAAGATGTTCGGCGAAGGCCCGGCCCTGGGCAAAACCCTGAAGGTATACGCCATGGAAGATACCATCGCATGTGTGGTTACGGGCGTGGCCACAGACTTCAAGAACTCCTGCATACCAAACCGCGATATACTGGTGCGTTTCGATAAATACACGAACCGCGGATACCTGGAAAGTTACGGCTCCTGCAACTGGGAAATTTTCCTCAAAACAGCCCCCGGGACCGACCTGCAATCGAAAATGCCCGACCTGGCGGAACATTTTAAGACCTATTTCTGGATTTTTGAGGACGGAATATCGAAAGAGGCCTTCCTTGAACCGATTACGGATTGCTATTTCGATGGAAATACCATGACGGGAATCCACACCAGCCGTACATTCCTAACCCTTCTCGGGGCTGCGGCGTTGGCTATCCTGTTGTTCGCCATGATTAATTACGTAAATCTTTCGGTGGCCCAGTCGGGCTTCCGGGCCAAGGAAGCGGCCACGCGGCGGCTGCTGGGCTCCTCGCCCGGGGGGCTGTTCGCGGGATTTATTACCGAGACGATAATATTCTGTGTGATTGCGGCGGCGCTGGGCGTTGTGCTGGCCTCGGTAGCCGAGCCGGGATTCAACAAAATGATGGGTACCCAGATGAGCGTCGGCGAAGTGCTCTCCTGGGGCTACCTGCTGGCCGGACTTGCCGGGGCTGTCGTGCTGGGCGTGGTTTCTGGCATCGTCCCCTCGCTGGTGGTGTCGAGCCACAAACCCGTGGAGGTTGTGCGCGGGACGTTTACCCGTAAAACCAAAATGGTTTACAGCCGGGTGCTGATCGTGTTCCAATACTGCATTACCATCGTGCTTCTGGGTTGTGCGGTTACCATCATGCGGCAGACCAAATTCATGCGCACCACCGATCTGGGATTCAATAAAGAAAACGTAGTTTGGATGGACTGCGTGCTGGGCAACGAGAAACTTGCCGGGCTGCGCGACCGTCTGGAACAGATTCCCGGTGTGGAAGCCGTGTCGTACTGCTCAGGCTGCCCCTCGGACGGCGGCAACAACAACACGATCACATACGAAAGCGGGCAGACGGTAAGCTTCCAGATCTTTTTCGGCGATTCACTGTACATGGATATGCTTGGGATAGAGGTGCTGCGCAGCACCGGGATCAAGGACAGCAAAGCCTGCTATCTCAACGAAACGGCCTTCAAGGAACTCAACCTGCCCGATTCGGCAACCATGTTCGAAATGTACGACAGCCAGGTTCCCTTGGCCGGGATAATCAAGGATTTCCACTTCAGGCCGCTATCGCAGAAAATAGACCCGTGTATAGTGGGGTTTTACACCGGCGACTACAATACTTTGTTCAGCGGCAGCGGCGCGTGGACGACGCTGGTGAAAATAGCCGCCGCCAACCCGGCCCAAACCTACGACCAGGTCAAAGCGGCCTGCCTCGACTACGGTGGGGGGCGCCCCTTCGACAGCGGATTTATAGACGCCGTTATAAACAGCTGGTACGACGACCAGCAACGCACCTACACCATCATCGGGTCGTTCGCCGTGATCGCTATCCTGATCGCCGCGCTGGGGATGCTGGCCATGGCCACCTACTACCTGCGCCAGCGCACGGCCGAAATCGCCATCCGGAAAGTCTTCGGCTCGACCGACGGCGAGGTGCTGCGCAAAGTGATTATGAATTTCATGCGGATGGTAGTAGCCGCATTCGTTATAGCCGTGCCGGTAATATGGTATGCGATGGAGCGGTGGTTGGCCGGATATGCCTACCGTATTCCGCTCGACTGGACAATCTTCGCCCTGGCAGGTCTGGCGGCCTTCGCCGTGGCCCTGGTGGCCGTCTTCTGGCAGAGCTGGAAAGCCACAACCGCCAATCCCGTAGATTCGTTGCACAGATAATCATAAACTAAAAAATCATAAAGCCATGTTAAAGATCGAAAACCTAAGCAAGCATTTCCGCACGGACGAAATCGAAACCATTGCCCTGAACAACGTATCGTTAGAGATAGCCCAAGGCGAGTTCGTAGCGGTGATGGGGCCCTCGGGATGCGGCAAATCCACCCTATTGAACATCGTCGGCCTGCTGGACAACCCCACCTCGGGCAAGTATTACTTATTGGAAAAAGAAGTGGGGGCACTTAAAGAAAAAGACCGCACGCTGTTCCGCAAAGGCAATATCGGCTTCGTATTCCAGAGCTTCAACCTGATCGACGAACTGAACGTCTTCGAAAACGTCGAACTGCCGCTGATCTACCTGAAAATAAAGGCCTCGGAGCGAAAGCGGATGGTAAAGGAGATCCTCGACAGGATGGCCATCAGCCACCGCGCGCGCCACTTCCCGCAGCAGCTATCCGGGGGGCAACAGCAGCGTGTGGCCATAGCCCGTGCCGTGGTAGCCTCGCCCAAGTTGATCCTGGCCGACGAACCTACAGGTAACCTCGACTCGAAAAACGGTGCCGAAGTGATGACCCTGCTTACTGAACTCAACCGCGAAGGCACAACGGTAGTGATGGTGACCCATTCCAAGCACGACGCCTCATATGCCCACCGTACCATCGACCTGTTCGACGGGCAGATTGTGCAGAATGCCCAGAAGTATATGTGACACCCAATAACTCCATTAAGGCGTGTCATAGGTTTACTCTGGCGAATGAGATTCACCTCGTTAAAAACTAAAGCAGCTGTAATAAAGCGCATGGTTTTAACCGTTAACCTGACAACAAAATAGCGCTGAGATTTGGGATTATGCCCGGCAAACATTATGTTTACAGTGCATAATTATTGAATGACTATGAAGTTCGACAATGATTTTAAAAAAGCCTTGTCTCAGTTGCCGTCAGAGGAAAAAGACAAGCTGATTTTGCGTCTTCTCAAGCACGATCTGGAACTTGCCAATCGACTGCGCTTCGAACTGTTGAGTACGCAGAGCGTGCTGGATCGCCGAAAGGAAATGGAAAAACGGATCAGAGTACGGGTTGAACGGATGATTTACACTTATTACTCCCCCGGATATCTGCTAATGGATATGCGCGAACTGAGCGGAGAAATAACCGAACATGTTAAAATAACCCGCGATAAGGAGGGCGAACCGGCCTTGAATCTACTAATGCTCAATGAAGTACTAAATGGGGTTGGAAGCCAGGTCGCCCAAGTAAAACCTCAAAAATCATACACCTTCAACATATACGTCATTGCGCGTACGTTTAGGATTCTTGTTCAGATCAATGCTCTGCATGAGGATTACCTCATTGATTTTGAGGATGGATTGAAAGAGTTGGGTGGATTGATTTGTGGTAATCCTGCACTGATGAAAACAGCCATCGACAACAGTTTGGATGTGAATTGGCTGCTCCAGGCCGATATTCCCGAAGATATCGCAGTGATTCATAAAAATATTCGCTCACAAGGGTTCTTAAAGTGATAGAATAACCACGCAGCAAGCTACGGGGAATTTAACCCTTAGAAACTGTTAAAATTTCCTATGGAAAGTATTATAAGTCCTTCCGGGCCGCTTTTCGCATGGAAATTTCGTTACATGGAACACCGCTATGCGCCTCTATTTTCACGCAAAAATCATCACCGGAATATATCCATAGGAAAATTAAACAGTTTCTTAATATTTGCTCCACCGGAAATCCGGACTGAGCCCATTAAACCGCAGTTTGGGCTCAGTACGAAAATTAGGTTATTGTTTTGCTTCGAAGGCTATTTTACTTTCATCACTGCCGGCGGGGTCCATTTCAGAGTGAGTATGTCCTCGTCGGGCCAGTAAGCGCGCAGGTAAACCGAGAATACGTCGGCAGGCGCCGACACCCAGTTGCTTTCCTTGTCCTTGCCTGGCGAAGTATGTTGTACGTAAAGCGTCAACGAACCGTCGGGGGTGTATTTCAGGTCTTTGTTTTAGTTCCTTTAGAGAAAACCTTCTGGGGATTATCGTAGAAAAGGTGTGCGTCGTTATATACGGTCAACGACCAGAATCCTTTTACCGGCGGAAGTTTCCCCTTTTCAAAGGTAATGGTATAGTTGCCGTCTTTCCCGTTCAGACGAACGCCTTTCTAATCCATATCCTGATAGAAATACGAGGTTTCGTTGCCCAGGTTGATGAATATGTTGGATTTTGCCATGGCTACGCGTGAAAGGTAATCGGTGCCGAATGCAGCTCCGTTTCTGGGGGTTGTCCAGTAATTGCCCACTGGGACGCCGATATTCTTAAAGTCGCGAAGGGGACGAATCAGCTCTTTTTCGGCATCCACGGCCGATTTTACTAAGGCGGCTTTCAGCTCGGGATTGGCTTTGGCGACATCCAAAATAGATTGGAACAGGGCATAGAGCGACTCTTCGCCTTTAAGCGGGGGGACTATCTTCAGGATGTCGGGAAGTTCATCGAAATATTTTTCGGGAACCACCCAGGCGATTTCCTCTTGCAGGTTGGCATGTTTCGGATCGGGAAACGAGGGGGTTTTGGAATAGTCTATCGTCTGCATTTTCCCGGTAAACTTATTGAGCGGATAAACCATGATCTGATTGATTAATTTCAAGGCTTCCGCTTTATCTTTGGGATCGTCGGTCAGAAATACACGCGGCAACATATACGATTCGTTCATATCCGAACGGATAACGGCATTGACTCCTTTTGGGGTTTCCCCTTTCCAATCGGGGCCAACCACTAAATAGAATCCGGGTTTGGTATCGTACATCTTTCCTAAACGTCCGATGCCATCGGTACGCAGGTTGCCCACCTGGTATACCCAGAAGCGGTCGCCGAAATCGGGTACCTGCACCACCACCGGGCTTTCGTCCAATGCCAGGAGTGAAACCCCTTAGGCCACATCCTGGTTGGGGCATACCACATAGCGTTGCATCGGATCCATATAGTCCGTCAGCAGGCTCACATGATTAATGGGCGCCACGGGCACCACCCCGCCGTTACGCCCGGGTTCGGGCACCTCGCGCATGCCCAGTATGCGGTTGTGTACGTTTACCATGGGCCACTCCCACATATACATACATGAACTTGCCCATCTGGTAGACGTATTCTTTGGTCATAATGGTTCCGGACTGTGGGCCGGGCACATTCATTTCTTCAACCTTGTCCTGTGTCTGTTCAGGTTTGCTTTGCGGCTGGTTGCAGGAAGTGAATGTAACCATCGCGGCTACTGCGACCATAAAGGCCGCCACTCTCACATTCAATGTTTTCACATCCTTATTATTTTACTTTTTCCAAGTCGTTCAACGTCCAGGGCGAAGTCCTGGCGAGCACTTCTTTGGCAGCCCCGTAGTTGCGGAACAGCAGGAAGAAATCTTGGCCTTCGGCGGTCGATACCCAGTTGTTTTCATAACCCTCGGGCGCCGTGGGCGAGAAGTAGACGTCGACCGAACCGTCGGCGTTTTTCTTCAGATTCTGGAACGAGTTCACACCCACGCTTTTGGCTTCGCGGATAAACCCTGCAGTTTGGGTGTCCTGCGCGATGACCGACCAGAACTGCGTGGTGGGCACATTGGCGGGAACATTCAGTTTATAGGTGTTGGAACCGTTCAGTTGCGCGCCGTCCGCATCCACGAAAGCCTTCACATACAGGTTAGGAAGCGCATTTTTGGCAGGTCCGAAGGCTCCGTAAAGAACGAACGAGCGGTCGTCGACCAATAATCTGTCTGGTAGGATGGCGGTCGCATGCGAGGCGAGCATCTCCTGCGAAGCTAAAAATTTCCACTGTTTGCCCGGCCACCAGATTATACCGTCGTGTTTGAACCCATCGATCATGTAGGCATGGGCGTCCCTGGCGGCGCGTTCAAATACCGTTTTCATGTTCGCATCCGGATTGAATTCCAAGTCCTTGCCGATGCCCAGGCCGTGCATCATGCCCATCATCAGAAGGTCTAACTGCCGCACGGGCTCTTCCTTGATGATTTTCGCCAGACCTGCATAGTAGCTCAAAGCGAAGGAAGCGATGCCTTCGAACGGTTTGTCGTACACGTCGATGTAGCGGATCGCCATCGCAGGATCGCTCAGCGGATAGATTTTCAGCTTGTGTAGGTAAGCGATGGCATTGTCCACATCTTCTTTGCTATTACTTTTGGGAATGACGCGCAACAGGCTGTACATGTTATACGTTTCGAAAGGAACCTTGATATACCCCGCCGGGACCGTCCCTTTGTAATCGGGGGGAAGCATCAGGTATTTGCCGCCCTTGCCCTTGTCCTCGCCCGTATTCCCGACATCGATCATCGGGACCGTCCATGCCGAGATGAGCGAACCGAAAAGCGCGGCATCCCCGGTAGCGGGCACATCCACCACGACGGGGCCGTCCTTGAGGTTGCAGAAGAACATCACGTAGTTGGTCGAGTTGTTGGGCGTGGTGGTCTGGAACTTCCAGTTGGCGAACTGCGAGAAGTAGATCACGTCGTTGTACTGCGCCCCGGCGTCGCGCAGGTAAGCCTGCCGCATCGCGTCGAAATTCATCAGGGGCATAGCCCATATGGCGGCTTCCACAGCGCGGGAATAAAACACTTCGTCTTTTACTCTCTCTATGCCGCTTTGCGCCTGCTTGTTCTCTCCCATTTGTCCACCCTTGTTCTGCGGTTGACCATAGGAAGTTAATGCGACCGTCACGGCTGCTAGCAGGACGGCTCCCCGTCTGATACTCAAATTGATCATTTTCATCTGGTCATTTTTTAAAACTGCGTATTGAATCCAATAAATAGCTGAAATTTGGGCTGTCCGATGCCGCTCGTCGCTACGGAATATTGCGGTTCGGCAAAGATGTTGAACACGGTGCGGCCATGCGCCTTGAGCACCTTGCCGATACCCAGGCCGATGGGTATGTTGTAATTCCCGTCGTTCAGGTCGAACGACCAGATGCCCGTACTGCGCAGGTAGGTGCCCCCGCCCAATTGCCACATGAAAAATATCTGGGGTGTGAGCAGGCTGACGTCAGCCCGGTCTTCATCCCCGGCGAAAGAGGTCTGCCATTGCAGCAGGGAGCCGAACTGGATCACGTCGCTTTTGGAGAAAAACGCCATGGCCGAAACTCCGGTCTGCCATTTGCCCTGTCCGAGGCCGTGGCTGCCCGTGGGCGCGACCAGCAAAGGTCCGACACCTAAACTGACCCCCTCCTTTTTAGTCAGTTTATAGATGGCGAACACGCTGAAGTCGCCGAAACCAGTCGTCGGCGCGGTTTCCGGCAGCGATTGGGTAACAAACGGCATAGTCGCACGCAAGAAAACACGGCCCACAGGTTGCGCATAGCGCAGCATCACCTGGTTCATCGTCGCATCCTGGATCCCGTAAAGCGACGGCATCACATAATTGTGCACGTTGAACGTTTTTTTCGGGGCCAGCGGGTTATTGGCCTGCTTGATCATCTCGATATCCATCGGTTGGTGCTGGGCATTGGACGCCACAGGAAAAACGGACACTGCTACTGCAAACAGGACGGCCAGGTTGCAGATATTAATTTTCGTCAACTTCATATTATTTTATTTTTTGCACTCCCGGTAGATGGTAAGTTCCGTTCAAAATAGGCGATTCCGCACCGTAGAGGCGCATCGTGAGATTGAAACTGCCCTTTGGCGCTGGCAGCCAATTCGATTCATTGTCCTTGCCCGGATTCTCGTTCTGAATGTATATGTCAATCGAGCCGTCCTTGTTGTACTTAATCCCCGGAGTGCTGCTGCCGATACTGTAACGCTTCATGTCGTTCTCAACAAAGAACATATCGTCGCCGAACATGTTCAGGTTCCAGAAAACGGTGACGGGAGGAATCTGGTCTTTGGCTAAATGAAGCACATATTTGCCGGCACCATTGAATTTATTACCATCGGCGTCGACCGTGGTGTTGGGGTAAAGCACCTCCGTAGACAATTCGGCTCCGGTGACGCCCCTTGCCAAAGCCGCACGTAGCACCAAATCATGCCCCGAGCGTCCGCCGGCGAAGGTATATTTCCACCCGCCCACCGTCGTGCCGATGTTCGCCCATTTATTGTCGATCATGTCGCTGGCCGCTTTGATTCCGCGTACAACGCCGCGGCGGGTGGCTTCATCGAGCGCCTGCCACTGGAATCCGTTGGCCGCGCTCAATCCTATCGGATGGAACGAAGCCACCAACGGGTCGTTCTGGTCGGCTGCGGCGGGAAGCGCCTGCGTCATCCAGAAACCGATCAGGTCGAGCGCCTGGAGTTCCGCGGGCGCAGCGCTCTTGAAGGTGGCGAATGCCGACGTTACGGGCGGTTGTCCCGGCGCGATGCCTTTGTCGAGGTACTGCGATAGGGGCATCAGCATAAAGCCTTTCTGAAATTCGACGGCTTTCGCCAAATCATCCCCTCCCGACGTAAAGATACGCACGGCCGACATGCCCAGGTTGGTGCGGCTTTTAATTTGCATCATGTCGCCCGGAACGGGGCCTTCATATTCCGGCCCGGTCACGATATAGGTTCCCGGCTGTGCTCCTTTCGTTCCGGCCACGTTGTAGATCACCTCGTCGAAGCTGTCGCCGATCTGTACGATGTACCAGCGCTTTTCAGTCGATGCGGGAACGAAAATTACTACCGGCTCTTTGGTAAGGTCGGTGTAGGCGTAGGCGTCGATAGTCACGTTGTTGGGCGTTACCACAAACCGGTCTTTGGCGGTTTTAAGTTCCGTGTGTTTCACGTAGAAGTTCACTCCCATCGAATTGCCCTTGACCGCTACGGGGGCATACTTCGCATACATACGAAACGGTTCGCCCCACAGGCAAGCCTGGATGGCGGTGGCATAAGCCTGCTCCTCCTTCGCCTGGTCGGGAGTCAGTTTCGGTGCGGATGTCTGCGCCGAAACACTGCCTGCGAAAGCCATCGCGATCAGGATACCCGCGATTCTACTCCTCAAATTGATCGTTTTCATCTTCTTATAATAGTTATTCATCCCCTGACTACCTTTTGGGAATACTCAAATTTAATGAGTTTTCAGCAACAATCATTCCATACTCGGAATTCTATGAAGGCAGGAACGGGTCCCGTTCTCAGAACTGCGTGCTAAACCCGGTGAACAACTGGGATTTAGAAACTGTCTAATTTCCCTGTGGAAAAAGATTTAAGTATATTCCGGTGATGATTTTTGCGTGAAAATAGAGGCGCATAGCGGTGTGCTATGTAACGAAACTTTCACGCGAAAAGCGGCCCGGAAGAACTTATAATACTTTCCATAGGAAATTTAAACAGTTTCTTAGAGGTTGTTTTTAAATTTAGTTTTATAATCGGGTTATCATCAGGCAGATCATTGCGAGATAGGTCATATTTTCTTCGTATTTTGTTTCGAACTCGTACTCGCGGCTCAATCTTCTGTACTATTCCCACCAAGCAAATGTCCGCTCCACTACACACCGCTTTGGCAGCGGTTTGATTTCTTGGATTTGTCGTTGCGAATGGTGATCTTCAGCGTGTATTTCAACTCCTTTTTGACAATGTCTTTTAAATAACCACGACAACCTCCATCGGCATAAATCTTTCTCATCCGTTTGAACTCGGGCTTCAACTGTCGAATCACATCCAGTGCCGCCTTACTGTCGTGATGGTTAGCCGGATGAACCCGAACGACCAACACCAATCCTTGGGTGTCGGTAATAATATACCGCTTGCGCTTTGAGCACTTTGCCGATACCCAGGCCGATGGGGGATATTGTGGTTCCCGTCCTTCAGGTCGAACGACCGGATCCCGGTGCTGCGCAGGTAAGTTCTCTCGCCGGCCTACCACAGGAGAAACACCCGGGGTATCTGAAACTGTTTAATTTTTCAATGGGAAGTAATTATGACTTATCTTTAGGACTACAAGATGCGTTCCGGCAATTTTTGAAAGCCGGGCTTAATATGCAAAAATGAGGATGGATTTAATGGCAAAGAGGTTGTCTCAAAACAATGAATGGAACCCCAAAAATTGGACATGTGGAAGGACAAGGAGTTGGCTTACTCAAACAACCATTGTGAATAAGCAATGGTTGTGTGAAGGATTTAAAGCGGAACTGAATGATGAATATTTATAAAAACGCATAAAATTTTTACTCTGCTACACCTGATTTTTACATTGAGCCAAAATGAAAATCAGTCCAATGGGACCACATTACCAGAAAAAAAATGAGCCCGGTTATGATACCGGACTCATTCCTCAAAAATTTAATCATTAACCCGTCTAAATTTTGGAAAGCACTTCAAAAATCTGAAACAGGTCTTTTTGTTGTATTCGTGAGTCAAACTCTATTTGTATCCCAATGATTTGCTGGCAGTATAACTAACCTTCAAGGCATTAGCCCTGCGAAGTTCCTGCTTTACGTCGGTGATGATACCCATTCGTGTCATCTGGTCCGCTTTGATCGAAACGGTCATCTGGGCACGGTCGGCCTCATTGAGTTTGTCACGCTCCGATGCTATGAAATCGAGAATATCCCTCGTCGATTTATAGCTGTCATTGAGCTGAATACGTGGTGCTGTGCCGAATCTCGACTGGAGAGACTGGATCGGGGGGCCTATATAAATATAGGATACCAGCGATTTCTTCTCGAGCTTTTGAATTTCGGTAGCCGAAGGCAGCGTAAATTTCACCAACAAATCCTGCTCACGCATCGTAGTCGATACCATGAAGAAGAAAAGTATCATGAAGATTACGTCCGGAAGTGATGCTGTAGATATGGGAGCCATTCCTTTGCCCCCCTTTTTCCTCATTACTGCCATCGTTAGTTCCCTCCAATATTACGCGGTTCGGCTTCTGATATTTTCAAAGGCACGGCTTTCTGCACTGCATCGCGCTGCGACTTCTCGAGTTCCATGAACGGCTTGTGGTAATACTTCTCCGACACTTCGTCCCTGATCTCGTTGAACGCACGGGTGAGTTCGTTCTGCACCATGATGTACAGGTTGTAACTCGTTCCGCGGTCGTTCTGCAACGACACAACACCCTTGCTCACAGGATATACGCCAATAGCACCTTCGATTTTGGTATCCTCGGTCTCGGGAAGGTTCTCATCGTTGTTGGGATTGAGAACAAACTCCTTGATCTTATCCTTCAACTGCGTGATATCCATCCTCTCTCCACCTACCATTATGTTGTCGAACTTACTGACAAAAACCAACAGGATATTACGTTTTTTAATATCTATCGGCTTGACATCGGATTCATCCTGCATCGGCGGAAGCACGCGCTGGATACCCGAGTCGACGTTCATGGTTGTGGCGACGAGGAAAAATATCAGCAACAGGAAGGCGATATCCGCCATTGAACCTGCATTTATTTCATCTATTTTCCTTGCCATGTTTATGTATGGTTTTTTATAAACCTTTATTACTTCAAGGCATTCCTAACCTCGCCCAATACCGCAACCAGAACAGCCGCAGCAAGCGAAATATAGGTCAGATAAAGGCCTACATCGGTAAGTTTGAGAGTCATGGCGTCTTCAAAGAATCCGCCACCGGAGTTTACAACGGGAGTATCCGAAGCCATGGCGTACGTAATGCCGGAAAGCACTACAATGATTGCCAAACCTATCAGACTGCCTATAGCTCCCTTGGGGTTCTTAATCATGTTTATGGCAGGCAGGATGATGATAAGGGCAATAGCCAGCGCCAGCAAAACATAATTCCATATAAGCATGGCGTCAACATCCACCCATCCCAGGAAGAAGACGAGCACGAGTACCACCGAAATGGCTGCCAGTACAAATTTTAATATGGGTAAGAATTTCATAAGCCCGGATTACTTTTTGTTGTACTTGGTGAGGATATCGATCAGGGTGATCGAAGTATCTTCCATAGTCACAACCAGTGAGTCGATTTTCGAAAGAATATAGTTGTAGAAAAGCTGCAATACAACGGCTGCGATAAGACCGAACAGGGTAGTCAAAAGGGCCACCTTGATACCGCCTGCCACGAGAGCCGGAGAGATATCGCCCGCAGCCTGGATAGCGTCAAACGCCTCGACCATACCGACGACAGTTCCCATGAATCCCAACATCGGAGACAGGGCGATGAACAGGGAGATCCAGGTAAGCCCGCTCTCCATGTTACCGGTCTGAACCGAACCGTAGGAAACAACAGTCTTCTCAACAACGTCGATACCTTCGTCATAGCGCATCAAGCCCTGATAGTATATGCTTGCAACCGGACCGCGGGTATTGCGGCAAACAGTTTTAGCAGCTTCGATACCACCCTCTGCAAGAGCAGCCTCAACCTTGGCAATGAGTTTCTTGGTGTTGACAGTCGACATGTTCAGATAAAGAACGCGCTCGATAACGATAGCCAAACCCAATACAAGACACAAAAGGATAGGAGCCATCCAGATAGCGCCTCCTTCAAGGAACTTCTGTTTCAGCACCTGGTGCATAGGCTGGCCTTCAACAGCAGTTTCCGGATTGGCAACTTCAGGGGCAACCTCCTCTGAAGCAGCTACCTGCTCCGTAGCCGCAGCAGGAGCGTCTTGTGCATAGGTGTTCACAGTACCGAGGCTCAACAAACCGGCTACTGACAAAATCAAAAAAAGTTTTTTCATAGTTTGAGAATGATTAATTGAAATTTATTGGTTTTGGTTTACTGTATTTTCGGCACAACCTGAATTAAAATAATATCCGGAAACTGCTTTCACAAAACGAATCAAACAAAATCCGCAATGGGAAAAACGTGTCTGAACACAACGAAACTGTTTAATAGTCTGTCTAAACTTCCTATTTTGGCCTCTTTTTCACGAAAAATCCATCATATAGCACTACTATGCTCCTCGATTTTCGAAAAAAATAACCCTGAAAATAACTCGCAACTATTTTCCATGAGAAAACAAGCAGCCTCTAAAACACAACAATACAAAAAACTACACTCACAAATTTTTGTCCCCGGGCGCCTTCACCACACTCTAAGCCCCATCTCCCCCCTCGCTCAACTTCAGCACATAACAACTTCCGTCCCCCTTTTTCCTGCCCGCTCCCTCCTTTTTTCAGGACGGGAATACTAAATCCTATGTTCTCCCGCTACACCCGAATCCCGTCCTACCGGGCCCACACTCCGTAGGTATTATAACTCATCCGCGGAGAAAGCGGGATTCGAACCCACGATACCCTTTTGGAGTATACGCACTTTCCAGGCGCGCACCTTCAGCCACTCGGTCATTTCTCCTATTATCCTCACGGACATATGTCGGCAAATCGCTGTAAACAATACAGTTATATGCAGAATAAACGTGCCGTAAACTCACTTAAAACACACTTTGAAAGCCTAAACGACCGCGAAATATACGAAAAATATTTTACAAACTCCCGAATCGGTTTAAATTTCATCCGATAATTTTGTCATGATGTTTCTTAAGGGCCTCCCATATTCTCTAAAACCGCGCGGCAATGGCTCCCTCCACATTCTGACAGAGCCCCGTTCACCACCCTCTACCTGTAATGTTTCAACAATGGTCTTATTTTATCGCAATAGATAAAATTGCCGTGGTATTTCAGGCATAACGGGTGGAAAATATCTCCCAGAATATTGGTCCATGGAATGGGGTAGCCTTCATTATCGCCCATGATATTTCCCGGATTATTTTTCAGATCATCAAAGTAAGCATCCAGCCTGCGATGTAGTTCGGCATACCACTCGGATGTGAAAGGGCTGCCCGGCTTACAAATATAGGAACAGTTGCCAAGAAGTACATACCAGTATTTTTTCAGGTCCTTCCCTAACAGTCCTGGAACATTCGCCGTGCCTTTTTTCCCTATTTCCCCATAGCCCAACATCCACTTGTCACAGCTGTTTATTTTTTTAAACAGAGAAGCCCAGGAGAAACGCGCAGGTTTTAAATCGGTATAACCGCCGCCATAATGGTGCATGAAATAGCATCTGAGATAATCTGACTTGTGCACCGCGGATAAATACGGAAACGCCTTATGCAACGGGAAGCCTTCTATGATAAAAGAATCGAGATTATCCGGGGTTATCAACTCGAAGCGAACGTTCAATTTTGATTTTAATATCCCGATAGATTTAAGCCTGTTGTCAGACATTGCATTGGTCCCGGTCCAGAAGCAATACACCACCTCTTCGGCCTTACTCTCCATGCAAGAAGGCGATCTGCTGTCAAAAGACAGAAATGTATCATTGTATCGCAGCGCTTCGTAACGATACTTTATTAAACTTCTTAAAATACGGCCAGTCATACTATGCGTGATCTATTATTTATTGTCAGATATATATTGATCTGCTACCATCTGTAAAGATATATTTTTTATCGCAATAATCCGTATTTTACGGGGTCTGAAAACCGCATGTATTTCAAAAATAACCGATAACATAAAGTCCAGTCTATTCGTGCACTCAGGAAATACCAGAAATATTATTGGTATTTAGAAACTGTCTAAAAATGCATAACGTCTTATCAGAACACCCTGCGTGCTATGCGGGTCATCGTGTCGCTGCGGCCCATGGTATAAAAATGTATCGCAGGCACTGCGGCACGCTTCAGTTCCAGAGCCTGGGCGACGGCCCAGTCGATGCCTGTTTCGCGTATCTCCACGGCGGTGCGGCACTGCGACAGGGCTGCCGCGAAATCCGCAGGAAACCCCACCGAAAATATACGGGGCAGAAGGTCTACCTGTTGGGCTGTAGTTAGCGGCTTGATGCCTGGTATTATGGGTACAGTTATACCCGACAGGCGGCAACGTTCTATGAAACTGAGTATCTTGCCGGTATCGAAACACATCTGGGTCACGATATACGATGCCCCCGCGTCGACCTTCGCTTTCAGATGGCGTATGTCGCTTCCGGGATCGCCAGCCTCGCTGTGAGTCTCGGGATATCCTGCAACCCCGATACAAAAGCGGCTGTGGCGGCACTCCTCCACTTGTCCATCGATGAACCGTCCGCTGTTCATGTCGTCTATCTGCCGCACCAGGTCTACGGCATGGGCATGGCCGTCGGGATGGGGCACGAACCGTGGTTGCCCGCGTAACGAATCGCCGCGCAGGGCCAGCACATTCCTAAGACCGAGAAAATCCATGTCTATCAACTCGTTTTCGATGTCGTAGCGCGAAATCCCTCCGCAGATGATATGCGGCACCGCCTCGACACCGTAGCGTTTCATGATCGCGGCCGATATCCCCACCGTACCCGGACGCCGGCGCACCAACCGGCCGTCTATCATCTCTTCGCGGTGCGAAGTTATGTTGATGTATGCCGGGTCGAACTCCATCAAAGGATCTATCGATGTGAAAATACCTTCGGCCCCGGCCCCTTTCAGCGGCGGCAGCAGCTCGAAAGTGAATCGCGTGGCGCGCTCTTCGAGCGCTTTGTTTATTATCTCTATGACTCTCATATCATGTGATTTCGCGTTTCCATGCGATGCCAGTCCGCAGATGCCGCATCAGCGTCATCGAAGCGTAGACATAAGCAAAAATCCGGCACCGGTATGCCTACTCCAGGTGTTGTGCAATCATTTTGCGTATCTCCTCCTCGGGCAGGGCGCGGCGCGCGGCATAGTCGGAGAGTTGCTCCGCGGAGATCTTCCCCACCGAGAAGTAGCGCGCCTCAGGATCGGCAAAGATAAGTCCGCACAGCGTCTCGCCCGGCGAGATCATGTAGTTTTCGGTGAGCGACACCCCTATGGTATCGTGCGCCCCCAGAAGGTCGAACACTTCGCGCTTTAATGAATGGTCGGGGCAGGCGGGGTATCCGAACGCCACGCGTATTCCCTGGTATCGACCCTTAAGCACGTCGGCCGGGGTTCCGCTACCGTGTTGGTAACCCCACATCTCTTCGCGCACGAAAAGGTGGACGCGTTCGGCCAAAGCCTCCGTGAGACGGTCGGCCAACAGTTTGGCAAGTATTGCATTATAGTCGTCACCCATGTCGCGTAGCCTGGAAGTAAGCGCGTCGAGCCCCGCACCCGCCGACACCACGAACGCCCCCACGAAGTCGTGCGGAGTGTCGCCACCCGCCACATAATCGGCAAGCGAGAGATTTTCCTTATTCCCGGCCTCGCAATTACGCAGTTGCGCCATAGTTACTTCCCGCCCCGAACCATCCGTAACGACAATATCGTCGCCATCGCAGCGGGCCGGAAAAATCCCCACCACCGCACTGAGTTGCAACGATCCTTCATGCTCTATTTTCCGAAGCAATTTTTGAGCATCGACAAACAACCGCCGCGCCTCTTCCCCTTTCTCAGGTGAAGAGAGTATCGCCGGATAGTTGCCGCGCAGCCCCATTGCCGGGAAAAAGAAGTTCCAGTCGATATATTGCTCCACCTCGCGCACAGGGTAATTCCTGAACACTATCCTGCCCGTTTGTCGGGGGAGGATCACCTCCTTATCATCTTTAACATGTCTTTTATGACGTGCTTCTTCCGGCGGGATAAGGCATTTAGCCCTGGCGTTCGACTCGAAACGGCTGCGCAGCCGCTCCTGCGACTCCCTCACCGAGGCGATAAACGCATCGCGGCCCGCCCCCGTGAGCGCCGAGAGTATGCGGACATTGTCCGCCGCATCGCGCGAACGTATCACCACACCTTTGTAGCGTGGCGCTATCTTCACCGCCGTATGCATATCCGATGTGGTGGCGCCACCTATGATAACCGGGACCGTCAGCCCAAGCCCACCCATCTCTTCCACCGTGCGGATCATCTCTTCGAGCGACGGGGTTATCAAACCGCTCAGACCTACCGCATCGGCACCCCAATCGGCAGCCTCGCGCGCTATGACCGTACTGTCGATCATCACCCCCAGGTCGCGTATGCGGTAGCCGTTACACGCCATCACCACCGAAGCTATATTTTTACCTATATCGTGCACATCGCCCTTCACCGTGGCTATCAATATCTTTCCCGCGCCGCCGCCTTCCCCTTCGCCGTCTTGCATATATGGGGTCAACGCTTCCACGGCTCCTTTCATCACCCGCGCGCTCTTGATCACCTGCGGCAGGAACATCTTGCCTTCGGCAAACATCTCCCCTATGTGCTCCATCGCAGGCATCAGGTAGCCGTCGATGACGGCCAGTGGCGACCCTGCCGCACGGTATGCTTCCAGGGCATCGTCCGCGATATGGGTCGTCACCCCTTTGGTCATCGCGTGGGCTATGCGCTCTTCCAACGAAAAGTCCCTCCACGACGCAGTATCGTCCTTCACTCCCGGTCCGGATTCATTCCCAGCCATATCGGCGGCATACGATATGAGGCGGTCGGTGGCGTCGTCGCGGCGACACAGGACTACATCCGTGGCCAACTCCAGCAGCTGTGGTTCTATATCGGAGTAAACCCTCAGCGTCGAGGCGTTGACGATGCCCATGTCGAGCCCGGCCTGTATGGCATGGTAGAGGAACACACTGTGTAGTGCTTCCCTGACCGTGTTATTGCCCCGGAACGAGAACGACAGGTTGCTGATCCCGCCGCTGGTATTAGCTCCCGGCAGGTTGGACCTGATCCAGCGGCACGCCTCGATGAAGTCTATCCCGTAGCGGTTGTGGCCCTCGATACCCGTAGCCACAGCCAGCACATTGGGATCGAATATTATATCTTCAGGCGCTATGCCGCTTCCGGTCAAAAGATCGTAGCAGCGCCGGGCCACCGCCGTCTTGCGCTCCAGCGTGTCGGCCTGCCCCTCTTCGTCGAAGAGCATAACCACCATCGCCGCCCCGTAGCGACGAATAAGGTCGGCACGCCTCAGGAACTCCTCTTCACCCTCTTTCAACGATATGGAATTGACGATGCTGCGTCCCTGCACGCATTTCAGCCCCGCCTCCAGCACCTCCCAACGCGACGAGTCGATCATCAGCGGCACACGGGATATATCAGGCTCCGTGGCCACGAGATTCAGGAAACGCTTCATGGAGCCCACCGCTTCGATCATCGGGTCGTCCATACACACATCCACCACCTGCGCTCCCGCCTCGACCTGCTGGGCTGCCACCGACAGGGATTCGTCCCAGCGCCCTTCGCGCACGAGTCTCGCGAACCTGGCCGACCCTGCGACATTAGTCCTTTCTCCGACGTTCACGAAATTGATCCCCGGTGTTATCTCCAAAGGTTCCAGGCCGCTAACGACAGTGCCCTTGCGCGAGTCCGGCAAAGGCCGCGGAGAATAACGGCGGGCCACGGCGGCTATGGCCCCTATATGCGCCGGGGTCGTACCGCAACATCCTCCCACGATATTAACCAGGCCCTCTTTCATATACTGTTCCACGTCGGCGGCCATCTTCGACGGCGATTCGTCGTAGCCGCCCATCGCATTGGGCAATCCGGCGTTGGGATGCACCGAAACGCGGCAAAGAGCCGTAGCGGAGAGCCGTTTGAGGTAAGGGTGCAACTGCCCTGCCCCGAAGCCGCAGTTCAACCCTATCGAAAGCAGTCCGGCATGCGAGAGCGAGTTATAAAACGCCTCTATGGTTTGCCCCGACAGAGTCCTCCCCGTCTCGGTCAACGTACCCGAGATCATCAGCGGAAGGCGTATTCCACGCTCCCTGGCCACCTCGTCGATGGCGAAAACCGCCGCCTTGGCGTTGAGTGTGTCGAAAACCGTCTCAACCAACAACAGGTCGGCCCCGCCGTCGACAAGACCCCGCACCTGCTCGCAGTATGCGGCCACCAGCGTATCGAAGTCGACACTGCGGCTTTCGGGATGGTTCACATCGACCGGTATCGACGCCGAACGCCCCGTGGGACCAATCGACCCGGCCACGAAACGCGGCTTCGACGGATTTTCCAACGTCAGGCGGTCGGCCTCGAAACGGGCCAGCGCCGCCGCCGTGCGGTTTATGCGATAGACATACTGTTGCAGACCGTAATCAGCCAGCGACACCGCGTTGGCATTGAACGAACAGGTCGATATTATATCGGCCCCCGCCAGCAGGTAGGCTTCGTGTATACGCTGTATGATGTGCGGCGAAGTGAGCACCAACAGGTCGTTGCACCCCTTCAGCGGCACCTTCCACGCCGCGAACTCCTCCCCGCGGTAAGTCTCCTCGTCGGGCGAATAACCCTGCACCATGGTGCCGAGCCCCCCGTCGAGGATCAATATCCTGTTTTCGAGCTCTTTCTCTATCGAATACTTAAGCATATGCCTATCTGTTTTGTGCTTGTCTCACCATACTGCACCTGCATCACGCATAGACCCCGTCACCGGGCGGGTACAAAAGAATGGCACCCATACATAACAACCGAAAGTTGGAAATCCGGACGGCATGCCGCTTCGAACTCCCAACTTTCAGAGCCTGTCAACAGCCTGCCAGGATTCCATACAGAAAATCCGGACAAGCCCCCGCCTTTCAGAGCCTGTCTGAATTCCCTCCGGAAAACCGACCGGCCCTATTCGGCACACCGCCCTACTCGAAGCGCTCCGACAACACCGTGCGGAACAGGTCGATGTCGGCAGTCGTCGAATTGGCTATATATTCGGCTGCGGCCTTGATCTGGGCCTCGGCGTATTTCGAATAAACCTCGGCCGCGATCTTGTAGTCTTCAACTTCGCCTCCCTGGCGCAGCAACAGGTGCGAGATCATGATATGGCCGGCCATTTCCACCATACGGCGCGCGTGGAAGTCGATAACCTCGTTGTCGGCAGTCGCCACAACCTTATCTACTGCAGCCTCATAAGTCTCCCTCATCGCCACGATGCGCTTGTGTATCGACTCCATGTCGCGGTTGTACTCCGCAGCCTCGTACTCCTGCATCTTCGCAAGGAAAGTGCCGGTCGTGACGTGGCGGATCGCCGCAACGACCTGCAACTGCGTCGTACCTTCATATATATTGGTGATACGGGCGTCGCGGTATATGCGCTGTATCGGATAGTCCTTCATGTAACCCGAACCGCCGTGTATCTGCAACGAGTCGTAAGCCAGCTGGTTGCAATACTCGCTGGTCATCAGCTTCAGCAGCGGAGTGAACCCGTCGGCAAGTTTGGCGTACGCCTTCATCTCGGCACGCTCCTCGGGCTCCAGCTTGCGCTCCTTGGCAATGGCCTCGTAGAGTTTGTATATCTCCACAAAACGGGTGGTCTCGTAAAGCAACGCACGCGACCCCTGCAACTTAGCCTTCATGTTGGTCAGCATCTCGTAAACCGCCGGGAACTGGATGATCGGCTTGCCGAACTGCTCGCGCTCGTGGGCGTACTTCAACCCCTCGCGGTAGGCGGCCTCCGAAAGACCCGTGCTCTGGGCGCCGATACCCAGGCGTGCGGCATTCATCAGCGCCATAACATATTTGATCAATCCCATCTTACGGTCGCCTACCAACTCCGCCGGAGCGTTCGTAAACACCAGCTCGCAGGTGGGCGAACCCTTGATCCCCAGTTTGTTCTCTATGCGGCGAACCTTAACCGCCATGTGGCGCTTGTCGTAGACGAACATCGACAGTCCGCGCGCGTCGGAGGTGCCCTCTTCCGAACGGGCCAGTACCAGCGATACGTCGCCGTCGCCGTTGGTGATAAAACGCTTCACCCCGTTCAGCAACCAGGTCTTCTTCTCCTCGCTCCACGTAGCCTTCAACATCACCGCCTGCAGGTCGGAACCGGCGTCGGGCTCCGTAAGGTCCATGGCACACGTCTCACCGCGCGACACACGGGGAAGGTACTCGGCCTTGATCTCCTCCGAAGCGAATTCGTTGAGCGTCTCGGCACAGTCCTGCAATCCCCAGATATTTTCGAAACCCGCATCGGCACGGGCCACCATTTCGTTGGCCATAACGAAGCACACCAGCGGAAAGTTCAACCCCTCGTACTTATAGGGTAACGAAATGCCGAACAGGCCGGCCTTGGTGATAGCTTCGATATTCTGTGCCGTTCCCGGCGCGTACACCACGCGGTCGTTCTCCACATGCGGGCCAACCGTGTCGACATCTTCGGCATTGGGGGCTATGACGTCGCCGCATATTTCGCCCGCGATGCCCAGAACCCTCTGGTAATTATCTATAGCGTCCTCGAAGTCGGCAGGAGCGTAATCGAACTGGTCTTTGTACGCGAAACCCCGCTCACGCAACTCGACGATCTTTTTCATCAGGGGGTGCCCCAGATGATACTGCAAATCTTTATTATCAAGAAAAAAATTAGCCATAACTGTATTGTTTTGACAGGTTTGGAAACAGGGCTGAAGTATCGTTCTCCGGTTTACTACATGGACTGCAGCCTATTTCAAGCTATGCCCGCAGACCCGTAGGCAAGACGGAGGGGGAACTTCCCGGCCCGGTTCCTAAGCCATATTACTTCGAGTTTTGTTTGTAATATTTGATCATCTTCGGGAGCACCTCGTTCAGGTCGCCGCATATAGAATAGTCCGCGATACGGTTGATAGGCGCCTCGGGGTCGTTGTTGATCGCGATGATCATCGACGACTGGTCCATCCCGGCCGTATGCTGGATCTGTCCCGAAATACCGCAGGCGATGTAGAGTTTCGGGCGCACCGTAACCCCAGTCTGGCCCACCTGGCGGGCATGTTCGGCAAAACCTGCGTCGACAGCCGCACGCGAAGCGCCAACCTCGGCGCCCAGAACCTCGGCCAGTTCGTACAACAGTTTGAAGTTATCCTTCGAGCCAACGCCGTAGCCGCCCGAAACGATCACCGAAGCACCCTTGATGTTGATCTTGCGCTCCTGGATCTGGCGGTCGATGATTTTCACCGCAAGGTCGGCGTCCTTGACATATTTCTTCCACTCTATCGCCTTGACCGCACCTGCGCCGGGCTTCTGTGCAGGCTCCTTGCGCATCACACCTTCACGCACCGTTGCCATCTGGGGACGGTGGTCGGGGTTGATGATCGTGGCGATGATATTACCTCCGAAGGCGGGACGTATCTGGTACAAAAGACCCTTATACTCCTTGCCTGTTTTGTTTTCGGTGTGGTCGCCTATCACCAGGCTCGTACAGTCGGCGGTAAGGCCGCTGTGCAGCGCCGACGAAACGCGCGGAGCCAGGTCGCGGCCCAGCGTCGTAGCGCCGAAAAGCGCTATCTGAGGCTTCTCTTCCTCGAAAATACCGCATACGATGGCCGTGTGGGGCAACGTGCGGTAAGGAGCCAATTCCTTGTCGTCGGCCATCCACACCGTGTCGGCGCCATAAAGGGCCAACTCTTTCTCGACACCTTTCAGGTTGTGCCCTATGGCCAGCGCTTCGAGTTTACAACCAAGCGTGGAGGCCAGTTCGCGCCCTTTGGTCATCAGCTCCAGTGAAACATCGGCTATTTTGCCGTTATCTATCTCGCAATATACAAATATGTTGTTCATGTCTATGTCTTGGGCTACGGTTTAACCTAAAGTGTGGCTGGCGATCAATTCGGCCATCAACTCGTTCATATCCTGATCCGAGGCGGTGAGTTTCTTGGCTTCCTTGGCCTGGAATACCACATTCTCGATCTTCTTGACCTTCGTGGGCGAACCCTGCAGGCCCAGGTCTTTGTCCTCGGCATCGACATCGGCCACACCCCACTCTATAATGTTGAGGTAGCCGCGACCGCCGCAAAGCTCGGTAATATAGTCGTTCTGCAACTCCTGCAACTCCATAGGAGTTTTGGCATGCTTGTATTTCATCACCCGGCGGGCATTCTGCGGGCGGCACTCGGGAGCCGAAGCGTTGACCGTCATCACCATCGGCAGCGGCGACGAAACGATCTCGAACCCATGCTCCAGACGGCGCTTGATGACCACCTGTTTGTCGTCTATCGATTGTATCTCCTCGGCATAGGTAACCTGTGGCCAGCCCAGTTTCTCGGCGACCTGCGGACCTACCTGGGCCGTATCGCCGTCGATAGCCTGGCGGCCTGCGATGATGAGATGCGGTTTGATCTTAAGCAGTGCACGCGAAAGGGCGTACGAAGTAGCCAGTGTGTCGGCTCCGGCAAATTTGCGGTCGGTGAGCAATACGCCGCCGTCGGCGCCGCGGAACATAGCGTCGCGGATAATGTCGGCTGCGCGCGGAGGCCCCATCGTCAGAAGGTACACCGTGCTGCCCGGCAGCATCTCTTTCACTGTCAACGCCTGTTCGAGCGCATTAAGGTCTTCGGGATTGAAGATCGCCGGAAGGGCGGCGCGGTTTACCGTGCCGTCGGCTTTCATGGCGTCCTTACCCACATTACGGGTGTCGGGCACCTGTTTGGCCAGCACAACAATTTTCAGACTTTTCTTCATTACAAGCTTCTGTTTTTAGGTTATTTATATGATTTTCAAATATTTTAAGTCGCTCCTGACCGATCATTATCTCATTTGCGGACAATGTACACCCGCCCATAATCGGACAAAAATAATTCTTTTTTTCGAGCCTGCGGCAATCCGCCCTATTTTTTGACCTAATAATATATTCGAATATCCTGTGTAAAACCCCTCCGGCATATATGCCATTCATACATCCGCGTGAATAACGCGCTGTGAATCAATTCACTATTTCTCAATAAATTGTTTCTCCCGATACTATTCTATTATGACAATAATTCACATCCCTGCCGGGCAGATTATCTGTCCGGTTGCAATACCACGCCTTCTTTGGGATGCCACGTATTCCAGACAACTTCGGAGTACACAATTGTCTACAAGTGATTTATGATTTGGCCCATTTGCATATACGGCTGCACAAAAGGCAATATTTAAAAAAATGTGTGATTTTTTCATGAAAAAGTTTGCATGTAACGTCTTTTTATTTACCTTTGCACCGCTGAAATGGATAACAGCGGCCTTGTAATGGCCCATTCGTCTATCGGTTAGGACGCAAGATTTTCATTCTTGAAAGAGGAGTTCGATTCTCCTATGGGCTACGATAATAAAATGTTACAAAAGAAATCTGTCTGAAATGGCAAATCACAAGTCGGCGATGAAGAGAATTCGCCAATCTGAAAGTAGAAAAATAGAGAATAAGTATTACCACAAAACCACTCGCAATGCGATGAAGGCTTTGCGTAATACCACAGATAAAGCCGCAGCCGAGGCCCTTCTTCCGAAAGTAACCTCGATGCTCGACAAATTGGCGAAAAAGGGCGTTATCCATAAAAATAAAGCAGGCAACCTTAAAGGCAGTTTGCAGGTTCGTGTGAACGCCATGTAATAATATCCCGTTTGCGGAATGTAGCGGGCAACCCTTAATGGGTTGCCCGCGTTTTTTGTGATGTTCGGCTTAATACGCAAACGGGATGGTGAAAATGGGGTCAATGTAAAACCCAGGTGGAGTCCTGTTAAAACTCGCAAAATGGTACGAACGCGTCGAACGACTCAATCTCAAATTCTTCAAATCCGTAATCCAAACCATGCAGAACAACTACGCCACCATCTGCAACTACTTCCACAACCGGGCAACCAACGCAGCAGCCGAATCTTTCAACGCCA
>JAVBMJ010000036.1:0-91486 GCA_031552535.1 Rikenellaceae bacterium
GTTTGGGTTCTGTAAGGCGGTTTTGTGTTATACAAGTGAAATTTTTGAGACAATGTGGTTCCATTGGGGATAAAATTTCATGCGGTAGAACCCAAAACCGACAGGAAAACGAACGTGCGGGTTTATGCTAACACGCCCTAATACTCCTATTAAGCGGAAAAGAGGACAAAAGAACGAGATTAATAAATTCAAAACAGCTTCTAATAATGCCTATAAAAATGCTATTCCATGAGAGGATCGGGATAACAAAGAATCGGCTTCATACAAAGCTGTTTTTTATCCTCTAAATCCCATGACCCGAAAATTAAGTAGAATTAAAAAATAAAGAAATTTATCAACAATTCATTAAAAAATTAATAAATAACACATCTCGCATAGAGATTATTATGTATTTTTGTAAAAAATTTAAGAATAGCCTTATGGTATCACTTAAAGAGTTCTTCAACCAGCACGAAGATGATGCGAAAAAAGGTATTACGCATAAGAACAACCTGATAAAGCGCAATATTATCGCTTACCTCGCGCTAAACGGACAGTGTACGCTTGCCGAACTGACCAAAGAGCTGCACATCAGCATACCGACGATAACGAAACTGATCGGGGATCTGGTAGACGAAAAGATTGTGGTCGATAACGGCAAAGTGGAGACGCCGGGAGGGCGAAGACCCAATATCTTCGGACTCGCAAATTCGGCCATATACTTTGCCGGAGTGGACGTGTGCCGTGAAGACATCAGGTTTGTAATTACCGACCTTAAAAACAATATAATATTCAGTGATATCGAGCCCGACTTCGAGCTTGTGGATACGGAACGATGCCTCGAAAAGATAGTATCGACCATCGGGCGATTCATCGATGACAGCGGTGTGGACCGCGGCAAGATACTTGGCCTGGGGGTGTGCATGGCCGGACGGATAAACCCCAATACTGGACGAAGCTACAAATACTTCACCACCGAAGAGCGTTCGCTCAAGGAGATAATAGAGCAAAGGGTCGGGATCAGGGTGCTGCTCGAGAACGATACACGGGCCCGGTGTTTTGCTGAATATTTCACGGGCAACATAAAGAATGAAAAAAACATCCTTTATCTCCATCTGGGGCGCGGTGTCGCCATCGGCATAGTTGTGGACGGGAAACTCTACTACGGCAAATCGGGGTTTGCCGGAGAATTCGGGCACACACCGTTCTTCGACAACGAGATAATATGCGGTTGCGGAAAGAAGGGATGCCTCGAAACCGAGGTATCGGGGATCGAGATGGAGAAAAAGTTCGTGGCCATGATCAAGGCCGGAATGAATACCATCCTCAAGGAGAAGTACAACCGCGGAGAGCCTATCCACATCAACGATATAGTCGCGGCAGCCAAGAACGACGACAACCTGTCGATAGAGCTTATCGGTCAGGCCGGTGAAAAAGTCGGGAAGAGCATAGCCTTCCTGATAAATATTTTCAATCCGGAACTGGTGATAATAGGCGGCAACATGGCCCGTGCGGGCGATTACATAATGTTGCCGATAAAGTCGGCGGCGAGCAAATATTCGCTTTCGCTGGTCTATAATGACACCAAATTCCGCCTGTCGCAACTGGGGGAAAACACCGGGGCACTGGGAGTGGCGATGTTGATACGCAATAAAATAATAGGACTATAATATGACCGCTGGCGAGGGTGGATACCTTTTGCCCGCGACAGACAAATACACGATACAATGCAAAGCCTCGAAACGGATACGATACGCCTGCGGGCGCTCGAACCCGAAGATATAGATATACTCTACAAATGGGAAAACGACACTACGGTATGGCGCGTGAGCTATACCGTGGCACCATTCTCGAAATACATCCTGCGCCAGTTCATAGAGAATCAGCGGTATGATATTTATGAAGCCAAGCAACTGCGGCTTATCATAGAATCGAAAGAGAGTTCGCTTCCGGTGGGGGCGATAGACCTCTTCGATCTCGATCCATACAACAGGCGGGCCGGAGTAGGTATACTGATATACGACCAGCGCGATAAGGGACAGGGTTACGCCTCGGCAGCGCTCGGAGTCATAATAGACTATTGCTTCAGGGTATTGGGGCTTAATCAGTTGTATTGCAATATAGCTGCCTCCAACAATCGCTCGCTTGCGCTGTTCCGCAACAAGGGATTCACGACGGTAGGATTGAAAAAAGAGTGGATACGCACCACCTCGGACTGGCAGGATGAATATCTGTTGCAACTGATCAACCCCAGAAAATGGTAAACAGACCCTATTGAGAGATCCGGAGGATAATATCGGCACGTGCCTTCAGTAAATTCAGACAGCCTCTTTGTTCGCATAATATACAATTTCTTAACTCTGCGAGGCTGCACAATAACAAAAAATACAGTACCTTCGCCTGCAGATTGGATATGGTATGAAAAAGATGCTCTATTTTCTGGTGTTTTTGCTCTCGGTGGCCCATAGTGCAGCCCGGGAAAGCGCCGAGGCGTCGTTCCATCCCCTGGGAATCCCGTCATCCACGGAATGCTCTTTTTCCTCAGCCACAGGCCACACCTGCTATTCGGAAGATTTTTTCCTGTCGGATGCCGTGCAATCTCCGCGCATAGCCGGCAAAATATCTTCGAGAGTTATCCCCAAAAAAGTCAGCAATCCGGTACCACATTATACTTGCCATTGGAGGCTGCATGTCCTTTACGATGGATTGCCTGTTTCGGCAGAAGGCTACATATCTTCGGGCAAAAAACCGCGCAATGCCGACTACCTGCTATTCGGTATCCTTATTATTTAGGAAGTGTCAACGCTAACGGTTGTGTTTGATTTCAATGCCGTTTTGCTTCATGCAAGCCGTTTTTCGAAGGAATACCGGGAATACTTCCAGAAAAAGTGGCGACACAGGAGAGAAAACCGCACCGAAAGCGGGCATTACCTGTAGTGTTAACACGCCCTGACATCCGTAACCCGGAATGGTGTACAGCAAGCATGGCAACAACAGCCCTTGTGACGAGTCCCACCCGCTAATTTTTTTCACAATCACAAAAACCGATAAATCCGGCCAACAGCGGAACGCACGCACGATTGGCCCGGCATAAATTTCCAGCCACAGGTTTGCTTATCGACCGGTGTGGCTACTTTAATATTTTTTACAATGACTTTAGCTCATGTAATATGGGAAACCGTTATGATGATGGGATTTACATTTGCCATCGGAATAGCGCTGGCCTATGTCATAAAAGTTATGATATGGGTATTTTTAGGATTGAACAAAAAAGGCATGCACACCATAGTGGTCCACTACAAGGCTTATGTGCGTAATAACAGGATCGAAAAGGCACGTATAGCCAAGGCGATGAAAATCATCGACGACAACGGAGAAATAAAATTGTTCCAACTGCATGAAGACCGCAACCGTTTCGACCGTAAGGAAAAAGTGCGCGACCTGTATGCCATAGCACGCATGCACTTCTCCGACAAAAAAGACGGGGCAAACGACAACAAGATGGACAGCCTTTATGAATACCACCATGGAAAAATATGATCTTGGGAACATATTCCAGGGTATATCCACCCTGTTGCAGTCGGACCCGGTAATAATGTACTCACGTATCGGGCTGATCCTATTGGGGATATTGCTCGTATACCTGGGGCGCAAAGAGATACTCGAACCGTTGGTGATGATCCCTATGGGATTGGGCATGGCCGCGATAAACGCCGGCGTACTGTTCCTGCCTGGCGGCGAACAGGGCAACCTTTTTCTCGACCCGATGGTCACCGACACGGATAAACTTGTGGAGATATTGCAGATCGACTTCCTGCAACCAATATACACCTATATGTTCAGTAACGGTCTGATAGCATGTCTTATATTTATGGGTATCGGCACGATGCTCGATATGAGTTTCCTGCTGGCTAAGCCGTTGCAGAGCATGCTCCTGGCGCTGTTCGCCGAACTGGGAACATTCGCGGTCATTCCCATCGCCTACGGGATGGGTCTGAGCCTCAACGACAGCGCTTCGATAGCGATGGTCGGTGGCGCCGACGGCCCGATGGTGTTATTCACGTCGCTAAACCTGTCGAAAGAGATATTCGTGCCGATAACAGTCGTCGCCTATCTCTACCTGGGACTCACCTACGGAGGATATCCATACCTGGTGAAAGCCATGGTTCCCAAAAAATTAAGGGCCATAAAAATGGATCGTTCCAAAGAAAAGGCGAAGCAATACAGTCCGGCGACGAAGATATCGCTGGCCGTGGTGATGTGTGTGTTCCTTTGCCTGCTCTTTCCCGTTGCCGCCCCATTGTTCTTCTCACTGTTCACGGGTGTGGTAATCAAGGAGTCGGGTCTGAAGCACGTGATCGACTTCATCAGCGGACCGATGCTCTACGGGTCGACATTCTTCCTTGGAATATTGCTCGGTGTATTGTGTGATGCACACATACTGCTCGATCCCGTGGTCCTGAAACTGCTGGTACTCGGAATACTGGCGCTATTGATCTCTGGGATAGGAGGCATTCTTGGCGGGTATGTGATGTATTTCATCAAACGAGGCAACTTCAACCCGGTTATCGGCATAGCTGCCGTAAGTTGCGTGCCGACAACGGCCAAGGTGGCTCAAAAGCTGGTCTCGAAAGATAACCCGGGTTCGATGATACTCCCCGACGCCCTCGGGGCAAACATTACAGGCGTAATCACGTCGGCTATAATAGCAGGTATATACGTAACAATAATACCAATGCTCGGATAACTCCGACGACAGGTCGCACCAAAGCCGTCTTAGCGTAAATCCACGGCAAAATATATATACAATATGAAAGGCTCTCTACACTGTCATCGACTGCGACTTTTTTTCGAAAAAGTCGCCCAAAAAACTTCAATCATTACTTTGCTACGACATTATAGTAGTTGGATTAAAGACAGCAAGCCATTTAGATAGTTTTAATTTTTAATGGCTTACTATCTTTAATCCAACTACTACAAAATCAGAGCACGGTCGGAATTAAAAGTTTTTGGTGCCGCTTTTTTCAAAAAGCGGCAGTTGGAGGCTGCATAAGAGAGCCTTTTATATTGTATATATATTTTGCCGTGGATTTAGTTAGCGTAATAATTACACTAAGTTTTGTTTTTTTGATCAGTAAACGTACTTTTGAGGTGAAGAGCTTATCGTTAATTTCTCATGCGGTATGGAACGCAGGATCAATTCTTCCGTCTCGGTTGACTGTGTAGTGTTCGGGTTCGACGGCACGGCACTGAAAGTTTTGCTCGTGGATCGTAACAGCGAGATGGGACGGTCGCCGTCAGGGGAATACAAGCTTCCCGGCAGTCTGATATTTCAGGATGAATCGCTCGAAGTTGCCGCCAATCGCATACTGGAAAATATGACCGGGCTAAAAAACATCTTTCTGCGCCAGATGAGGGTATTTTCCGATCCTCACCGCGTTTCGGGGGAGGATATCCGATGGATAAGCGAATATTACGGCGTAAGTGCCGAACGGGTTATTACTGTGGCTTACTACTCGTTGCTAAAACTCGAAAAACGCATACTCTACTACACCGCGGGCAAAGGTGCCCGTTGGGCCGAGGTAGGATCGATCAAAAAACTGGCTCTCGACCATAAAAGCATACTGGCGGAGGGATTGTCTGCCCTGAGCCGTGACCTGATGCAGTCGCCGATAGCATTTGAATTATTGCCGCGCCGTTTTACGATACGGCAATTGCAATCGCTTTACGAGGCTATTCTCGGGGTGGAGATAGACAACCGTAATTTCCGGAAAAAGATATTGGCTTCGGGTTACATCTCACTTACCGGCGACCGCGAGACGGGAGTTACCCACAAACCGGCACGGTTCTACAGTTTCAACCACGCAACATGGGAGCGTGATATGAGGGGCAAGGCCAAACTCAACTTCATAAACTGGAGAATATAAAAACATGCAATCTTATGTATAGTCTCGGAATCGACATCGGAAGTTCGTCTGTAAAAGTATCCCTGTTGGAGATATCCTCGGGCCGGTGTGCGGCTTCGGCTACTGTCCCCGATAGCGAGATGCCCATATCGTCGCCGCATTCGGGATGGGCCGAGCAAGATCCGCAAATGTGGTGGGATTACATGTGTGAAGGTCTCCGCCGGATATCGGCCGATGTGCCCCTGTCGGAGGTGGCGGCCATAGGTATCACCTATCAAATGCATGGTCTGGTATGCCTCGATAAATCGGGCAACGTACTGCGCCCATCGATAATATGGTGCGACAGCCGTGCAGTCGAAACGGGAGCCCGGGCGCTCGAAGAGATGGGCCGCGAGGAGACCCTGCGCCGCCTGCTCAACTCGCCGGGCAACTTCACCGCATCGAAAATGGCCTGGGTGGCACGCAACGAGCCGGGGATATTTGCCCGCGTCGATAAATTCATGCTGCCGGGCGACTATATCGCCTTCAGGCTGTCGGGAGAGACAGGAACTACCGAGAGCGGTTTGTCGGAGCAGATACTGTGGGATTTCGCCGAAGGACGACGGGCCGATTTCGTCGCACAACATTACGGGATCCCCGAAACAATGATCCCCGCCGCCAAACATTCCATTGGAATACAGTGCCATACGTCGGCCGGAACGGAAGCCGCCACAGGCATACCTGAAGGAACCCCTATCTCCTACAGGGCTGGAGACCAACCCAACAACGCTTTCTCGCTCGGAGTCTTGCATAGTGGCGAGGTGGCAGCCACGGGGGGCACGTCGGGAGTGGTATACGGGGTTACAACCATGCCCAAGGCCGATCCTTTATCCCGGGTAAACACGTTCCTGCACGTCAACCATACACAAGCCGACCCGCACTACGGGGTCCTGCTCTGCATCAATGGCACGGGGATACTCAATGCCTGGATGAAACGTGTGGCAGGCAACGGGATGGACTACGAGGCGATAAACGGGGAGGCTGCCGGGGTGCCCGCAGGCAGCGAGGGAGTCCTGGTGCTGCCATTCGGGAACGGAGCCGAAAGGATGTTGGAAAACCGCTACACCGGGGCTTCGGTTTCGGGCATAGACCTCAACAGGCATACGCGTGCCCATCTGCTAAGGGCTGCCCAGGAGGGCATAGCCTACGCTTTCCGTTACGGGATAGATATAATGAAAGAGGTGGGTCTCGACCCGAGGGTAATACGCGCCGGAAGCGCCAACCTGTTTCTCAGTCCGGTTTTCCGCCAGACTCTCGCCGACCTCACCGGAGCGCGCATCGAACTTTACAACACCGATGGAGCTCTGGGGGCAGCCCGCGGGGCTGCGCTCGGAGCCGGGTTCTACGAATCACCGGACGAGGCGTTCCGGTCACTGAAAATGGTGGCGGCAGTAGACCCTTGTCCCGGCGGCAGAGCGGCACTCGAAGAGTGCTACGACCGTTGGAAAACACTACTGGCCAAATGCCTCGGCGCGACACAATAGATCTTATGTTTTGGATTCCGCCTGATCCCCATTGGGGGATCAGGCGGAATCCAAAACGTATCGGCACATCCTAATAAAGCAATAAAACCTAAAACCTATGGACTCATTATTTTCAAAGATCGCAAAAATCGGTTACGAAGGCCCGGAATCGAAAAATCCGCTTGCGTTCCGGTGGTACGACGAAAACCGCATCGTCGGCGGAAAAACCATGAAAGAGCAGTTGCGCTTTGCGATTGCTTACTGGCATACGTTCTGCGGCGACGGGGCCGATCCCTTCGGAGGGGCTACGCACCGTTTCCCGTGGCAGTCGATAGCCGACCCTGTGGAGCAGGCCAAAGCGAAAATGGACTCGGCATTCGACTTCTTTGTGAAGATAGGCGCCCCGTACTACTGCTTCCACGACATCGACCTTGTAAACGAGGGCGCCTCGCTGATTGAGTATGAGCACAACCTCTACGAAATAGTGGAATATGCAAAAAAGAAGCAGGCTGAGACAGGAGTAAAACTGCTCTGGGGAACGGCTAACGTGTTCAGCCATCCGCGTTATATGAACGGTGCGGCCACTAATCCCCAGTTCGGGGCCGTGGCTATGGCCGGTGCGCAAATCAAGAATGCCATTGACGCCACGATAGCCCTCGGCGGTGAGAATTATGTGTTCTGGGGAGGACGCGAAGGCTACATGTCGCTGCTGAACACCAACATGAAGCGCGAAAAAGAGCACCTGGCACGGATGCTGACTATGGCTCGCGACTACGCCCGTAAAAACGGGTTCAAAGGCACGTTCCTTATAGAACCCAAGCCTATGGAACCGACCAAACACCAGTACGACTTCGACACGGAAACGGTGATCGGCTTCCTGCGCCATTGGGGGTTGGATAAGGATTTCAAGCTCAATATAGAGGTCAACCACGCCACATTGGCCGGCCACACATTCGAGCATGAGTTGCAGTGCGCCGTCGACGCAGGCATGCTGGGCAGCATCGACGCCAACCGCGGCGACTACCAGAACGGCTGGGACACAGACCAGTTCCCGATCAACCTGCAGGAGACCGTCGAGGCGATGCTCGTAATACTCCAGGGTGGCGGCATAGCTCCGGGAGGGATCAACTTCGATGCCAAGGTGAGACGCAATTCCACAACGCCGGAAGATATCTTCATCGCCCACATCACGGGGATGGATACCTTTGCCCGCGCACTGGTCATCGCAGACAGGATATTGTCTGAAACATCCTACAAAGCGTGGCGTAAAGAGCGCTATGCTTCGTTCGACGGCGGCGAGGGGGCACGATTTGAGAAAGGCGAGCTGACGCTCGACGACCTGCGCGACTATGCGTTCGAGAACGACGATCCCGAGACCATAAGCGGCAGACAGGAGCGTTACGAACAACTTTTGTCGATGTACATATAATATGGCAAAGGGTATGTTCAAAACCAATACTTCGGGTTACCTGATGTTCGTAACCATGGTTGCGACGCTGGGGGGGCTGCTGTTCGGATACGACACTGCGGTAATTTCCGGCACTGTCGCATATCTCGACATAAATTTCATTGCGCCGCTTGGCCTGGAGGAGACCGCCGCCAGCTCGATGCTCGGGTTTCTGGTGTCGAGCGCACTGATAGGTTGCATCGCAGGAGGCATGATCGGAGGATTCATGGCCACGCGCCTGGGACGCAAACGCAGCCTGATCGTGGCAGCCGTCCTGTTCATATGGTCGGCCATAGGATCGGCCTATCCCGAGATGGGCTTCGGGAGCGGGGCTCCGCTGAGCGAGTTCATCCCCCATTTCGTGATCTACCGCATCATAGGCGGCGTGGGCGTGGGTTTGGCTTCGATGCTCTCACCTATGTATATCGCAGAAATGTCGCCCGCCGAAAAGCGCGGACGGTTAGTATCGTTCAACCAGTTCGCGATCATATTCGGGATGCTGGTGGTGTACTTCGTGAATTATTTCATTGCCAAAAGCGGTAACGAACAGTGGATCACCGAAATCGGATGGAGGATGATGTTCCTATCGGAGGTTATTCCCGCCACAATGCTGCTGATACTGGTGTTCTGTGTTCCTGAAAGCCCGCGCTGGCTGGTGATGAAAAACCGCGAGGAAAAAGCGTCGTCGATACTGCGCAAGGTGCTCGGGACGGATGATGTTGCGGGCGAAGTGGCCAGCATACGCCACTCGCTCGAAGGAGTAGCCCGATCTCCGCTGTTCGCCTATGGAATAGGAATAATTATCATAGGTATCCTGTTGTCGGTATTCCAACAATTCGTCGGGATCAACGTCGTGCTTTACTACGCCCCCGAAATATTCCGCAACATGGGATACGGCACCAACGCGGCACTGGCACAAACCATTATTGTCGGAGTCATTAACCTGACATTCACCGTCGTGGCCATCTTCACCGTGGATCGCTTCGGACGCAAGCCGCTGATGATAATAGGCAGCCTGGGCATGGCCGTGAGTATGGCTGTGCTGGGGCTTTCGTTTTTTATACAGAATGTCGGAGGCGTGACCCTGGCTGCCATGTTGTGTTACACAGCCTCGTTCGCAGTGAGTTGGGGGCCGGTTTGCTGGGTGTTGCTGTCGGAGATATTTCCCAACAAAATACGCGGGCAGGCAATGGCGATAGCCGTCGCAGCGCAATGGGGGGCGAATTATCTCGTGTCGTGGACATTCCCGATGATGGATAAATCGACTGCGCTCAACGACCTGTTCCACCACGGTTTCGCTTACTGGATCTATGGGGTCATGGGAATACTCTCGGCACTGTTCATATGGAAATTCGTCCCGGAAACCAAAGGACTGACACTCGAACAGATGAACAACCTTTTCGGGCGCAGGGAATCCTGACAAAGAGATACCGCTCACGGGCCTTGACCCGACTGCCGGTAAAGAATCCCGCGTTGATTATACGTCTGTTGTATAATCAACGCGGGATTCCATTTCACATCATAAGATAGCAAGTCACTTGGGGGCTACGTTGTATCCCGCCGGTCATTCATACATGGCCAGTATGTCCTTCAACTGACCGGGCTCGACACGCCCGTACACCTTATCGCCGATCATCATCACAGGAGCAAGGCCACAGGCTCCAACGCAACGCAGGCAATCTATCGAAAAACGGCCGTCGGCAGTGACCTCCCCCACCCCGATACCCAACTGGCGCGAAAGCTCGTCGATGAGCGGCTCCGCTCCGCGGACATAGCACGCCGTGCCGCGGCATACCGATATCGGATGACTCCCGCGCGGAGTCATGGTAAAAAAGGTGTAAAACGTAACCACCCCGTAAACTTTGGCCGCCGGCAAACCGAGTCTCGACGCTATTTCGCGCTGCACCTCTTCGGGCAAATACCCAAGGTTGCCCTGCACGGCATGCAATACGTTGATAAGCTCATGGGGATCGTTGCCGAACGAGGAGCATATCCCCGATATGGTTTTTTTATGGCATTCCGAAAGCGGATTCATCTTTCATTAATTTGAGGTGGTTAATTCCCGTGCTTCTTCTCGAAATAATGCGTGTGCAACAACTTATGCGCCAGGGGACTCATAGGCTTACCCAGGAAGTCCTCATATAGCCGCAACACGTAAGGATTTTCATGCGATTTACGCAAAGGTTTCGACGCATCCTCACGATAGATGGCCCTTTGGCGCGCCCGGATTATATCCGAACGGCCGTGGTGTAACGGTTGCCCGCCGCCGCCGATACATCCTCCCGGACAGGCCATGATCTCTATCGCATGGAAGTTATACATCCCTTTGCGGATACCGTCCAATAGTTTGCGCGCATTACCCAAGCCGTGTGCAATGCCTATATTGATCGGCGTACCCGCAAAATCTATGCTGGCGGCACGAATACCGTCCAATCCGCGCAACTCCTCGAAATCGAGCCGTTCCAGCGTCTTTTCCGTAAACAATTCGTAGGCCGTACGCACCGCAGCCTCTATAACGCCTCCCGTGGATCCGAATATCACAGCCGCCCCGGTCGATTCGCCCATCGGGTTGTCGAAATTTTCGTCCGGCAACGAGCCGAAGTCTATATTTGCCATGCGTATCAGGGCCGCCAGTTCGCGCGTGGAAATCGAGAAATCGACATCCGGATTGCCGTTGGTCTTGAATTCGTCGCGTTGGCATTCGTATTTCTTTGCAAGGCAGGGCATCACCGACACTACGACCATATCTCCGCGACCTATACCCATATTATCCGCCAGATAGGTCTTGGCTATCGACCCGAACATCTGTTGGGGCGAACGCGCCGACGAAGGCACGTCGAGCATATCCGGATAATTCGTTTCAAAGAAGTTAACCCATGCCGGGCAGCACGACGTCAATATCGGCAGTTTCACGTTCCTGTCGCCACGGAGATAACGCCCGACACGGTCGAGCAACTCCGTCCCCTCCTCCATTATCGTAAGGTCGGCGGCAAAATCGGTGTCGAACACAAAGTCGAAACCCAAACGGCGCAGGGCAGAAACCATCTTACCGGTAACCAGCGTGCCAGGCTGCATGCCGAATTCCTCGCCCAAAGCGGCACGGACCGCAGGAGCAGTCTGGATGACCACCGTCTTCGACGGATCGGCCAGGGCGCGTATCACACGCGAAGTGTTGTCGACCTCGGTCAGAGCCCCGGTAGGACAAACCGACACGCACTGCCCGCAAAACGTACAAGGCGAATCGACCAGGTCCTGTTCGAACGCCGGAGCCACAACAGCCATAAACCCACGGTTGACGGCGCTCAGCGCCCCCACCGTCTGGACATCGTTGCAAACAGTCTCGCACCGGCGGCACATAACGCATTTATCCATATCCCGTATCAGCGACGGCGACTGGTCCCTGCGGTAAGTGGAGATTTCTGCATCCTCGACACCATGCACCTCGCGTATGCCGAAGCGCACCGCCAAATCCTGCAACTCGCACTTCCCGGACTTGGGGCACACCAGACAATCCTTGGGATGATCCGACAGCAGAAGTTCAAGCACCGTTTTGCGGGCATTGATAACCCGGGGTGAATTGGTGCGGACACTCATTCCCGCCACGCATGCAGTAGAACAGGCCGGCGCAAGGTTGCGCCTGCCGGCGACCTCCACAACACATATGCGGCAACCGCCCGGACGGTTCTCGATGCCCATATGCTCCAGATTCATATAACAAAGCGTAGGTATATTTATACCGATCTTGCGGGCCGCCTGCAACAGCGTAGTGCCTTGAGAGACCTCTACCGTGGTATTGTCAATATTGAGTTTTATCTTTTTCATCTGCACCCGGCGGTTAATGTATTTTTACAGCGTCGAACTTACACCTCTCACGGCATATCCCGCAGTGGATGCACTCCTCCTGGTCGATCCAGTTGGGGACCTTGCGGCCACCGTGTATAGCCCTCGTGGGGCAAGCCACGGCACATGCACCGCAACCGACACACAACTCCGTTATTATAGTATAGTACCTCAGGGCCTTGCAGGTCCCGGCCGGACATTTACGAAGCACGATATGGGCGAGGTATTCATCATAGAAGTGTTCCAGGGTCGACAAAACAGGATTCGGTGACGTCTGCCCCAAACCGCACAGCGCGGTGTCCTTGATGACATGGCCCAGATTTTTGAGATACTCCAGATCCTCCTCCGAGCCCTTACCCCCGCAAATTTTTTCCAGCAACTCGTGTAGGCGCTTATTACCCACACGGCACGGCGCGCATTTACCGCACGACTCCTCGACCGTGAACTCAAGGTAGAATTTGGCGACCGACACCATGCAATCGTCCTCGTCCATAACGATCATGCCACCCGACCCCATCATGGAGCCGGCAGCGATAAGGTTGTCGAAATCTATCGGCGTGTCTAAATGAGCCTCGGTCAGGCATCCTCCCGACGGGCCGCCGGTCTGGACCGCCTTGAACCTCTTCCCGTCACGTATGCCCCCGCCGATATCGTAAATAACCTCGCGCAACGTAATACCCATCGGCACCTCTATAAGACCGACGTTGTTTACCTTGCCCGCCAAGGCAAAAACTTTGGTACCTTTAGATTTTTCAGTTCCTATGGATGCAAACCAATCGGCCCCGTTACGGAAAATAGCCGGGACATTGGCCAGGGTCTCGACATTATTGACATTGGTAGGCTTTCTCATGTACCCCGACTCGGCGGGGAACGGCGGCTTGACCGTAGGCTCACCTCTCAATCCTTCCATCGAATGTATCAAAGCCGTCTCTTCACCGCAAACGAAAGCCCCCGCCCCGTAACGCAGCTCTATATCGAATCCGAAACCGGAATTCATAATATTACCGCCCAGCAAGCCATAATCACGCGCCTGAGCAATAGCCGCTTGCAGCCGTTTGATAGCCAATGGATACTCGGCCCGGATATAAACCAGTCCCCGCGATGCGCCTATGCAATAGCCACATATAGCCATAGCCTCGATAATCGAATGGGGATCGCCCTCCAGGATCGAACGGTCCATGAAAGCACCGGGGTCGCCTTCGTCGGCATTGCAAACCACATATTTACGGTCGGCTTTATTCCCCGCGGCGATCTCCCACTTCAATCCTGTGGGAAATCCGCCACCACCCCGGCCCCGTAATCCCGACCGTTTGATCTCTTCCACGGCCTGCCGGGCGCTCATGGTCGTAAGCACCTTTCCCAGAGCCGAATAGCCATCTTCGGCAAAATAAGCCCCGATATCTTCGGGGTCGATCCTGCCGCAATTACGCAACGCTATACGTATAGGGGAGTTGGCCGAAACGACACCTTCGGGTATATCGCCGCCATTGATATATTCGACGATACGGACCGCTTTCCTTATGTCGACATGGCCGAACACAACCGGTTCCGCTCCGGGAATGGATACCTCTACCGTGGGCTCGGAGTAACAGTAACCCATGCATCCGGTTTGTGTAACCAGTACGGGAACTACGCTACCGGATGTTTTTTCGCAGATGGCCTCCATGACCGCACCGGCACCGGCCGCTATGCTGCACGTAGCCATTGCTACCCGTATCCTTACCGGAGACAGGGATTGACCATCGGAGCCGGAAACAACCGGCTGCATTTGCCTGCTTATTGCCGACAAGTGTTTTGGGGAAGTAATTTTTGCCATCTATTCTGCGGAAAGTCGTTAACAGCACTCTATTTGTACAAAATTATACAAATATAGTGAAATATGCTAAGAGTCTATCAAGTTTTCCTATGGAAACAGATTTAAGGGCTCAGTCTGAATTTCGGGTGGAGCGGTAAAAAGGCTTACCACCAGGTCACAAAAATGATGAAATCATATAAAAAACCTCCTTCAAAAGTCGTTTTACGACTTTTGAAGGAGGTTCGACATAACCCGCGCAAATTATAACCGGCCCGGCAATAAAGACCCTGCGCCTAATTCAGATAACGGCAAAACGTCATCCTCTAACATATTGACGACACCCGCTCCGGCAACACCCTGACATATCGGCGGCAATCAGCCGCAACACACCCATCATGCCAGCCACAGCAAAAGGCTCCCCTTTGCCACAAAAAATAAGTATAGCGGCCTGCATAAGATAAAGCGGACGGTCCTAAGAGCCTGGCACACCATGATGCGCAACGGCACCCGTTTAACAAAGCTATTTTTTAACCTTCGGCGCGATGATCATATTCATCTTCTTACCTTCGAGGCGAGGCATGGATTCCACCTTACCCAACTCCTCGAGGTCTGTCGCAAAACGGAGCAAAAGAATCTCCCCCTGTTCCTTGAACACTATCGACCGGCCACGGAAAAAGACATAAGCCTTCACTTTGGACCCTTCCTTAAGAAAGTTCTCGGCATGCTTCAACTTGAAGTTGTAGTCGTGGTCATCGGTTTGCGGGCCGAAACGAATCTCCTTGACCACCACCTTCACAGCTTTAGCCTTGATCTCTTTGGCTTTCTTTTTCTGTTGATATAGAAACTTCTGATAGTCGCCTATGCGGCATACCGGCGGATCGGCTTTCGGAGATATCTCGATCAGATCTAACTCCTGCTCTTCTGCCATCCTTAGGGCGTCACGGATAGGAAGCACCAACGATGCTTCGATGCCTTCGCCTACGAGACGCACCTGCAGTGCAGTGATCTCGCGGTTCGTGCGATGCGGATTCTCCTTAACCGGCGGGCGGCGCCCACCAGGAGTCCTGGGCGGAAATGGCTTTGTCGTGTTTATAGTTTTGTCCTCCTTATAAATTGGTTAAACTGGTATTCCCCTTATATTATAACATTCTATTCAAAATATACCATCCTTACTCAGGACGCTATCATTAATAACAGCATCACGGAGCCGGGTAGCATTGGCAAGCATAAATCATGCCCTACACGTTAGCTGCGGCAGCATCGGCTAACTCTTCCCTGACTAATCCGGCCACGTGATCGGCGAATTGCTGCATACTCATACTACCCTTGTCACCCTCACCCTGCACACGCACTGAGACTTCGCCCGCAGCCTCTTCCTTTTCGCCTACAATCAGAAGAAACGGAATTCTTTTGAGTTCGTTGTCCCGTATCTTGCGACCTATTTTTTCGTTACGCTCATCTACCTGGGTGCGAATATCGCGATTATTGAGGAAATTTGAAACTTTTTCCGCAAAATCGTTATATTTTTCGCTTATAGGAAGTACCACTGCCTGGTCGGGAGCGAGCCATAACGGGAATTTTCCTGCGGTATGCTCCAGTAATACAGCCACAAAACGCTCCATCGACCCAAATGGCGCGCGGTGGATCATCACCGGGCGGTGTTCCTGGTCGTCAGCCCCCTTGTACGTGAGGTCGAACCGCTCAGGCAGGTTGTAATCGACCTGTATCGTACCCAATTGCCACTTGCGCCCCAGCGCATCTTTGACCATAAAGTCGAGCTTGGGGCCATAGAATGCCGCCTCGCCATATTCGACTATCGTTGGCAAACCTTTCTCAGCAGCCGCCTCTATGATAGCCGTCTCAGCTTTTTCCCAGTTCTCGTCGCTACCTATATATTTCTCACGGTTGACTTTGTCCCGCAACGAGACCTGCGCGGTAAATTCATTGAATTTAAGAGTCTTGAATATATACAACACAATGTCGATCACCTTCTTGAACTCCTCCTTCAATTGGTCGGGACGGCAGAACAGGTGGGCGTCGTCCTGCGTGAATCCCCTCACGCGCGTAAGACCGTGCAACTCGCCGCTCATCTCATAACGGTAAACCGTACCGAATTCAGCAAAACGCAACGGCAGATCGCGGTACGAACGCGGCTTAAACCGGTATATCTCACAGTGGTGCGGGCAGTTCATAGGCTTGAGCAGGAACTCCTCACCCTCGTCGGGCGTATGGATCGGCTGGAACGAATCCTTGCCGTATTTGGCATAGTGACCCGAAGTTACATAAAGATCCTTCATTCCGATGTGCGGCGTGATCACCTGCTGGTACCCGTGCGCTTTTTGCTGCGTCCTGAGAAAATTTTCGAGCCGTTCGCGCAGTGCCGCGCCTTTCGGCAACCACAGGGGAAGCCCCTGCCCCACGCGCGGTGAGAAATGGAACAACTCGAGTTCCTTGCCCAGTTTGCGGTGATCGCGCTTTTTGGCCTCTTCCAGCATGGCGAGGTATTCATCCAGCATCGCCTTCTTGGGGAAAGTGATACCGTAGATACGTGTCAGCATCTTATTTTTCTCGTTGCCACGCCAATAAGCTCCTGCCACCGATGTCAGTTTGATAGCTTTGATATATCCGGTATTCATCAGGTGGGGGCCCCGGCACAAATCGGTGAATGCCCCGTTGGAGTAGAATGTGATGGTACCGTCCTGCAGATCGCCTATCAACTCCGTTTTATATTGGTCGCCCTTCTCGGTGTAGATCCTCATTGCCTCCTCTTTCGAGACGCTGCGGCAGGTCACCGGCTCTTTCGCCTGGGCCAGTTCCATCATCTTCTTCTCGATCTTTTCCAGGTCGGCCTCGGTGATAGGCTGCGGCGAATCGACGTCGTAGTAGAACCCATTCTCGATGCTCGGCCCTATACCGAACTTAATACCGGGATACAACTCCTGCAACGCTTCGGCCATCAGGTGTGACGAGGTGTGCCAGAACGTTTGCCGTGCCTCCTGGTCCTCCCATTTGTGGAGCCTGATCCCGGCATCGGCGGTAATTGGTACCTGCAAGCCGGTGACTGTTCCGTTAACCGTAACTGCAAGCACTTCCTGCGCCAACCTCGGGCTGATGCTTTCCGCTATTTCCATTCCTGTTACCCCTACGGCATACTTACGAATGCTGCCGTCGGGAAAAGTGATATTTATCATATTCATTTATAAAGTTTGTCTTGTTTTTCAAATAAAATGACTGCCATACCCACAGCTATCCCATCCGCCCGGCCCAACACCGTAGATTCCCGGGACCAGCCCCCGGGAGATTAATCTTCCGGCGCCTGAGGCAAATCGCTCACCGACACATCGGCCCCACGATCACGTTCATAACGGCGCAGCGGATTTTTCGACATCTCCCTGTATATGGCCCTGTTGCGGAATATGTCGATGGCGGCATACACAGCCGAACGCATCGACGACTCGTCGGCAACGCCCTTTCCTGCGATATCGAAGGCCACCCCGTGGTCGGGACTCGTGCGAACCACCGGCAACCCGGCAGTGAAGTTGACGCCCCATGGCGACAGTGCCTTGAAAGGCGCCAACCCCTGGTCGTGGTACATAGCCAGAACCGCATCGTAACGCCCGTAGCCGCCAGAAGCGAACAATCCGTCGGCGGCAAACGGTCCGAATGCGAGTATTTTTTGGGCATATGCCTCCTCTATCGCAGGTTTTATGACCTCCTGCTCTTCCGCCCCCAACAAACCGCCATCGCCGGCATGGGGATTCAACGCCAGCACCGCTATCCGGGGCTCGACGATACCGAAGTCTTCGATCAACGAACGGCGCAGGCGTTGCAGGCAACCGACGATCTTTTTGCGAGTTATATTATCGCTGACCTGAGCTACGGGCAGGTGTATCGTCACCAGTCCCACCTTCATCAGGTCGCTGCAAAGCATCATTATCGGCTGACCGCCGAATTCAGCTGCGAAATACTCGGTGTGCCCGGTATAGTTAAAGTCATCACCCTGCACATTTTCCTTACTTACCGGCGCCGTGACAATGGCGTCGATGTAACCCCCTTTGACATCGGCAACAGCAGCCTGAAGAGCCTTAACTGCACATCTGCCAGCTTCATAAGACATTACCCCCGGTTCGGGCCTGGCTTCGTCGCCCATAACGTTTATAAGATTCACCCGCTTGGGCCGCACCTCGCGCGCATTTCCGATCTGCGCCCAGGCAAATCCTTCACATCCCTCCAGTGTATTCTTATAATAGGTCAGCGCTTTGGCCGAACCATAGACCACTGGAGTGAACAGTTCACATATCCTGTTGTCGGACAACATCTTCACCACCACCTCTGGCCCTACGCCGTTGATGTCTCCGAGGGTTATTCCTATTTTTATCTTTTGGTCGCTCATTTGTCAGCAGTGAGTAAAGAGTCTGTTTAAAATATTTCTTTCGTTCTTTTCCACCTCTTTCCGGTATTCTTTTCCGCCGCTACTTGCCACATATTACCGATATGCAGCAGCGTACCGGCGAAAAACACTACCGGAAACACATGTAAAATAATCTCGGCAATATTTTAAACAAACTCTAAAAACATACAAAGATAATAATTTTCCCCGATTTTATTACAATGATGCTTTCCTGCGGAATTCGCTGCATACGATAGCCGTAGCCACAGCCACGTTAAGCGATTCGGCCGATGGCTCTCCTGCCGGATAAGGTGGTATATAAAGGCGATGTGTCACCAGCCTTTCCACATCCGGCGAGACCCCCTTTCCTTCGCTGCCCATAACGACAATTCCCGAAGCAGAAAGCGGTGAACCATATATATTTTCGCCATCAAGGAACGTGCCGTAGACCGGCGCCACGACCGAAGACAGCACCTCTGCAAGGTCGATATAATGCACTCCGACACGAGTTATGGCCCCCATGGTGGCCTGCACGACCTTGGGATTGAAACAGTCGGCAGTGGTCGGGGAGCAAATCACATTACGTATGCCGAACCAGTCGGCGATCCGTATTATGGTTCCCAGATTCCCCGGGTCCTGTACCCCGTCGAGTGCCAGCACCAGGTCCCTGTTCGCCAGTGAAACATCAAAGCCGTGCATCCGCGGCAGCCTGACCAGGGCCAGCACCCCTGACGGTGTCTTAAGATGGCTGATCCGTTCCATCTCCTTCGTCGTGACCGCCTGGCTGCCGGCAAAGTGTTCCACGTTGGCGTCGGTGCAAAATATGCGGTCGATATCCAAATCCGATCCGGTTATATCCTCTACGAGTTTTGCGCCTTCGGCAACGAAAAGGCGGTGCTCCTCGCGTGCTTTTTTGTCGGAAAGGGAACGGATAAGCAAAATTTCGGACTTGGTTATCATCGGATTTAACGTTTTATTTCGGCAAATATAGGTAATTGCCGGGTGATTGTGTTGCGAGACCGGGAAAAATTCATACCTTTGCGGCTCAGAAACTATTCTGAGAAGAGACGGTTTCAGCAAGTGTATATTATTCGTAACTTACTGATAAACTGATGTCTAATAAAAAAGCGGCCTCACTCATCCTCGAAGACGGGAGAGTATTCAGGGGTTTTTCGCTCGGGAGTGAAACTTCCGCACGGGGCGAGGTAGTCTTCTCCACGGCGATGACCGGCTATCCCGAGAGCCTTACCGATCCATCTTTCAGCGGGCAAATCCTTGTAATGACCTATCCCCTTGTGGGAAACTATGGCGTACCTTCCGATGATAGGGAGAACGGGCTAATGAAGTTTTTCGAGTCCGACCGCATCCATGTCCGCGCGCTGGTTTTCACCGACTACTGCTTTGATCCGAGTCATTGGAACTCGATGAAAACGCTCGACGCCTGGCTCAGGGAGCAGGGCATTCCTGCGATGTATGGTGTGGACACGCGCGAGATCACGAAAATCATACGAGAGAAAGGAGTCATGCCCGGAAAACTGGTCCTGGAGGGCGACAAGTCGGGCGAGGCGATGGATTTCGAGATACCCAATTCACGTAATCTGGTCGACGATGTAAGCACCCGGGAGGTAACCTCTTACGGAGACGGCAAATATAAAGTCGTGCTGGTGGATTGCGGATGTAAAAACAATATCATCAGGCGGTTGTTGCAGAGGGATGTCACGGTGGTGAGAGTCCCGTGGAATTACGACTACACCGCGATGGATTACGACGGGGTGATGCTCTCGAACGGCCCCGGCGACCCGATGCGTTGCATAGAAACCATCGAAATATTGAAAAAGGCGATGGCTGCCGACAAGCCCGTGTTCGGGATTTGCCTGGGGAATCAATTGCTGTCGATAGCGGCCGGCGCGAAGACCTTTAAATTGAAATACGGCCACCGCAGCCACAACCAGCCTGTGATACAGGTGGGCACCGACCTTGCGATGATCTCGTCGCAAAATCACGGTTTCGCGGCAGATACTTCCACTTTGGACGAAGGATGGGAACCTTATTTCGTGAACCTCAACGACGGTACGTCGGAGGGTATAATACACCGCACGAAACCTTTCTTCTCTGTGCAGTTCCATCCCGAGGCCTCGGGCGGTCCGGTGGATGCCGATTTCCTTTTTGACAAATTCATAGACAATATCGAGCGATGCAGCACAAAAAAATAGAGAAGGTAATACTCCTGGGATCGGGAGCATTGAAGATAGGCGAAGCCGGAGAATTCGATTATTCGGGTTCGCAGGCGCTCAAGGCGTTGAAAGAAGAGGGAATATACACCGTCCTGATCAACCCTAACATCGCTACGATACAGACCTCTGAGAACATAGCCGACAGGGTCTATTTCCTGCCCGTCACGCCGGAGTTTGTCGAGGAAGTTATCATCAAGGAGCGTCCGCAGGGAATATTGTTGGCGTTCGGGGGGCAGACGGCGCTCAATTGCGGCGTCAAGCTCTACCAGAGCGGGGTGCTGGAAAAATACGGGATAGAGGTGCTGGGAACGCCTGTGCAGGCGATCATCGACACCGAGGACCGCGATATATTCGTGAAGAAACTCGACGAGATCAACGTTAAGACGATCAAAAGCGAGGCGGTAACCACGGTCGCCGACGCCCGCAGGGTTGCAAACGAACTGGGTTATCCGGTGATTCTGCGCGCGGCATTTACGTTGGGGGGCCTGGGATCGGGTTTCTGCGACAACGACGAGGAACTGGAAACGGTGGCAGGCAAAGCGTTCTCGTACTCGGGGCAGGTGCTGGTCGAGAAGTCGCTTAAAGGCTGGAAGGAGATCGAATATGAAGTGGTCCGCGACCGCTTCAACAATTGTGTCACGGTCTGCAATATGGAGAACTTCGACCCGCTGGGCATACATACCGGCGAGAGCATCGTCGTGGCCCCGTCGCAGACGCTGACTAACTCCGAGTGCCAGAAGTTGCGCCGGTTGGCCATCAAAATAGTGCGCCATATAGGTATCGTGGGTGAATGTAATGTGCAGTATGCGCTCGACCCCGAGTCGGAGGATTACCGCGTGATCGAGGTCAACGCGCGCCTGAGCCGCTCGTCGGCACTGGCATCCAAGGCTACGGGCTACCCACTGGCTTTTGTGGCGGCTAAACTGGGGCTGGGATACGGTCTGCACGAGTTGAAGAATTCGGTTACGAAAACCACTACTGCCTGCTTCGAACCGGCACTGGACTACATAGTATGTAAGTTGCCGCGCTGGGATCTGGGCAAGTTCAAAGGTGTCTCGCGCGAGTTGGGTTCGAGCATGAAGTCGGTGGGAGAGGTGATGTCTATCGGGCGCACATTCGAGGAGGTGATCCAAAAGGGCCTCAGGATGATGGGCCAGGGTATGCACGGTTTTGTGGCCAATAAAGAGCTGGCGGTGGACAATATCGACGAGGCGCTGTCGAAACCCACGGACAAACGCATATTCGTGATCGCTGAAGCACTCAAAAAAGGTTATACGGTCGACAGGATATACGACCTTACGAAGATAGACAAGTGGTTCCTCTATAAACTCCGCAATATAATAGAGCTGGAACGCGAGTTGGAAGGCTACAACTCTGTCGCCGATGTTTCCGACGCGATGCTGCTGGATGCCAAACGGAAAGGGTTCTCTGATTTCCAATTGGCGCGTACGGTCTTCAAATGCTCCGGTTCGGAGATCGAGGAGAGGATACAGGAGGTGAGGTCATGGCGCAAGGGACGCGGGATCACTCCGGTTATCAAACAGATAGATACACTGGCGGCAGAATATCCGGCCCAGACCAACTACCTGTATGTGACATATAACGGCACGGAACACGACATAGATTTCCCGCACGACGGCCGGTCGGTGGTGGTGCTCGGGTCGGGCGCCTACCGCATCGGAAGCTCGGTGGAGTTCGACTGGTGTAGCGTAAATGCGGCCAATACGATCCGCCGGAACGGATACAGGTCGATAATGATCAACTACAATCCGGAGACAGTTTCGACCGATTACGACATGTGCGACAGGCTTTATTTCGACGAGCTTTCGCTGGAGCGCGTGCTGGATATAACCGACCTGGAACAACCCAAAGGGGTTATCGTATCGGTAGGAGGACAGATCCCCAACAACCTGGCCATGCGGTTGGATGCCAACAACATTCCTATACTCGGCACGGGAGCGCACGATATCGACCACGCTGAAGACCGCCACAAATTCTCGCAGATGCTCGATGCAATAGGCGTCGACCAGCCACGCTGGAAGGAGCTCTCGTCGATAGACGATATATATGCTTTCGCCGAAGAGGTCGGCTTCCCGCTGTTGGTTCGTCCTTCGTATGTTTTGTCCGGGGCGGCTATGAATGTGGTTTCGAACAAAGGCGAGTTGGAGCACTTCCTTACTCTGGCAACGAATGTATCGAAACAACACCCTGTGGTCGTGACCGAATTTATAGAGCACGCCAAAGAGATAGAGATAGATGCCGTTGCAAAGGATGGCGAGGTGTTGATATACGCCATTTCAGAACACGTCGAATTTGCCGGAGTGCATTCGGGCGACGCAACTATGGTTTTCCCACCGCAAAAGATGTATGTGGAGACTATGCGCAGGCTCAAAAAGGTTGCGCGCCTCGTGGCCAAAGGGCTTAATATCTCGGGACCGTTCAACATGCAGGTCATGGCCAAAAATAACGAATTGAAGGTCATAGAGTGTAACCTACGCGCGTCACGCAGCTTCCCGTTCGTATCGAAAGTACTGAAAGTCAACTTCATAGACATTGCGACAAAGGTGATGCTGGGACTTCCTACGGAAATCCCCCATAAGTCGGCGTTCGACCTCGATTATGTGGGGATCAAAGCGCCCCAGTTCTCATTCTCGCGTTTGCAGAAGGCCGATCCCGTTTTGGGTGTCGAGATGGCTTCGACGGGTGAAGTGGGTTGCATAGGCGACGATTTCCATGAGGCGATACTCAAGTCGATGCTTTCGGTGGGCTACAAGATCCCTACGAAGAGCATCTTGCTTTCGACCGGCGACTCGCGTTCGAAAACCGACATGATAAGCGCCGCCATAGCGTTGCAGGACAGAGGCTTCAAGATATACGCCACGGCGGGTACTGCCGAATTCCTGGGACGTAACGGCGTGGAGGCAGAGGTGTTGCACTGGCCGGACTCGGGGATGCAACCCAACACGCTGGACTATATCAGGGAAAAGAAAATCGACCTGGTGGTCAACATCCCGAAGAACCTTTCGGAAAAAGAGCTTAACAACGACTACACGATCCGCCGCAGCGCCATAGATTTCAATATACCCCTGATTACCAACGCCAGGCTTGCAAGCGCGTTCATACACGCTTTCTGCCGGTTGGAGCACAAGGATATAAAGATCAGGAGTTGGAACGAGTATTAGGATGTGTCGGCACTATGAGTCGCCTGTTTTCAAGGCTTTCTTATCTTTTGCTTCGCCAATTTTTTTTGAAGATTACGCAAGCCGGTAGCAACTTACAGTGCCAAGGGCGCAGTCTTTTTCATGGAGATATTTCTGGTATCATTTTTTTCGGGAGAACAGTCAGGAATTATCTTCCATGAATAATCAAAAAGATTCTGAAAAAATTAAGAAACTGTTTAAATTTTATTTTCAAAAAGTATTATGAGCAGTTTAGCTTCGTTTTCCTCCTCACTTACATGGCATAGTTCGCCAGCGACCTCTGCTCATGTTTCGAGCGTCGGTTCGGGATGATTTTTTTGCACCGCACGAGGAGCATAGAGGTGCTCTATGCAACGAGTGGATGCACAGCATCTTTTGACCTGACCTTGCTGGGGCAGATGCGTAGCAAAAGAACGGGGAAAGCGCCCGAAAGAGCACATAAGAAATTTGACAAATAAATTTTAAACAGTTTCTAAGAGTCTGTCTAATTTTTCCTGAGGAAAATTAGACAGATTCTTAATTTTTTTCGTAAATTGCAGTATTGTCACGGTGCATGCCAGGAGATACATTCTGCACATCAAGGGATCTTTTTAACAGACACCATCATATGCCAGACAATAAAAGCATATTGAATGAATTTGTCTTCGACTTCATGGGGCACATCAACAGTGCAATGCCTCAAGAAGCCAGAATTGAGGAGGCGTTGACAAGGATATGCACCTATTTCAGGTATAAACGTGGTTTTGTTTATCAAACCGACGGATTCCACTTTTTTCATCTTAAAGAACATATCGGGGATTACAGCGACCATAAAGTCCCTGAACGTTTTGTCATAGGCGATATCACATGCCGCAACATAGAATTACTGGGAGAAAGCGAGCCGTTCTGCGCGGGACGTAGCCTGAACGAGAATATCACTCCCAAAGATCTTGAGTTACTACGGTTTTATGATGTGAACTCTCTGTTTGTTATACATTCCAAAGATCTGGATGGAAAAACCATCGGATTTGTAGGCTTTTCCGGTTCGGCCTGTAATGACACCCTCAACGACGAGGAGTCTCAGGTAGTGAGGTTGCTATCGGGCCTGATAGCCCGCGAGATTGCCATAAGAGAGTATAAGGATCGCGGAGTGCGTACCCGTAAAACCCTGGAAAACATTATGAACCATCTGGGAGTCGACATCTACGTCAATTCGTTCGACAACCATGATATGCTATATGCCAATGCATCGATGGCGGCCCCTTATGGCGGCACGGCACACTTCAAAGGCAAAAAATGTTGGCAGGCTCTCTACAGTGATAAAAGCGGTGAATGTGAATATTGTCCCAAGCATATGCTTATAGACGGGAATGGCCGCCCCACGAAGCTATATTCATGGGATTACCAGCGTCCGCTCGACAAGTCGTGGTTCAGGGTTTTCAGCGCTGCATTCGATTGGATCGACGGCCAACTGGCCCATGTGATAACGAGTGTCGACATCACACTCCAGAAAAATATAGAAGAAGAGCTACGGCAAGCCAAAGAAAAAGCCGAAGACATGGGACGCCTCAAGTCGGCTTTCCTAGCCAATATGAGCCATGAGATACGCACCCCGTTAAACGCAATTGTCGGATTCTCAGAGTTACTGGCCGTGACCGAAGACCCTGTTGAGCGCGAAGCGTTCGATAACATTGTCAAGGAGAATAACGAATTGCTATTGCAGTTGATATCCGACATCCTCGACCTGTCGCGGATGGAAGCCGGGTTACTTAAGTTCGATATGGAGCAGGTCGATATAGCAAAATTATGCGAGGAGATAATAATGTCGTACAACATAAAAGACACCCGCGGGGTTGCGGTACGACTTGGCGAACACATCGAATACCAGATTTATAGCGACAAAAAACGCATGAGGCAGGTTATAACAAACTTCATCAACAACTCCCTTAAATTCACCTCGGAAGGAGAGATAACCCTGGGCTACCGGACCACGGGGGAGGACTCGATAGAATTCTGGGTAAAGGATACAGGCATGGGTATAGAACCCGATAAGGTGGGGCAAATATTCGACCGCTTTGTGAAACTCAACAGTTACGCCCAAGGCACTGGACTCGGTCTGTCGATATGCCGCAGCATCGTCGAACAGTTGGGCGGCACGATAGGTGTCGAATCTGAAGCCGGAATCGGATCGCGGTTCTGGTTCCGGCTTCCCGCGGCTAAAGAGGAATCATAACAGCCTGCACTGAAATACCATGGCATTCCCTGAATATCATGTCTGTGCGTTAAAGAGCATGGCGATAATGCGGCGGGGGTGCCGGTCTTGCACGACCGCTTTACCGGACCACCTCAAACAAATATTCGCTTGCCCGATATCGGGCAAGCGAATATTTTAGGGTCTGCCGGCCTGTCCTAAAGCCGCAGGGAGAAGCATACCGGATGGAGGAACTTACTTTTTCTCTCCGGCCAGGGCCCTTCCTATGTTCTTCGTGTGTTCGATCGACTGCAGGGCGAGATATGTGGCCCCGAAAGTCTCCATATGATCGAGTTCGATCTGGAAATTGTCCTGATGTACTTCCTCCTCGGCTGTAATGCCTTCGAACATTTTGTAGCTCACCGAATCTTCCCAGGTGCTGCACTCTTTGGCCCAGCGGTTATAGTCTTCTACCGTCTTCTTTTCAAGGGCGAGAGCCATTTCGACCATCTGTTTCACATCCCTGATTTGCTTTACTTCGAACGACGGCTTCATGACTACGTCGCCGTCGAGGAACAGGATGCGCTCGGCAAACTCCTCGATATGAACCATCTCCTGTATAGCCGTCGTTTTAAACAGACGGGCCAGCAGGCTGTATCCCTGGTCGTCGCAATGTGTGTGGAAATAGATGTATTGCAACACGGTTGCGATCTCGGCACCAACCGCCTGGTTCAATACATCGATACTGTTCTGGTACTTGTTCATGGTTTTTGCATTTTATTTGGTTAGGATTCAATGTTCTGATATCCTGTCAATGCAAACTCCGTACCTTATTTTATTCCGCCCGGTAAATTTTTGATTATGCCGGAGAAAATCACCTCAATGTAACGCAATCGAAGATATTTTCTTCTATGTCCACCAGATCGCAGCCCTGCACACAGGGGCTCCTGCGGCGTCCTTCACCTCGAAACGTGAAATGCCGCCCTCATCGTCAAGGTGTAGCGACAAATTGTCGCCCAGACGCGACTCACGGATGTAATTTATCTCGAAACGTGCCGCCTTGCGCCGGGAGTGATACTCCACAGGAAGCATGTCGACAAACCACTCGATGTACTTGACGCTATTGGCATGCCGGTTGAAATCCACATCGCTGTACGACACCTTGTGGTCGCATATTTCCACCGCGTTACAGGCTCCCAAACGCTGTGGTTCGGCTATCGGACACGGTATCCCGGTGCGAAAACCGGCGTAATCAGGGTGGCTACTGAGATCCACCGGCCGCCTTGTCGAGAGGTTGATCATAGCCCAGTGGGTCACGGCCGCCCCTATGCGGTCACCCGCGGCATTGCGGATTATAAAATTACGGACCGTGGTCAGGCGGCCCACTTCGCTTATCCAGGTTTCGATGGCTATCTCGTCGTACCGTAGCGGCATACGGTCTATTTCGATGGCGATACGCAACAGTACCCATGTCGAATTTTCCGTCGTAAGGTTACGTATTCCAAACCCATTGGCGTCGGCATCCTCACCCGCAGCCCGCAACACATGGTCGGTGAGCGATGCTATGGTTGCACGCAACAGAAAATCCACGTCGCGCGGCTCGATCCGGTAACGGTATGTTCTCGTTTTTTCCATGTCTGCAAAGGTATGAAAATATCTCCTCAGCCCGGCGCATCACCCGCTAAAAAACAGGAAGCCGGAGGCAGTACTCCTCCGGCTTCCACTGTATATTTAAGGGTGTATTAGAGTCTGTCTAATACACCGGGCTACTCACAGCCGCACTTGGTTGTCATCTTGATATAGTGGTGATGGCTGCCGAAACGATCCAGCGCCGAAGCTTCCAACGCTTCGCGATGGTTGGGATGCGCCACGCTGGTTATAAGGCGGGCGCGCTCCTGAAGGGTTTTACCATAGAGGTTTACAGCTCCGTACTCCGTCACGAACCAATGTACGTGCGCGCGCGTCGTAACCACTCCCGCTCCGGCCGTAAGCACCGGTGCGATCTTGCTCAGGCCCTTGTTGGTCACCGATGGCATCGCAAGAATGGCTTTACCGCCCTCCGACCTCGAAGCACCGTATATGAAATCCACCTGTCCGCCTACGCCCGAATAGAACACCGTGCCCAGCGAGTCGGCGCATATCTGGCCCGTGAGGTCGACCTGCAGGGCCGAATTGATGGCTGTGACTTTCGGGTTCCGGGCAATTATGAACGGGTCGTTGGTGTAGCGCACATCCATCATCGCAACACCCGGATTGTCGTCGATGAAGTCGTAAACCTTCTGCGAACCCATCAAAAACGTCGACACCATTTTGCCTTTGTCGATAGCCTTGTTCATGCCGTTGATAACACCGGCCTCCACCAGCGGCAACACACCGTCGGCAAACATCTCGGTGTGAATACCAAGGTTCTTGTGGCCTCCCAACTGCGCCAATACGGCGTTGGGGATAGCGCCGATACCCATCTGCAGACACGCTCCGTCTTCGATAAGGGCCGCACAATGTTTACCTATGGCGGTCTCTATATCGTCGGGAGCGGTGAAATGAGCCTCTTCGAGCGGATGGTCCTCCTCGACAAAAAAATCTATCAACGAGCTGTGGATCAAGGCATCGCCGAATGAACGCGGAACATATTTATTTACGACTGCTATAACAGTCTGGGCACATTCCACTGCGGCCAATGTAGCATCAACCGAAGTTCCCAGCGACACGTAACCATGCTTGTCGGGAGGCGAAACCTGGATCATGGCCACATTGCAGGGCAGGGCTCCGCTACGGTAAAGGTTCTGCGTTTCGCTCAGAAATACCGGGATGTAATCGGCATATCCGCTCTGTGTTACCTTGCGTACGTTACCACCTACAAAAAACGAGTCGAGCTGGAAAATACCCTCGAATTCCGGCGCTGCATAAGGCGCCGGACCCTCGGTGTGGAGATGGTGTATATGCACATGTTCGAACTCCTTGTTCGCCCCGCGTGCGCACATCGCTTTGATAAGGCACTGGGGGGCGCTGGCAACACTGCTCAGGTGGATGTGATCGCCCGATTTGATGACCTTTACAGCTTCCTGGGCTGTCGTAAACTTAATGTTGTGGCTCATGATATATGGTTATTGTTATTACACTCACAATAAAACACGCCAAAGATACTAAATTATTTTGAGAAGCTGTTCAACCATCATTTAGAAACTATTGAAAATTCAGAGCGTGCCAACATAAACGTCGCAGTTTATGTTGGCACGCTCTGTAAAGTCTCCCGGTTATCGGCGTAAATCACTATCCGGATAGTGGCCGATTCGTATTTCACAACCTGCCGGCAGAGCGGGTTCAGACTATGGAAGAGATAAACCCGTTCATCTCGTTTTCGTGGGCGTCTATGCTTTCCAACAGCTTCATCTGGGCCCGGGTCCGGACAAGGTTGTGCTCCGGATAGTGGACCTTATAGTAAGTGTCGCCATTTAGGTAGTCGGTAAAGAAACGGACGGCCTGCATATACGTCAGCATTTTTGCCCCGAAAGGCAACAACTCCTTCTCGATGGGCGTCAGGAACGATGCCGTTCCTTTGATGTATCCTTCGGCGAAGGCACGGAAAATATCCATATCGACCTCCACACGCCCCAGGTCGCGGTCATCCTCGTCGCCGGTATTGGCCCCGGTGCGGATGAAGTCGCCGAAATCCGACAACACAAAACCCTCCATCGTGGTATCGAGGTCGATGATGCACGACGGACGGTTGTCGCGGTCGAACAATATGTTGTTCACCTTGGTATCACAGTGGGTTATTCTTTTGGGCAACTTCCCCTCGCGGTGGAGGCGTGAAGCGAGGGTCATCTCCCCCGCCCTCTCCAACAATCTGTCCGCTATATCGCGGACCGAGGCGAGCCTTCCCGCCGCATCTTCCTTAATGGCATCGTCGAGCTGTCCCAGGCGGAACTCCATGTTATGGAAATCGGGGATGCTCTCCCCCACCGATCCCGCGGGAAGGTCACAGAGCATAGATTGGAAATCGCCGAAAGCCAGCCCTGTGTCGTAAGCCAGTCGCGGCTCGCTGAGGCTTTCGCAGGTGTGTGTCCCACGCACATAAAGCATCACCCGCCAGTAGCTCTCGCCGTCGAAGTGGAATGTCGTGCCGTCGTGCGCCGCGATGAGGCGGGCCACGCGAAGGTCGGGATCCGTCACACCCATGGCAACCAACTTACGGCGGATATGAGCTGTCACGGTCTCTATGTTATGTTGCAGTAACGCCACATCACGGAAGATATGATGATTGATGCGCTGTAGTATGTATTGCGGTTCATCCCCGGCACCGGGCATCATGACGGCGTAAGTATCGTTGATGTGGCCGTTGCCCACCGGACGTATAAGCGAAGGGGTTCCCCCGATGGCAAAATTTGAAATGATTTCCAATAGTTTATCCATATCTATATTTTATGTACCAAGGTGTCGTGCGCTCCGGACGTTTTATTGCGCAGTTGCAAAAGAGTAGCCCTTTATTTTATCCCATGCGCCGCGTGTGAAATCGGGTATTTCCACCGGCATGCCGCCGTTAAGCACAGACTGCTCGGTCAACTCGACGAGCGACGACCATTCCGCGGCGTCGTAAACATCCTGGTCGAGCGGCAACCCGTTACGCAGGCAGTATATAAGACGGTAGTCCATAATAAAGTCCATACCGCCATGTCCGCCCACCTCGCGGGCCTTTTCGCCTATCTCCTTCGAGATGGGGTGTTCGTATTTTGCCATCAACTCTTTGCGCTTGTCTTCGGGCAGGAAGTTATGGGCATCGGGAGCCAGGGCTATGCCTTCGACAGGATACTTACATATGAACCCTTTAGTCCCGGTGATCGAAAATAAGCGGTTGTAGGGACGTGGATTCGATACGTCGTGCTGGATCATGATGGTCTTGCCTCTGGCGGTACGGACTACGGTGGTGTTCATATCGCCGAGTTTGTACTCCCTCCCTGCCTCGGGGGATCCGGCCCCGTAACGCTGCGTGGCTTCCTCTGTCATATTGAACTGACCGGTGGATACCGACACAAGGTACTCCATACGGTCGCCACGATGGATGTCGAGCAACTGGCACAGAGGCCCTATGGCATGAGTCGGATATGGATTCCCGGTGTGCGCGGCATTATATTCCAGCCTCCAGCGGTTTACATAGTAGTCGCTGAACATGAGCCCTTCGAGATCGTGGATATAAGCCCCTTCGACGTGCACTATCTCGCCGAGAATGCCTTGCTGCACCATATTCAGCGAGGCCATTTCAAAAAAGTCATAACACACATTCTCGAGCATCATGCAGTGCAGGCGTGTCTTCTCGGCCGTGTTGACCAGTTGCCAGCACTCGTCGATGGTAAGTGCCGCCGGGACTTCCAGGGCTACATGTTTGCCATGTTCCATGGCATAAACAGCTATCGGCGTATGCAATACCCAGTCGGTACACACATACACGAGGTCTATGTCGTCACGCTGGCACACCTTCTGCCAATCTTCGGGCGAGGAACAATACCCGGCAGCGGCAGGCAATCCGGCTCCGGTTATTTTTTGCTGGGCGCGATCCACATATTCGGGCAGCAGGTCACACAGGGCGACAATCTTTACACCTTCGATCTGCAGATAACGGTCGATAGCTCCGCATCCGCGATTACCGAGTCCGATAAATCCTATGCGCACGGTATCGATGGGGGTGCACCGCAATTGAAGTACATCTGTTTGGCCGGTTTCGCGTTCTGGGACAGGATATTTTATCATCCCGGCCTGCCTGGCATTGGAGCAGCAACCGGCTAAAATCATACCGCATAGCATGATCGATGCGGCGGCAAGTGTCTTTGCGTTTTTCATTACTGGATGGATTAGTGACCGTACAAATTTACACAAAGGTTTCCATAAATAGCCTATATTATTGCCTGGTTTGTTTAATTTTCCCATGTAAAAGATTCAGCAGATTCCTTAATTGATTTATGCGTGAAAATCGAGGAGCATAGCAGTGTCCCGTTTAACGGGATCTTCACGCTAAAGGCGACCCGGAAAGACGTGCAATATTCTCCACAGGAAATTTGAGCAGACTCGGAATATATTTTCGGATACAGGACTTTTGTTTCTATAAAATATGTAACTTTCGGCAGTTTTTTGAACAGATCGAAACTTACATAAAGTCATGGAGAGAACTGAGGTTATAAAACTCGACAATCTGGCCATTCGCTTCTCGGGCGATTCGGGCGACGGAATGCAATTGACGGGAACACTGTTTTCCGACACATCGGCCCTTATAGGCAACAGCATTTCCACATTTCCGGACTATCCGGCCGAGATACGCGCCCCGCAAGGCACGGTTTCGGGAGTTTCCGGCTTTCAGGTGCACATCGGCAGCCACAAGGTGACCACGCCCGGCGACTATTGCGATGTGCTTGTGGCGATGAATCCTGCCGCGCTGAAGGCAAATGCCCGGTGGCTGAAGAAAGGAGCGACGATCATAATCGACGCCGACCTGTTCAACGACAAGGCGATAGAAAAAGCGGGATTCGTAACGGGCGACCCTATCGGGGAGCTCGGACTGGACGATTATAATGTCATCGCACCCAATATGACCTCGATGACGAAAGACGCCCTGTCGGAACTCGGACTCGATGCGAAGAGCGTAACCAAATGTAAAAACATGTTTGCCCTGGGGGTGTGTTACTATCTCTTCAACCGCCCTCTAGAACATACGGAAAACTATATAGAAGATAAATTTTCGAAGAAGAACCCGCTCGTGGCTTCGGCCAACAAGCTGGCCCTCAAAGCCGGTTTCAACTACGGGGCCAATACCCACGTGTTCGCCAACACGTTCGACATACCCGCCGCCGACCTCGCCCCGGGACGCTACCGTAATATCAGCGGCAACCAGGCCACGGCGTGGGGATTCATCGCCGCTTCGGAAAAGAGTGGCAGGCCGTTGTTCTGCGGATCGTACCCCATAACGCCCGCAACGGTGATTCTCGAAGAGTTGGCCAAGCGCAAAGACCTGGGGGTTAAAACCTTGCAGGCTGAAGACGAGATAGCAGGGATATGCACGGCGATAGGAGCCGCATTTGCCGGAAATTTTGCCGTTACAACCACCTCGGGCCCCGGCCTTTCGCTTAAATCGGAAGCCATGGGACTTGCGGTGATGACCGAGTTGCCGTTGGTGGTCGTGGATGTGCAGCGCGGAGGACCGTCGACGGGTCTTCCCACCAAGACCGAGCAGAGCGACCTCTATCAGGCGCTTTGGGGTCGCAACGGCGAGTGTCCGATGGTTGTCATCGCAGCTAATTCGCCGTCTAACTGTTTCAATACCGCGTTCCGTTGCAGCAAAATAGCGATGGAGCACATGACGCCGGTGCTGATGCTCTCCGACGGTTTTATAGCCAACGGCAGCGAACCATGGAAAATACCGTCGATGAAGAAGTATCCGAAGATATCGCCCCCGATAATCCGAAGCGTTCCCGAGGGGGGGTATTTTCCATATAAACGCAACACGAGCCGCCTGGCCCGCGCCTGGGCGCTGCCCGGCACGCCCGGATTGGAGCACCGCGTCGGAGGGCTGGAAAAAGATTTCCTGAAAGGGGCTGTTTCGCACAGTCCCGAAAACCATCAGAAGATGGTGGCCATACGTGCCGAGAAAGTGGCTCGCGTCAGGGATTTCGTCCCGAAGCAGGAGGTCATCGGAACGGGGCGCGGCGATGTTCTCGTTGTCGGCTGGGGCGGAACTTACGGCCATTTGCTGGCAGCGGTAAACGACCTGCGCCAGGAGGGCAAAAGCATATCGTTGTGCCATTTCAGCTATATCAATCCTCTGCCGCGCGGCGTGAGGGAGATATTCTCGAAATTTAAGAAGATCGTTGTATGCGAACTCAATATGGGACAGTTCGCCAACTACCTAAGGATGAGCTATCAGGAGTTCGAATATTTGCAATACAACAAAGTGCAGGGCCTTCCGTTCACTGTTTCGGAACTGAAGGATGAGTTTAACCGCTTATTGGAGAAATAGCCATGAACGAACAATACAAATACGATCCGCAGGATTTCAAGAGCGACCAGGAAGTTAAATGGTGTCCCGGCTGCGGCGACCATGCGATACTTTCGTCGGTGATAAAGGCTTTGCCCGAGGTGGCTATGGCTCGTAAATACCGCCACGAGCGCTTTACATTCGTTTCGGGAATAGGGTGCTCGTCGCGCTTTCCCTATTACATCAACACCTATGGTTTTCACGGCATACATGGCCGCGCTTCGGCTATAGCCACGGGGGTCAAGGTGGCCAATCCGAAACTGACGGTGTGGGTCCCGACCGGCGACGGCGACTCGCTGGCTATCGGCGGCAACCATTTCATACATGCCGTCAGGCGTAATATAGATATCAATATCATGTTGTTCAACAACGAGATATACGGCCTGACCAAAGGGCAGTACTCGCCGACGTCGAAGCTGGGCAAAGTGACGAAGACTTCGCCGTTCGGCACTATCGAACACCCGTTCAATCCCGGGGAGTTGGTGCTGGGAGCCCGAGGCACTTTTTTCGCACGCTCGATAGATACCGAGGTGGCCCTGACCAAGGAATGCCTGGTGGCGTCGGCGATGCACGACGGCACGTCGGTAACGGAGATACTGCAGAATTGCGTGATATTCAACAATAAAACGTTCGGCGATTTTGCCGCTGACAAGGAGAGCCGCGAGGAGAATACGATAGTGTTGCGCCACGGAGAAAAGATGGTATTCGGCAAGAACCGCGACAAAGGATTGGTGCAGATCGGGATGAAGCTGATGGTGGTGAGGATCGGCGAGGGCGGCGTCACGATAGACGACATACTTACCCATAACGCCCACGAACCAAACCCCGGGGTACACATGATGCTTGTAAATATGCGTTATCCCAATTATCCTGTGGCGCTGGGTGTCATCCGTGCCGTGCAGGATAAAACATATGACGACAACGTGCTGCTGCAGGTCGAAAATGTGAGGTCCAACCGAAGCATCCGTTGCATGGACGATTTGCTGAACAGCGGCGACACGTGGGAGGTTAAATAATTTGCCCCGACTAATCCTTTGACTATATGAGACTCTTCATTTTGTCATTGCTATTCTGCACTGCGGTAACGGCCTCTTACGCGCAGCATGACGATCTGATCAATGAAATAATGTCGAAGCCGTCGCTGCCTACACTGATCTCCAACGGGCGTCAGGCTTTTATCGAAAACCTGCAGGCGGGAGATGTGCGGAAAGCGGCGCAGATCAGGGATATGCTTATTGAAAAGACGGCCAACACCAGGTATAGCGCATTTTCCAACCGGGAATACCTCCTGTCGCTGTACTGGACCGAGGACTACGACCTCATTCTGGTGACAGCCCTGCTGATAGATTCTTTGCCCGAACGCGCCGAAGGGTTCATCATACCTCGTGAGGACGGGATGGAGGAGATGCTCGAAAATTACAGCCTCGAATCCAAACAGCGGCTCATTTCTCAACTCGACATCGCTATCCTCGATACCCCGGACAAAGATTTTCTGAGGCTGTTGCTATCGTCGTTACTCATGGACGATAGCAAATATGCTTTGTACAGGGTTATCACCCGCGATTCGGAGCAATATCTCGACAAGTATCCCTCGTCGCCCTACCGGTCTTTCGTTTTGAAACACGTGTGCTATAAATTCGAATCCGATCCGTGGGGTTTCGGCGCCTCATTGGGTATGGGCGTCTCAATCCCCTCGGCCGACCTTTCGCAACTATGCCGCACGGGTTTTAATGCCATGCTGGGATTCGACGCCATGTATCGAAAACTATACATGGGACTATACCTCGGAATTAACGGTGCCGACAAAATAAAAACGCCGGTAACGGTAAAAGGCCATGACATTCCCACCGATTTTTCATGGCTGGAGGGCAACATGATGCTTAACTTCGGCTATTGCGCCCTGGACAACAACACGATAAGGGTCGTCCCTTATGTAGGCGCAGGAGGAAGCTGGATGACATTTTCGAACGGCGAACAGGAGCGGGACCGCATTTCCTACAGCACGCCATGGGCCCTGAAGAAAGGCGCCGGAGTTTATTGCGACTTTAAGATCAACACCCCTGACATGATAAACGAGTTGGTCGGCAAAAAGAACAATTACACTTCGGTCAGGGTAAGGTACAATTACGGGGAGGCAAATTACAACATTCCCGGTTTAGACAGGTGTGCTTTACACTCCATATCTTTGGAATGGGGCGGGTTCGGCAGGCAGTTGCACCGCATTACATATTAAACAGAAAGAGACCGGAGGATGGAGCTGAAATCTCATAAAACATATTTCAAACGATTGATCGCTATAGCGGTATGCTCTCTGTCGGCCTGGCCGCTCGCGGCACAGAACAAAGAGGCCGAAGAGTATAAAGTGGACAGTGCGTTGTATGTATATTACCAGCGATGCAAGGAGAACCTGCAATCGCCGGTGGTATTGGCCATGGCGGATACGCTGTTCAAGATGGCCGGCGAAAAAGGCGATCAGCGCATGCAGGCTGTGGCCCTCTGTACAAATCTCGATTATTACTATTTCCATGGCCAGGAAGACAGCATACTGATCCATGTGAGCCGTGTGAAGGACTTTGCCCGATCCACAAAACAGCCGAAGTATTATTACTTCGCGTGGGGTAAGCGCCTGATACAATTTTATATAAAGCAGGGGAAGATCAATACGGCGCTTTACGAAGCAGATAAGATGTTGAAGGAAGCCCAGAAGGACGACGACAAAGAGGGCTTGGCGAGTTGCTATAATATCCTCTCGTCGATCTATAAAATAAGGGGGTTTGAGCAACAGGTTTTCGAGGCCCGGCAAAAAGAGGTGGAGTTGATAGAGACATACGGCCTGGATAAATACAATATCACGCTGGCCTATGGAGATATAGCCAACTATTATCTTTTAACCAACAACCCCGACAAGGCCCTTGAAGCATTACATAAGGCTGAGTCGTATGCCACATCTGTGAGCCACGAAATTATCTGCAAGCAATATTATATCCGCTATTACCTCCGATTGAACAGCCAGCAGAAGGCTCTGCAGTGTCTTCTGGAGTTGGAGCACCTCTTCGAAACCGACAAAAGCCTGGCCTCCAACCGTAAATCGCTTTACAGTTCGCAGTATTTTTATTACCTGACGACCAAACAGTACGACAAAGCCATGGAGGCGCTCGACAACGGAGCGAAGGAACAGGCGCGACTGGGCGAAGATTACATGGCTATAAACTACATGAAGAACAAAGGGCTTATACTCCATGACAAAGGCGATATGCGGAATGCTGCGACCTACCTTCGTAAATATATCAATGCCAAAGACTCCATCGACCAGGTTAATGACAATAATGCTTCTACCGAATTTGCAACACTGCTCGGTATTGAAAAATTGAATTCGGAGAAGAATGAACTCGCGCTCAAAGCCAAGGAGAATCAGTTGCACTATGTGTCGGTTATAATTTTACTCCTGGCTGCGTGCCTGGGAGCGGTGTTCATTTTCCTGTATCGCATGCACCGGCTTAACCGGCGATTAAAAAACTCAGAGAGCGAACTCATTTTGCAGAACAGTAGACTTATCGAGTCGGAAGAAAAGCTCAGTGCAGCCCGGGATGAGGCCGAACGGGCCAGTATGATGAAAAGTATATTTATACGCAACATGACTCATGAGATACGCACTCCGCTCAACTCGATAATCGGTTTTTCGCATATACTGATAGATATGGCCGAAGACCGTGATGATTTACGGGAATTTGCCACGGTGATCGAGGACAGCAACCGCAAATTGCTCAAACTGGTTGAGGATGTGCTCGACATATCCGACCTGGAGTCGGGCAAAGTACTGAATATGCAACCTGTAGATGTTAATAAATGTTGCATAGAGAGCATAAGGGATGTGGCGCCTTACGTACAGAAGGACGTTATACTCGATTTTCACCCTTCGTGCGAGGAGCTGACGATAGAGTCGAATCCGGAGCGTGTTTCGCAAATCCTGTTCAACCTGCTGCACAACGCATCGAAAGCTACGGAAAAAGGGAGCATCGTTTTGTCGTATGAATTGGAGAAGGAACGGAAACTGGTTATTTTCACAATAACCGATACCGGCAGAGGGATTCCGGCAGATAAGCGTGATGAGGTTTTCGAACGCTTCGTCAAGGTTGATGACTTCTCGCAAGGACTCGGACTCGGGCTGTCGATATGTAAGTTGCTGGCCCGCCGTATGGGTGGCGACCTTACGTTGGATAGCGGTTACACCGGAGGGTGCCGGTTCATTTTCACTCTGCCGTTTATCAGTGAAAATGCAGTAACCGAAGGGTGAACGCCAGCCGTGCGGCAAGTTAGGCCCAGCCTTTAGGGCGTCGACGTACCCTGTTTTGTGTTTATTCTAATTTCAAAAGGAGGAGCAATATGTTTGTGCAGTTTAAGTATGCCGTGGCGCTGGCAGCAGTCTTGGCGGTGTCGTCAACGGAAGCTAACGAGGGATGGCCGTGGAAAAAGAAAGAGGTTAAACAGGAAGCCCCTAAGCCGCAGGCGAAACCGGAAAAGCCGGACGATAAAGCCCCGAAGCCCTACGCTGAAGTCATAACCCGCGGAGCTAAGAGCAGTTATGGGTTTGTCACGGTACATTTTGTAAAGGACAAGCATTATTTCGAGATCCCGGATTCTATAATGGGGCGCGATATATTGATCGTAAGCCGCATAAGCAAGGCTCCGGCAGACAGGGAAAAACGTAAAACTGGGTATCCGGGCGACATTGTCGACGAACAGACGGTGCGTTTCGAACGGGGGCCCCAGAACAAGGTGTTTGTGCGCAATATCTCCTACTACGAACAATCCAACGATACGCTGGGCCTCTACCAGGCTGTGGCCAACTCCAACCTGCAACCGATAGTTTCGGCATTCGATGTCAAGGCCATTCGCCGCGATTCGGTTTCGGGCAAGGGTAGTGTCGTGATAGAGATCGGGGATTACATCAAAGGGGAGAAAGGTATATTCAACTTCGGCACTTATGCCAGGAAGAACATCGGCCTCCAGTCGATAATCCCGGAGGCGAGTTATGTAGACACGATCAAGGCTTTTCCGTTGAATGTCGAAATACGTATGGTGAAGACTTTCACGCGCTCGGCTCCGGTCAACGCCTCGTCGGCCAGCGCCACTTACAATACCCCGCCTTCGACACCTTTGACCTATGAACTCAACAGTTCGATGCTGCTGTTACCCGAGGTGCCGATGAGATCGCGCTTTATGGATCCGAGGGTGGGATATTTTGCAATCCGCTACACCGATTTCGACTCCAATCCTCAGGGAATAGAATACAGGGCCCGCATCACGCGATGGAGGCTCGAACCCCGGGACGAAGACATGGAACGGTATAAGCGGGGAGAACTTGTTGAACCCAAGAAGCCTATAGTGATATACATCGATCCGGCGACGCCGAAAAAATGGGTGCCATACCTGATAGCCGGGGTCAACGACTGGCAACAGGCTTTCGAGAAGGCCGGTTTCAAGAATGCCATATACGGACTGGAGGCCCCTGCAGACGATCCGTCGTGGAGTCTGGAAGATGCCCGCCACTCGGCCATAGTCTACAAGCCGTCGGATATCCCCAATGCCAGCGGTCCGCATGTCCACGATCCGCGCAGCGGCGAAATTCTCGAAACACACATAAACTGGTACCATAATGTGATGTCACTGTTGCAGAACTGGTACACTGTGCAGGCTGGCCCCATAGATCCGCGTGCGCGTACTCCGCATTTCGACGACGAATTGATGGGGCAACTGATACGGTTCGTCTCGTCGCACGAGGTGGGGCACACCCTGGGTCTGCGCCATAACTTTGGCTCCTCGGCCACTGTGCCGGTCGAAAAATTGCGCGACAAAGCCTGGGTGGAAGCCAACGGGCATACGCCGTCGATAATGGATTACGCGCGGTTTAACTACGTTGCCCAGCCCGGCGACGGGGTATCCGAAAAGGGGATATTCCCCCGCATAGGCATATACGACGAATGGTCTATTGAATGGGGGTACCGCTATCTGCCGCAGTTCGAACGCCCTGAAGATGAGGTACACTTCTCGAACAAAAGCATAATTGCCAAGCTGGCATCGGACAACCGCTACCGTTTCGGGACCGAGATGGACCGGGACGATCCGCGCAACCAGAGCGAGGACCTTGGGGACGATGCGATGAAGGCGAGCGAATACGGCATCCTAAACCTTCAACGGGTAATGCCAGGCATCATGGAATGGACCCGCGAACCCGACAAGGGTTACAGCCGGGCTACCGCCCTGTATGCCGACGTGGTAGCCCAGTACGGTCGTTACATGGGCCATGTCACGACCAATATCGCAGGGGCGTATCACAACTATATCACCGTAGAAGAGAAAGGCAAATATGAAGAATTCGTCCCTGAACAGACACAGCGTCGTGCTGTCGAGTTTTTATGCAGACAGTTGTTCAACACCCCTAAATGGCTTATAGATAAAGAACTGACAGAGAAAGCGGGAGTCAATCCCGTATCCAGGATCGGAAGCGTCCAGCAATATGTGATCGACCGCATAATAAGCAAGCGGACGATGGATAAAATGCTCAAGGACGAAGCCTTCAACGGCCGTGAAGCCTACACTCCCGACGAACTTCTGGCCGACCTTAAAAAAAATATATGGTCGGAGCTACAAACCATGAGGCCGGTCGATATTTACCGCCGCAACCTGCAGAACTATTACGTTAAAGCGCTATCGACCATGCTTGACAAACAGGGGGGAGGTTCACAAACCTCGTCTCCTATGCCGACACCCTCCGACGCGTCGGGCATAGCCCGCAACCACCTCACCGGCCTGCTCAAAGATATAACGCAGGCGGCGAACTCAACCTCAGGGATAACCAAAGCTCATTACCTCAACCTGGCCGCATTGATAACCAACGCAATCGACCCTAGAAAATGATTGGGTTCTCTGTACAGCCTCCAACTGCCGCTTTTTGAAAAAAGCGGCGCCAAAAACTTTTAATCCTTACCTTACTCTGATTTCGCAGGTGTTTGATTATAGGGTGGAAGCCCTTAGATATTTGCATGATCAAGAGGGCTTCCACCCTATAATCAAACACCTGGTTAGGTCGGAACAAAGTAATGATTGAAGTTTTTTGGGCGACTTTTTTTCAAAAAAGTCGCGGTCGAATACTGTCTAGAGAAACCGATCTATTATTGTGTATTAAACTGATTTTATTATGAAGGTCTATATTATTGCCGGTGAGCCATCGGGCGATTTACTGGCTTCGGGCATGATGGGTGCTTTGCGGGGGATGGATCCCGGGGTGGAGTTTTACGGTTTAGGCGGCGAGAGCATGAAGTCGTTGGGATTCGAAAGCCTGTTCGACATTTCGGATATTGCGGTAATGGGCATCTTCGAGGTCGTACCACGGTTGCCCGTTATTTTCAGGCGCATAAGGCAAACGGTGGAGGATATAGAGGCCCACAATCCCGATGTGCTGGTTACGGTCGACAGTTGGGGATTTGCGAGCGCTGTGATCACTAAACTTCGCAAGCGCAACACTAAAATACCTGTTGTACACTACGTGGCTCCGCAGGTGTGGGCATGGAAAAAAGGACGTGCCAGGAACGTGGCACGTTTGGTCGACCGCCTTATGATGTTGTTGCCCAATGAGGGACAATATTTTGAGAAGTATGGTTTGAAGTGCGATTTTGTGGGCCATCCGGTCATAGAGCGTATGTCGGGGGTGGAGTACGACACTGTGGGCTTTCGTACCCGCTACGATATCCCGCAGGACGCCACGGTAGTGTGTGCGCTTCCGGGTAGCAGGCGCGGAGAGATAAAGCGTCTGGCGCCGGTATTGCGAAGGTCGCTTGAGATAATAAAGGAAAAGTATGGCGAAATAGTGGTCGTGGTACCTACGGTGGGCTATGTGGCGGATATGGTCCGCGAACAGTTCGAGGGGATGGATATGCCGTTGCGAGTGGTCACCGGGAAAGAGGACAAGTACAATGCTTTTCGCACGAGCAGTGTGGCCCTTGCCGTGTCAGGAACGGTTTCATTGGAGTTGACCGCGGCCGGGACCCCGCACCTGATCGTTTATACATTCAACTTTCTGACCAACTGGCTAGTACGCAATTTTATCAATACCCGCTATGCTAATCTTATAAACATCCTTGTGCAACGGCCGATCATCCCGGAGTACGTGCTGATGTACTGCAAGCCGGAGCTTATCGCTGCCGGAGCGTTGGAGTTGCTGACTTCGCCCGAGGCGGCCCAAAAGCAGATCGGAGAAGCCGGCGAGGTGCTCGCCACGCTCCGTCCCGAGGGTATGATGCCTTCGGAGCGTGCCGCCCAGATCGTTATCGAGGCTGCGACCAAACCGCATTGATGCCATGTTGCGCGGAAAACGTACCTCCTCCCCGTAAGCCAGGGTGTATTTACAAATTTATCACGGCATGCAACTAACCATGGCGTTGTCGCATCTATTGTAATAAATCAACCTTATCATGAAACGGATATTTTACTTTGCAACAGTCGCATCGTTGCTGTTGACCGGATGCAGTGGCAACGACGAAACTACGCCGGCCGAACGGGCCGAAGTTCCAGTCAATAGTTCTTCGTATCCCGGGTCGTTTGCGTTAAGTGTGCAAGAAACCTATTCGCACGATCAATATCCTTATGCCAAAAATGGCAAGCCGGGGCTTTATCTGGACATACGCACTTCTGAAATCTATGCCTATTCCGGCAATAAAATAGATATGGCCGTCTCGTCGGAGGGTGCTACGATGACGATAAACCTGGGCGATGTATTACTCGTGGGGATGCTGCCCGCCACAGGACCTGCGACGGCAATAGTCGACCTGCCCGAAACGACGGAGCACATCGTTATCAAAAGCGGCACGAAGGAGAATAGATACAATGTATCGGTTTTGCGTGATGCTGTGAAACTTGTTCCGGACAAGGGCTCCTTCACAGATTTCGGTTACAGCCTTTACCATCGCCGCCCTGACAATGTTTTTGCTTTTATCGGCGGCACGAATACTACCAACAGCCATCTTTACGACGAATTTTTGGTCCGCTTACGTGATGCCATTCCCTCGCTGGAAGATTTTGAATTCAAGGATGGCGGATATATCCCCTGGCCGTCGGCCAGCAACGGGTATTGGGTCGATTTTCCGACGAAGTTTTTCAGGTATTCAGATCCTGCCGATTTCGATAAGGCGGGTGATGTATTGCGTGATTTCACCGCAGAAAGGATCGTACGGGACGATATCGGGGTCGGGTTGTGGTTGTCGAACTACGACGACCGCCAGTATATGAGCTGGATGATATTAAGGCAATAGATTGTAGCGACAGGATTGCACGGCATAGGCCCCGGGGTTACGACTCGTTTTATGAATCGTATTCCCCGGGGCCTGCGATGTGTTTCCCTGAGGAAACCAGGACAGGCTCCTGGCTGTTTGGCGGCCGCACCGATGCGACATCCGGAAATTTTGTGTAATTTTACAAATTATCACCGCTTTTAAGTGATCGATAATAATTAATGGTATGTTTTTTCGAGGCTTTTCCGGAGCATATTTTTCGGCGGCAAGCGCAGGTTTGCCGGTGGCAAATCGAGCAGTGACGCTGGAAAAGATGCCCGAAAAAGACCGAATAAAATAGACCATTAATTGTTTGAGGTTACTTAACGCGGCTGTAGTTTTGTAGAATTTAGATTTTCCGGAACCTTGCCATCTTTTGAGATCATAGCTCATTTTTGCCGCGGCATGGCGTTCATGTTTTTTCTGTTTGGCAGCATATCGATAGCCGGACAGATCAGACACAGCGCCCTGATGCGGTTTCTTTTTGCGGAGATGGTTTTCTTTGCTGCCGTGGAGTTGTCGGGCCAGATGTTCCACGCTTTCGATCTTTGGGAAAATGCCTACCTGTCGAATGCCACAATGCTGTTTTTCACGTGGATAGTCCCGCTTACGGTAATATTCGTTTTCGAACTCATACAACCACGGTGGGCTTCTCCGCGCAGGACCGCGGCGGTTATGATGCCGTCGGTAGTGCTGTTCGTTTTGTATCTGCTGTTTCCTTCCCGGGAGATGTTTTATGCCTCTATAGTGCTATGCAACATACTGGGGGCAGGCATGGTGATAGCGGTGTTCCTCTCCACGTCGCGATACGACAACTACATAAAAAGGAACTTCTCTTTTATCGAACACAACAACCTGCGGTGGCTGCGATGGATCATACTGCCGCTGTTTATGATGCTGTTTGTGTATAACATCGCACTATGGGAGGACGTCTGGCTTGTGGATACGCTTTATTTCCTGACCACGATAGCCGTCTGGATGTTCATATACCATTATACCAAACGACATATCGTGGTCGAGGTACCCGACTTGCTTAACCCGTTCAGAAAAGAGGACGATGACGGACTAGGCTCGGAAACAGGCAAAGAGTACTATGAAATGTTTCCTTTCCATGAAAAACTGTCGTATTGCATGGACCATGAACATATCTACCGCAACCCTACTTTGTCGATAACCGATATGGCTGCCGCCATAGGAACCAACAGGACCTACCTGTCGGCATACCTAAACAGGGAACTCAAAACGACGTTTTACGACTACGTCAACAATCGCCGCGTATCAATGGCGTGCTCATTGCTGGAGGATGTCTCGAATAATTCAGTAAATATGGAAGATATTGCCGAGCAGTGCGGATTCGGTTCCATTTCGACCTTCAGGCGCTCGTTCCATAAAATCACCGGCCATACTCCGGCTTCGTACCGCAACCATACCCTGAGATCACGTAACTCGAGAGAATAATGGGAGTGGCAACCCATATTTTGTTGAATTGACCCATATTTTTGAGCGATTGCCACCGCTCTTTGCCCCGGTGCTGGATATTTTTGCAGTATGCGTTTCGAATACTAACCGATTAACTATCCCTGCGTTATGAAAACAACTTTCCTTAATCTCGCCTGCTGGGTTTTGTTCTCTTTTTTATTTTTACCGTCGGCCGCCGTAGCCCAGACCGACACCGCCAAAGTGGAAGAAGATTCCGTAACTGTACAAAAAGACCAGCCTAAAGAGAAGAAAAAATCCAAATTCGGGTCGTTGCTCGGCAAGGCTGTCGAGGTTTCTACAGGTCTGAATGTAACCAACGAGCCATTTATCGTCAACCCATTGTCGGGAGACTTTGCCGTTGAATTCGTTTCGTGCCAGGGCAACCCGTCCGATGGCAGGGTGTCGTTGACATTCAAAGTCAAAAGCTACATCAACGAAACCGGCGCTACCTTCGGAGGCTCGACGTCGGGAAATGGCGAAAGCCTGGCATTCGCTGCAGACGGTAAAAATTATAAGCCTTATTCGTCGGCGGGTGAAAGTGTCGGCGTAGCCAAAGGCACGTGGGTAGAAGTGACTCTCGATGCCAAGAACTCGTTCTACAATGTCCCTACAGAACTCAAAATGTTCGAAGTCATCAAGTTGTCGTTCAGTTTCAATGCCAAGACCCGCGGATTGCTCGAATTTCGCAATATCCCGATAAACTGGGGTGCTGCTATACAATAGCGACCGGTTTACGATCGGCACCATAGATCACGGGAGGCCAGCCTTCTTCCCGGGGAAAGTCCGTCCGAACCTAAGAGTCTGTCTAAGTTTCCTATGGAAAATAACTCTCGACTATTTTCCATATGAGATTCAGATTCTGAAGCCCGGACGGACTTTATGCTATCCTGCCGTCGCCAGCATCATTTTTATAAATCCGTCCTCATTGATTATGGCAAACATATCTAAGAAGCTGTTTGGATTTGTTAACGAGATTATTTTTATCGTTTTGCCGGCGATCTATCGCGGTGGGGATGAGGCGAATAGCGGCCCCTGTTTAGAAACTGTTTAAAAATGAGGTGGAAAAGAACAAGATTAATAAATTCAAAACAGTTTCTTAGCAGATCCGCAATACGCACCGGTATGGAATAGCATGCGGATAATTATTTATGGTGCGTTAACACTCCATGGCAGAAGTAGCTTTGTAACACGGCCGCACCATGCCGCCCAGGGCATACCGACACCTTCACTCCCTTGTTGCATCTCCAAAACACACCGGGAGAAATCAACGACCATCGACAGACGTTTTATTTCCAATTAAAAATATGAAAAATTTGGAATATTCGAATTAAACATACATCTTTGCATGTTCATATTTGTATAAACATATATTCGATATTTCATGCCACTATTTGCAGTTGGAGTCGATATAGGCGGCAGTCATGTGAGTGCCGGCGTCATAGATATTTCCTCGGGAAATATTGTAGACGGTAGCGTTGTCACAGTCTCCGCAAACTGTCATGCACCGGCTTCGAATTTGTTGAGCGAGTGGGCTGTTGCTATAGACCAGTCGATTGAGATATCGGGCAAGGATGTGGCAGGAGTCGGATTGGCCATTCCCGGTCCGTTCGATTATGTGCATGGGATCAGTCATATACGAGGCGTAGATAAATTCGAGCGGATGTTCGGCGTCGACGTGGCGGCTTCGCTGCCTGGATTTATGGTCAGACACGATTTGCCGTTGAAATTCGTGAACGACGCCACGGCTTTCGCCCTTGGGGAATGGCACGCAGGAGCGGCACGCGGCACCGGCAGGGTGATCTGCCTTACGCTCGGCTCGGGAGTCGGATCGTGTTTCATAGAAAACGGGCAGGTGGTAACCGACGCATCGCGCACACCCGAAAACGGATGGGTTTATTGCCTGCCGTTCGAAGGATCAACCGTCGACGAAGAGTTCTCGGCACGCTGGTTTTTACGACGTTACAGCGAAATTACGGGACGGGACGCAAACGGGGTCAGAGAGTTGGCCGAAATTGCGGAACATGATTTGGCCGTCTCCCCGATATTCGAGGAATATGGCTGCAGGCTGGCCCGACTCATAATTCAATTGTGCGAACATTTCGATTGTTCGACAGTCGTGCTGGGCGGCAACATATCATTGGCTTATCCCCATTTCGGCAGGTCGATGCGTAGTGTCCTCAGCAGCGCCGCACACACCGTTGAGGTACGTATCTCCTCATTGAGGGATTCGGCAGCGATGGTTGGTGCGGCTTCGTTGTTTTGCAACGGGTCGATGCCTGTGGATAAGCTGAGGAAAACCACGCAATTCGAAGCTCCAGTGATAAAATCCGAAAACAATGGCGATAGTTATGACATATATCCTGCACATGATCTTGCGCCGGGAACGATCCGTCTCGACTACGACTCGCTGGCGGAGGCTATGGCCAGGCACAGGCACGTCGTCGTCGATGGGTATGCCGGCGTACGGTTCGACCGTTTCAAGAAAGGCTTGAATGAAGCGCTGCTCCGGCGCGGCATTTTAGCTCTATGGAGCGATGTCTCCGCCGCCTTGAAACCGGAAGATGAGATAGACCACCTGACAGAGCCTTTTCTCGGGGGCGACGATCCATTATTCGGCACCCGCGCCAACATCACGATCAGTGATTTTTTTGATACCGAGGCCTTGTCGCTTACCAGGCCCGACCCCGGGGCGGACATGAGTATCGTGATCGGAACGGGGGCGGCACTGTTCTCATGGGACGACGCACTGCTGGTATACATCGATCTTCCGAAGAACGAGCTGCAATTCCGGTCGCGGGCTGGCGGCATCGCCAATCTCGGAGCGCTGGCTCCCGATGACCCGAAAAAGATGTATAAACGGTTCTACTTTGTCGATTGGGTAGTCCTGAACCGTCATAAAAAGGGGCTCGTCGACCGGGTAGACATATTTGTCGACGACCAGCACAGCGATAACATTGCCTGGTGCCGGGGCGACGACCTGCGCGACGGGTTGGATGCGTTGGCCCGCGGGGTATTCCGCGTGCGCCCGTGGTTTGAGCCGGGAGCGTGGGGAGGACAGTGGATGAAAGAGCGTATCGCGGGGCTGAATCACGAAGCAGAAAATTACGCGTGGTCGTTCGAGCTGATAGTGCCCGAAAATGGTCTCATGTTCCAGAGTGGCGGCGTATTGTTTGAAATTTCGTTCGACATGCTGATGTACCGGCGGGGACGCGACGTCGTGGGCCGGGAGTGTTACGCAGCCTATGGCGACGAATTCCCGATCCGCATGGACTATCTCGACAACTTCGACGGCGGCAACCTGTCTCTGCAATGCCACCCTCACCGGGAATATATCCGGCGCAACTTCGGCGAGGTACTTACCCAGGAAGAATCGTACTACATCACCGACTGCGTCGACGGAGCGGTGGTTTACCTCGGCTTCCGCGACAATATAGTCCCCGGAGATTTCCGCCGGGCCCTCGAAAAGAGTCAGTCCTGCTCGACACCTTTGGATTTCGAACAATATGTGCAGACCCACACCTCGCACAAGCACGATTTTTTCCTGATCCCTCCCGGGACGCTACATAGCTCGGGACGCGGCAACCTGGTTCTGGAGATCAGCACCACACCCTACATATTTACATTCAAAATGTACGACTGGCTGGCGCTCGACCTCGACGGCAAGCCCCGGCCGTTGAACATCGACCGTGGCATGGAGAACCTTTGCTTCGACCGCAAGGGGGAACGGGTTGCGCGCGAACACATATCCCATCCATCGCTCATAGACAGTGGACCCGGATGGGAACGGTGGCATCTGTCCACTCACGCAGCCCACTCCTACGATGTGCACAGACTGCATATTGTTCCCGGGGCATCCGTCACCGAACAGACCTGCGACCGCTGCCATGTGCTGAACCTTGTATCGGGAGAGGGGTTGATGATCGAAAGCGCGTCGGGCATGGGCATGCGCCGTCTGTTGCATTATGCCGAAACCTGCGTAGTGCCAGCCGCTGCCGGGTCTTACCGCATAGTCAACCTGTCGGGCAGCGCGGCTATGGTCGTAAAAGCATTTATGAAACCTGCCACAGGCAACGGATAAACATCCCGTTACACAAAAACCGTTTAAATTTTCTCAGGAAATCAGACAACCTACGATGTTTTCGCAGGAAGGCCGTACGCATGGAACAAAAGGCACTTTTGCGCAGGTTACAGGCGTCTTGCTGCCACTGTTCATGGCCAAGTCACACCAACTTCCGCCCTGCAGGCATCTTCTACACGTCGGCTTTGGTCAGCGTGAAAGAGAAAGTCGAACCCACACCTAATTCGCTCCGCACCGAAATGCTCTCGGAATGGGCCTCGATAATATGCTTGACTATCGACAGACCCAAGCCAGTCCCTCCCTGTTCGCGCGAACGGCTTTTATCGGTACGGAAAAAACGCTCGAACAAACGCGACAGGTCCTCCTCGGCAATGCCCTCTCCATTGTCGGTAACCTCGACCATCACCTTGTCGAACATATCTATAAAAGCGACAGTGGTCGTACCGCCCTCGACCCCATAACGTATTGAATTGACAATCAGATTGATAAATACCTGGCCTATGTATTTCTTATCAGCTCTCACCACCACGGCCTGCGATGCGGACTGGCTGTCGATCCGGATGCGAATATTTTTACGGCCCGCCTCCATTTCGAGCGTTTCGACAATCTCGCGGCACCACGACACGATATCGAAATCTTCGAATTTAAGGTTCAACACTCCCGATTCGAGCTTCGATATTTCGTCGAGGTCGTTGACGATGTTGATCAGGCGGTCGATGCTCTTTTCAGCGCGTTCGAGGTATTTACGGTTTATATTCCGGTCTTCGAGGGCTCCGTCGAGCAATGTAAGTATGTATCCCTGGATATTGAAAATAGGGGTTTTTATCTCGTGCGATACGTTGCCGATAAACTCCTTGCGGTATTTTTCATTATCCTTGAGACGTTTTATCTCGTCACGGTTCTTTTCGACACGGCCCACCAACTCGCGGCCCATCTTCTCTTCATGGCTGCGCCCGTGGGCGAACTCGCGCTCAAGGTCGCTTGTGCGGATATTTTTCGAAAGCACGATCTGATATACCGGTTTAAGACGGTATATCACATATTTACGTATGATGAATTGCGATACGGCCAGCACCAAACCCGACAATGCCAACACCACGGCACAGGCCCAATACCACTTCACGCCCAGCAACAACATACACACTGCCGACATAACCAGCACCGCAAGTGTGATCCACAACGAAGCGGCGTAGATGCTTTTGACCTTGAACTTTTTCAAAACCTTTATGTTTTATATCGGTTTAAGACCACAGTTCCCGTCATATCCGGAGTATACCCGGTAAAATCCCGACTGCGGGGTACCCTTACGCCTTGATATAGTTCTTCATCAGCCGAGCTATGTATTTGCCCACGATGTCGAATTCAATATTTACCGTATCGCCGGGACGTATCCGGCAAAAATTGGTATGTTCGTAGGTATATGGAATGATAGCCACTTTAAACGAACCCTCCTGCGAGTCGACCACCGTCAGGCTCACCCCGTTGACAGCCACAGAGCCTTTCTCGACCGTGGTATTGTCGCCGGCCGGAATATAGTTGAACGCGAAATACCAACTGCCGTCGGCCTCCGTCACGCTTTGGCAAAGCGCCGTCTGGTCGACATGGCCCTGCACTATGTGCCCGTCGAGTAACGCATCGGGACGCATGCTGCGTTCCACATTCACCAGGTCACCCTCGCGAAGCTCCCCGAGATTCGATTTCAACAATGTCTCCTTTATGGCCGTCACCCTATACAACCCGTCGCAAATATCGACCACCGTCAGGCAAACCCCGTTATGGGCTACGCTCTGGTCTATCTTCAACTCATCCACAAACGGACAACGCAACGTGAAATGCCGGTTCTGTTGATCCTCTTCTATCTTCTCCACCCTGGCCATCGCCTCTACAATTCCTGAAAACATAATCGTGTAATTTTACAAATTGAAAAACTTCTCCATTAAACAAGCCATCGCCCACAGCCAGACCGCACCACATATCGTGCGATCCCGGGAAACCGTCTACAGCAGTTTACCAATAAATTTCGCCGCGTCGACGATCATCCTCACATGGAGCCCACCTCCCACCGGCCCGTGCTCGTCACAGGCCGCCAGTTCGTAGGTTAGCCTGCGGCCTTCGACCGATACCAGCCGCGCTGTAGCGGTGATCTTAGCACCCCTCTTAGAAGCCCGCGTATGCGAAACACTCACCTCGCACCCCACCGTAGTCGATCCTTCGGGCAACGAACCGGCCACGGCCAGCATCGCAGCATTCTCCATCAGGGCAACCATCGCAGGAGTGGCAAATACATCCAGATCGCCCGAACCCATCTGCCGGGCCGTATTGCCTTCTCCGGCTACCACGCACGAAGCATGTTCCAATCCAACCTCCAGCATACCCCTAACGCGATAAGATGGCTTCAGACATCGCCTTGCCCAACTCCCCGCAACTATCAAGCTTGTCGGCCGTCACGCGACCCTGTATCTCTGCCGCCGGATCAATCAGTTCCCATCCCGAATCTTTGGCAAATTCGAGCAGAGAGCGAACCCCGCCACCGTTCCAACTGTAAGAACCAAAGACGCCAAGCACCTTATTTTTGACGTTGTAGTGCGACAACTCGCGGCACAGGGTCTCCATCGCCGGGAACATATTGCCATTGTAGGCGCAGCTGCCCAAAACCACACCGCGATACTTCCATATATCATTGATAAGGTACGAAATGTGGGTCTTCGACACATCATGGACTTTGACCTCCCGCACACCTCCCTCGGCAATGCTCTGGGCTATGTGGTCGGCCATACGCGCCGTGTTGCCGTACATCGACCCGTAAACCACCACTACTCCGTCGTCACCCTCCTGGCGGCTCCACTTGTCGTAAAGCCCCACTACACGCGCAACATTCTCACGCCATACCGGACCATGCAGGGAACATATCGTCTTTACCGGCACCCCGGCAAGTTTCGCCAACGCCTTCTGCACCATGTTACTGTACTTGCCCACTATATTAGAGTAGTAGCGTCGCATCTCCTCTTCGTAGAACGCAAAATTAAGGCCCGTGTCGATCACTCCGCTATCGATGGTGCCGAACGTACCGAACGCATCGCCCGAAAACAACACCTGCTCAGTAAGGTCGTAAGTCATCATAGTCTCCGGCCAGTGGACCCACGGTGTGTAGACGAATCTCAACTTGTGATGCCCCAGGTTAAGTTCTTCGCCGTCGGCAACTTCCTGAAGATTATTGCAGGCTCCCTCGAAGTAACTCCGCAGAACACCGAAAGTCTTGGCATTGCCGATAATCCTCACATCCGGGTAGCGCCTCACCACACACTCTATCTCGCCTGCATGATCGAGCTCCATGTGATTTATAATAAGATAATCGAGCGAACGTCCGTCGAGCAGGCGCTCTACGCGTTCCACAAATGCGCTGTCGCTGCCCATTTCGAGCGTGTCGATCATCGCCGTCTTCTCATCGGCGATCAGGTATGAATTATACGAAACTCCATCGGGCAATGGCCACAGGTTCTCGAACAAATGCTTGCGGCGGTCGTTGACACCCAGCCAGTGTATCTTTTCGCTGATATTTACGCTTCTGAACATATTATATTCTTTTGAGTTTGCCCAACCCGGCACTGGGGGGGCATATTTTATTAATATTTAGTATTGACCACTTCGTTTATCTGCCGCGCCGCTATTTTCGGGTTGGCCACAACGTTGCCTCCGCCGACGCATCCCCCCTCGCAGGCCATCACCTCGACCATATTGCCGGGGCACGATTTGGCAAATCCTCGCAGTTCCTTGATACTTTCGCGCGTGATGCCGTTGACCAGAACCGGGCGTATCTCATAGCTGCCGCCGATCTTGTCACGTACCGCACCCATTACTCCGGACGATATGGGATAACCCCTGCTCGTCGAATTGATCTTCGGGTCGACCGCCGCCTCTCCGCTTTTACCCACGTCGATACCCTTGGCTATGAACATCGCCCCGGCCTCCTCGAAACTGAGCATCAGGTCGGCATTAGGATCGACGAAAGCCTCGTGCCGCTTGGCAAGACATGGCCCCACGAACACCAGCACGGCGTCGGGAAACCTGTGACGGGCTATTTTAGCCGTGTAGTGCATCGGGGTACCTGTGTCCGACACAAACGGTTTTATCTCCGGCAAATGCTTGTCGACGGTGGCTATATACGACGGGCAGCACGACGTGGTCATAAACGCCTGTCCCTCCCCCATCTTGTGCATGAACTCACGGGCTTCGCTGGCCGTAGTCACATCGGCCCCGCGCGCCACCTCGATCACCTCGTCGAATCCCAACTCCCGGAATGCCCCGAGGATACGGCTCAGCGGCGCTTTGAATTGCCCCGCTATGGCCGGAGCCACCATCGCCACCGTTTTCCGGCCCTCGCGCCACGCCCTGAACACATCCATGATGTGTGACTTCTCCATCACCGCCCCAAACGGGCACGACGAAATGCAACGGCCGCAGTAGATACATTTCGCGTAGTCGATCTGCTCCGTCCCGTCGGCGCGTTTCGTGATCGCTCCCACAGGGCACGACTCCTCACACGGCACAGGGATATAGATGATGGCATGGAACGGGCAACTCTTCATACACAAGCCACAGTTGACACATTTCTGATGGTCGATATGGGCCTGTCCTCCTTCGAAACGTATAGCGTCCTTGTTGCAGTTCGAAGCGCACGGACGTGCCATACAACCGCGGCACATATTGGTGACCACGTAATTAACTCTAACACAGGCGCTGCAAACCTCATCGACCACAGTAAGGGGTTCCTCGGGTATTTCGGTCCGCTCCCACGCCCGTTTCACATACTCGCTCAACGGGGTGAGTTCGTCCTCCTCGTCACGGATGTTGAATCCCAGCAACGCCATCAATTTATAGCGCAGCATAGCCCGGTCCTTATAGAGGCAACAACGCGATGCCTCAGCCCCCTTGGGCCGGAGTTCCAGCGGCATGCGGTCGATCTTCAATTCGAGTTCGCCGTTGTTATAAAGCTTTGCAATGTGCGTCAACAACTCGCGCCGCATCAGTACAGCCTGATTTACAGCCATCGTCCTAACCCTTTAATTCTTCCCTGATTATATCAACCAGCTTACCCAGCGAGGCTTCCGGCACTATCTTACCGCCCACTTCGACATACGGGGCGTTGCTACCCTCGCCACTCGTACAGCAGTCGAGACACGGTGTCCCGATAATATCCACACGCTCCGACAGATCGGAGGGCAGGTATTCGTCGAGAAGTTGCAATTCGGCTCCTCCCATGACATAACACAATGTGCCGGTGCAGATTTTTACCAACAATTTTTCCATGCGCGTCTATATATATTGTATTTTGACCTCTTTCATATATTTCGTTTCCAGCAATCGCGCCAGATCCTTGATCAGGTTGCGTCTCAACTCCAGTTCCACCGGCAGTGTCGGATCCTGGTGTATCGGATTGATCCTCGTACCCACTACAAATTCAACAATATCGTGTCCCAGCAACATCTTCGCAACCACCCCGTCGGTACCTCTCTGAGCTATCTCGCCTCCGTTGTGCACCTCCAGCAACCGCTTGACCTTATTCAACGTCAGCACTCCTTCGGTAATCAGGTCGACCCCATCCATCTTCGATGTGGGGGGCAAACCGGCCGGATCGCGTTTCAGGTCTACCACTATATCCCGCTTCAACTCCCTCGACAGTATCCGGGCCGTGGTTCCACCGCATATCAGCTTGGTTCCCCGGTATTTATCTACCATATCGGCCAGGATCACATCTTTACTTTCCTTGAACGGAGGGCCCGAACAGACCATGATCCTGCGCGGATGACGGAAATAGACCGTAACGCATGCCAGTTCGTTCTTCGGTGCGAACAGGTCGTTCAATTCGGCCCTCGACACCACGCGGTAACTCATCTCGCGGGCCGAAATCGAGGGTTTGGCAGCTATAAGTTCCGAACAATACTTCGCAACCCCCTCCACGCCCCATCCGCCAGGCAAACGCCTGGTCCCCCTACCCGCTTCCGTAACTCCACCGTTGACCAGCACCAGCCGGTCTTCGTGGCGGACTGTGAATTCGCTCGTGAAAACACCAGGCACCGCACCCTGCGCCTCTTCGCGTTCGAGTCCAACCGGCTGGCTCCCGTGAAGTCTGATGCAGCCCGGATGGGCATACTCCACTATTCTTGCCTCACGGGCATGGTGTAATTCCATGATCGTAAATGCCACACCGCCACGGTCGTCTCCATTGTCAAACGTGCGTATGATCGTCCCGGCCCCACGCAGCAAATCATCGTCGGCGAGAGCATAACTTATGGCCATCGACCCGGCAATCCCCGCAACGACTTCGGCCTTCACCCCGCGACCAGGGCCCGAGGCCAGCACCGCTATCTCGCGCATCCCTGCCCGGCGACGCAGGTAGCCCGTCGACGCCACACGTTCACCCCTGGCTCCCAGACGCAGGAACTCGACCTCGATAAACAATTTTTCCTCGCTATCCATTCTCAGGGGTTTGAGCATCGAGTATCGAATTAAGTATGGCCTCCGTGCGCGAAGCGTTCTCTCCAAGCAGGTGGGCTATTTTCTGGACCGTCTCCAGATTTTCGTCGATCACCTTCTGCGTACGCCGGACGATCTCTTCGTTGCGCACCTGCGAAAAGTGCATGTTGCGGCAGATCACCAACGCAGTTTTATGCTTCTGAACCGAATGTATCGACACGGTAAGTATCCTTTCGCGTACCTGCACATCCCGTACCACACTCTCGTTCCCGTTTTCGAGTACCGACCCGATCAGCTTGGCGAAAGGCATCACCTCCGACGCCGCCACTCCCTTCATGCCAGGATTGGAGTCAGACAACTGTGTCGCCCTGGAGCCGAGCATCGTAGCCAGCATACGATTGGCCTCCACTATGTTGCCATTGCTGTCGACTACAGCTATCCCGGCCGACAATTTTCCCAACAGCGTAGTGAATTTAGCACTCATCTCCGACTGGACATAGTGTATGCACATCTCCCTTGTGACCGCGCCCTTGCTCAGAGCCTTGGCAAAACGGCGACATGTGACATATCCGCAGGCGTTGCAATCTATCTGTTGCGACTCGTCCGAAAGGCCGAGCGAGGCGAGCGCCTTAAGGGTTTCGCTTTCGGCGACAAAACTGTTTATCTCGGGCGGTGGCGTAATCTCGCGATATTTTACTGCAGGAAGCGTATACGATTCGTCGATCTTCAACCGCCGCGCCGCAACACCGGCAATCGACACATGCCCCGCGACGAGCGACCCGCCTCTGCGCGACCCGCGCCCGTTGGACCCAAGACACCCGCCATGGCATGCCATAAGGTCTAAATATACAGTGCCCTGGTTACCGGTCTGCGGGATATCCAACAGCGAAACCACCCCGGCCATTCCCGACCCTGCGACAACCGTAATTTCTGTTGCCGGATCGATGCCGTGGCCCTCCAACGGATACATAACGCCATGCCGGGCGACAAAAGGCTCGAACTGATAACTGTCGTTCCCCGAAATTTTATCAAAGTCCACTCCCTCATTATGCATCCAATCGCGCAGTTCCCTGAACGTCAACGCCAATTCCACATGGGAATCACCCCTTTCAGTTTCGCGTTTCAGAGCTATGCACGACGAAAAATGGATTATATGCGCCTCATGCCCCCACCAACTCCTTATCATCTGCGCATGAGCTTCGTAGGGTTTGGGCACAGGTAACAGCGACGACGCCAGCCGCGGCTTATATCTGGCGATATAGTCTGCCACAACCGGGCATCGCGGTGAAATATTGAGTCCGCCCCGGGCCACGCTTACACCTTTCTCCTGCTTCATCGTCGCCTCGGCGCCCAGCGAGCTCTCCGAAACATGGGTAAATCCCAACAACTTCATCGCCTCGACGAAACGGCTGGGTCCTATGCCTTCGAATTCGACCATCCAGTCGGGTGCGACCGAAGCCACCTTTATCGTATGGTTTTTTATGAACCGGCGGGCCAGGTGCACATCGTCGCGCATGCGCACATAGCCATATCTGCACATGGAAAGGCAATCGCCGCACGCGACACAACGTTCCGTGACAATTTCAGGGCCCGCAGGCGATGTCGAGATGGCTTTTACCTCACATTCCCGTACGCACCTGTAACAATTTCCGCACGGGCTGCGTTCTATATAGAGGCTTTGTATATCGGGCATTATTTTTCTACCTTTGTTCTGGCGAAGTTAAACTTCCGAGTGCCGGGCGGCACTTTTTATCACATTTGTCGAGTAAACCCGGCGCTCGCAAGAGGTGGTCGATATTTTATTCTTACGAGCGGTTTACCTTTGCAAAGATAATAGATGTTTCCATGTTGCGCAATCTGTTTTTGATCGCCACGGCTCTTTTGTTCGTTGCCCCGTTACGGGGGCAGCAATCTTTGCCGTCGACATACGGTGGTCCCCGGGATGCAGTCACAGGTCGCGGTCCCGGAGGGCCGGGCTATTACGGCACTTATCTCGACGAATCGGGCCGCGAACCGATAGGAGTGGTGGACATGTGGCCGGTGTATTGCTTCAGGCGGCCGGCCGACCTGCGCCGCTACGAGCGGTTGATCTACAACCTCAAGAAAGTATACCCAATAGCTAAATTAGCGCGCCAGAAACTTGCCCAGGCCGAAACCGACATGGCACATATCCACAGCCGCAAAGCCCAGAACGAATATATAAAACGGATGGAGAAAGAGCTCAAGCAGGAGTATACGCCCGTTTTGAAGAAAATGACCTATGCCCAGGGGAAGATATTGATAAAGTTGATAGACCGCGAAACCGACCACACGACTTACGAGTTGATAAAGCAATTCAAAGGTAGTTTTTCGGCTTTCATGTGGCAGGGGGTGGCACGGCTGTTCACTGCCAACCTGAAAACGGAGTATGACCCCAAAGGCGAAGACCGGGTGATCGAGCAACTGATCCTGTTGTATGAGGCAGGATTGTTATAAATCCCGGGGCGCATCGGGTTGCAATTGTGCGGCCCCGCCGGCAGAGGAAGCAGGGCGACCTGCGGGAAAACAGCCTCTTCGATGCCGGAGAAAAGCAGGCGAATCATTTCCTGTAATACTCCGGAAAACGCTCCAGCATAGAGTAATCCTTTTCCATAACATAGAGCAAGGCGTCGCTGACTGTCAATGAATAATTGTCATGCTGATCTCCATTAGGCATTTCGTCCTGCTCTATAAGCCAGCATGTGCTATTAATTCCCTCTTGTTCATACCATCCTCTATAGATATTGCCTAACTGGATATTATCCCAATGAGTATATGTTGTATCAGATAAATTAAAAAGATATGCATCTATAATATATATCATTTCAGGATGTGCGTAAATGAACTCAGTTTTAAATGTTGCCGAATCTTTAATATCAAATTCGTCGACATATAGAATAGTCCCGGTTTTAACATGGCTCACGCCTTTTTGGGTGGTTATATTCAAAACTATATCCTTATTCGTGCCATTTTGTATATACACTTTTAATTCATGCTCATACTGCACCGGATCGCAATGGGCAAATAATATGACAATTAGCATTAATAATACAATTTTCCCCATAATTTTCAATATTTAATCATTTCTCAATCAGACCCTTCGGCCAGTGACCACGGCGTAGATGTAGCCGTTTCGCTGGCCGGCATTGGAGCTTTTCGGGCCTTCGAGCATAATGCGGTAGCGGCCCGCCGGCAGAGGGAGCAAAGTGACCTGAGGAAAAATCTGTTCTTCGATGCCGGAGAAAATGGATGTTGCAGTGTCGTAATCCGACAACACTCCGTCGTAAACAAGCCTGGAATGGCCCCTATGGAATTCAGAGGCCTCGCAATCGTAATCAGCTATCGCAATGTTGATCTGCGACACATGCGGGCTGTGGACCGTGATCTCGACGTCCATTTCGTGTTGAAGCGTAAACTCGATCCACATTTCATGGGCCTCGTCGTAGCAGATATCTTCGTGATTGTTGCGGGTGTCTGCCAATGCCCTGAAAATGAAATCACTATCGCAGGCCCCTGCCGCCATTGGCGCCCCGAAGCTGCTGCCGGGATATTGCCCGGACATGAAAGCATGGTTGTAGACGGTGCATTCGTTGGATATGGCCACGCCCGCCGGATTTGTGGCATGGCGGCGGAAGCGGGTGGCGTATTGCGCCGGCACAGCCAGGTCAAGCGATGCGGTAGCCGCGTCCACATACTCCCATGCGCCGCTACCGCCCATACGTTGCCACCGGTAGACGAAACCTCCCTGGGCCGCAGATGCCTCCCCGGTAGATGGTATCGATAATCCATAGTCGTATTGCGTGGCGTTCAGGTGAACTTCCGTCACAATCGATCCTGCCGACGGTTGCGAGTAGATGCCCGTGGAGCCCCCGTCGTAGGGATCGACAATATCGTCGATATAAAGCGCCAGATGGGGATAAAACGACTGGGGTTTTGCCTTGAAACCGGCAATTGTGCGGTTGGCCAACGACCGTTCGAGGTGGTTGTAGCTACAACCAAGCGACCTAAGATCATGGAATAATTGAGCATAATTCCGAGGAAATTTCCCTCCATATTTGCCTGATATCGAAACTGTAAATCCCAAATAATCCACTTCCATCCTCCACTCCCTGTAATACGCCACCCCTCGGACAGCGCGATCATCTGCCCGGCCTCGTCGGGCAGTTGCGTGTGGTACGGCCCGCCATTAAGCACCTCGCCCGAGATCTGCGCAACCACATTGTCCCGCCAATACGAAGCCGCCCACTGCGCCCCACGCTCGTTGCACATGCGGGTGTACTGGCTGGCATGGGTCAACTCGTGCCACACGGTCGAGACTATATCGTTGTAACGCGACATGTCGGTGGCGTACCTGAGGATCAGGTCCGGCATCCCGCCTATGAGATAATCGGCGGTAACAAAAGGTCCCAACCCCAATATCAGATCGAAATAGGCGGGTATATATACGTGTACATACCGGTTGAAAAGAGGTGCGCTCGCCGTAAGGTTGCTGCTCTGCCTGTTGGCTATCTCCAGCATATTGGGGGGCAATGCCAGACCATGTTGCTGCGCTATACCTATATAATCGTAAATGGCATTGTGAGCACACACTTGCCCCAGTAGTAACTGTTGGTGTAAAACGTCATCGAATGGCCGTTGGGCGAGTGGTAACCTGCGCCGTACCAGTGGTCCCACAGGCATAAGGCCCCGGCAAGACTCTTGTTCAGTTCCCAGCGGTTGCCACCCCGCTCGCCACGAAAAATAATATGGTAATTTATGCTGTTGCCAATCCAGAGGGAGTTGAACCGCACCGACGAACGATAGTAACCATTGGCATTCGTGATCTCATTATGATAATAAAACCAACGCCACAAACGCACCATGGTCCCCTTTACCGGCTTTTCCCCCGCAGGAGTATCGACTTTGATATAACCTTCCGGATAGTAATATTCATCACAGCTCGTCCACGAATACGACAGAAATTGTTTGCGCGTACACTTTGCATATGTCGCCCTGGTCTCGATCTCCCGCTCCTGTTCCGGCGAAGGCATCAACTCTTCCGCATTGCCGGTCAGTTCGAACGCAGCAACCAGAAGCATCTTGACAAAGTCGCCGGTCATCTGTTTTGTCGACGATTTCACGGCAGGAGCGCTGCCCGTTATTGCGTCGGGTAATTCGATCTCGGAATAATATTCGCTGTGTTCGGGAATAAACAGCGAATCGAGCAACTCGGTTTGAAGCGGCGCCGGAAATGTATGATCGGGTTTGACCGTAGTATAAAACCAATGACCTATCGGGGACATCTCCGAAGTATTTACCTGAAAATCAATAAAATAATCCCCCGGCTCCAGGATTTCATAATCGAGTGGAAACGGGAACAGCGTCAGGGTGGTGTCGTTGGCAAGCGCGGCGTATTGCAGGCTGTCCTGCGGGCAAAAACGAACGTAAAGATCCGTAGTATATATATTGAAATCCATATCCCCGGGCAAATCCCAAGCCGGCGGCCCGCTACGGGTAGCGGGAGACGACGTTTCGGCCTTTACCAATTCAAGGGCCTGTCTCATGTTTTTTACAGAGAATGGATTGTTAAGTTTGCGGCCTAATTTCAGCGGCCGCCGCCCCCCTGGCTTCGCGGCTAAACGACCCTTGCCCCTTTGTAACGTTGGCAGATCCGGGCTCACTTGTTTGCGGCGAAATATCTGGTACTTTGGTACAAGATGTTACAGCGACCAAAAACGCTGCAAGAGCGAAGGTACAATTTTTCATAATAATTATTATTCAATGTATTATAGTATAATTTTCGAATGAGCGCTATACATTTCGCGCCCCCATCCACTTCCCGCATCCGTTTTCCCGTGCTGCTAATATAGCAAAATATTTCGCAACATGCAAATATTGCGAAATATTCATTATCACTCAAATGCAGCTACTTACCTCGCAGACAGCGCTCGTGCAAAATAATTGCATTTCTACACGACTGAAGATCAATTTCCTGTCGACAGCGTGACGAATACGGGCAGGTGGTCGCTGTATCCGCCCTCATATACCCCCGAGCGAAATGTCCGCAGCGGATAGCCATGCCATGGGCTATCAGCGGGAGCCAGCATCCAGCGGCGGATGAAAACGCCACAGTCGTCGTAGCGCAACCCGCCACCACCCAGCATATCGCCGTCAATCAATATTTGATCCAATAATTCCCAGCGCCCCCGGTAAAGATACGAGCCATAGCCTTGGCCTGCCAATACATAAAACGGATTGAAAAGAATTCCGGCACCACCAGCCACGCGCATCCCCCGCGGAAAAGCCTTCCTGAACTGACGTTCGCGCGGACCGGCATTCATGTCACCCATGACAATCATCCGACGGCCGCGATCTACGCGCTTCAATGAGTCGGTCACATGCATCAACGCCGTGAAAGCCCGCCCGTAAGCCCCGGAACCCGAAAGATGCGACGGCAGATGACACACAATAACATTGACCCCCACCCCGCACAATAATCCGCGGACATGTAAAAACTCACGCCCCCCACCCCAGTCTATCAAACGGCACAACTCTGCATGAAACTTATCGCCTTTGTAAAGCAACACAACATCGATGCCGCGAAAGTCCGATGAAGTACGGTGGATATAGTTATAGTCGGTAGCCATACGCGTCACCAGATCTCTTACCACCTGCTCGTTCTCAACCTCGCACAGCCCGACCATGTCGAGCGACATACTGTCCAAAACAGCCGCTATGTTTCCAACCTTCGCACGGTAGCGGTCTCCGGTCCAACGCAACGCACCGCCGGGAGTGTACTCCCCGTCGTCAGCCAACGGATTGCGAACCGTGTCGAACAGATTCTCAGCATTGTAAAACCCCACACGAACCGGACCACCACCCAACACAACCCCGCAAAATAACAATCCCGAAATCAACAAAAACCTTAACATATCCCAATCCCTAATTAAAATCATAAACTGAAAAACTTTATATAAATGTTCTTCGACCGCGACTTTTTTGAAAAAAAGTCGCCCAAAAAACTTCAATCATTACTCAGCTGCGAATTTGCAGATGTCATGTTACAGGCCGGAAGCCCTATTGCGTATTGCTAATTTGAGGGGCTTCCGGCCTGTAACATGACATCTATAAACTCAGAGCGAAGTATGGATTAAAAATTTTTGGTGCCGCTTTTTACAAAAAGCGGCAGTTGGAGCATATTTAAATGGAGTTATTTTTCAGTTTATGATTTTAATTAGGGATTGGGATGTTGTTGAATGTATCGGCGATTTGGGATGCCATTGTATCGAGGGCTTCCTGGATTTTTCCTCCGATCATCATTTTCATCATCATGTTTAGGTTGATGTGCAGGACGAGCCTCATTCGTGTATCTGCCGGGGTTACGGGCACGAGTTGCATCCAGAAGAAGAATTCGAACGGGGATGATTCGTCGCCGGTAATTTTTATTGTCCGGTCTTCTTCGCGTTCCACTATGCGCAGGCGGGCGGTTATCCCTTTTATTTTGAATGAGCAGGAGTCGCGGTCGGCGGTCCAATCCTCTACTTTATCCTGCAGGATAGGGGTGAAGTTAGAGAAATCGGAAAGGAGGCTGTATACCATCCCGGCTGGCCGGAGTATTTGCACCTGCCTGCTTTCGTACTGTTCCATTTGTGTAATATTTAATGTGGCTCATTTCCGTCCGCCCTGTAGGGCAGGGAAGAGAATTCCGCGGTTATTTATTCCAGTTTGCCGGATCTTTGCGCCACTGCGACAGGGTGTCGAGTTGGCTCGATCCCACATATCCGTGTTTTATTGCGTAGTTTATCAGAGCGGTGTAGTTGCTCAGTGTGTCGAGGGCGACTCCTGCGCGGGCGAAATTTTCTTCTGCCACCGGGAATCCGTATGAGAATATAGCCACCATGCCCAACACGTTATATCCTGCCGCGCGTAGGGCTTCCACAGCTGCCAAGCTGCTGCCTCCGGTAGATATGAGGTCTTCCACCACGACGACCCTCGACCCCGGTTCGGCTTCACCCTCGACCTGATTGGTCAACCCGTGTGCCTTTGGGGCCGAGCGCACATAGATAAACGGCTTTACGAGCGTTTCAGCCACCAGCACGCCGTGGGCTATAGCGCCTGTGGCTACACCGGCAATGACCTGCACATCAGGATATTTATGTGCGATTAACCGTGTAAGGGCATCGGCCACCTGTTTGCGGGCCCATGGGTGGGAAAGCACTTTGCGGTTGTCGCAATATATTGGGGAGCGCCATCCCGACGCCCATGTGAACGGATTTGCAGGTTTGAGTTTAATTGCATTAATTTGCAACAGTATTTCGGCTATCTGGTCGGCGGTCCGGATGGCGATCTGTTCATGGATATCCATATTCTATGGCTTTTAACGTCTATTTTGAAGATAAAATCATTACCTTTACGGAACATTATCCGGCCCAGGCGGAGACCGGCACAGAGATTTTATGCTGTGATGCCTCCGATATGACAAAGGTGTTGCAAATTCTTGGAAATTGCAAGAACTTACACATAATATCTTCCGATCCTGCAGCGGCGTACCGCATGTTTTGTGCTTTGTTTACCGGGGCAGAGGCTGCGGGAGGTGTCGTTGAAAACGACAGGGGCGAGATATTGATGATTTTCCGGAATGGGCGTTGGGACCTGCCCAAGGGACATTGCGAAGCTGGTGAAACGCTTGAAATGTGCGCGTTGCGCGAAGTTGAAGAGGAGTGCGGGATCGCTGGAGTAGAACAGGGGGGCTATCTTTGCCGTACGCAGCATATCTACATGTTGCGTGGTGGATGGATATTGAAAAATTGCCACTGGTGGCGGATGCGTTACGACGGAGATGGCGACCTTTTGCCGCAACACGAGGAGGGGATCGTCGATGCGCGCTGGATGGGCGGGGAAGCGTTGAGCGAGGCGGTTGGGACGAGTTTCGCTTCGATAAAAGAGGTGATGCGGCAGTGGGAAGGCGTCAGCTTGCAGTGAAACGACCGGCATTATGAAACCGGCTGGATATTTGCGCCCCTATTGGAAGTTAAGAGCAAAACAAAACATTCGCCTTTTAGGTATCGAACCGTATTCAGGGGCTTGCCCGGTTTCCATCAGGGGAGGCAGCCGGGGAAACCGGTTGTGAACCGGCTTATAATTACTACTAATTGCAAAACAATATGAAAAGAAAATTATTGCCGCTCGTGGCACTGGGTGTGGCAGTGCTGTCGGGATGCGGTAAAACTGAAAAAACAATGGTACGGATACAAAATGAGCTTACGCCCGAAGAGGTTGCGGCGGGAGTCTTCACGCCCGAGGTGATGTGGAAAATGGAGAGGATAGCCTCGTCGTCGGTATCTCCCGATGGTTCGAAGGTGGTGTATGCCTCCACATCTTATGTTATGGACGACAATAAGGGTTTCACCACGCTGTGGCTTGCGGGCGAAGGAGGGTCGGGTCCCATACAACTCACGGGAGCGGATGTCAACAGCAGCGATCCGTCGTGGGACGCTTCAGGCGAGTCGATATATTTCCTTTCCGACCGTTCGGGTTCGGGGCAGTTGTGGAGGATAGGAGCCGGAGGCGGCCAGGCGGTGCAGGTGACCGATGTGGAGGAAGGGATCGATGGATACGGGGTGTCGCCCAAAGGGAACTACCTGTTCTATGTTCAGCGCGTTAAGGTCACAAAGTTCAAGTCGGCCGATATATTCACCGACATGGACAAGTCGGCGGCCATGATCTACGACGATCTGATGGCGCGCCATTGGGAGTATTGGGACGATGGCAGTTACCTTCATATTTTCGTAGCACCTATGGCCGGTGGCAAGGCCGGCGAGGGGATCGACATCATGGAGGGCGAGCCGTGGGATGCTCCGCTGGCTCCATACTTCGATTGTGCCGAGATCGCATGGAACAACTCAGGGTCGGCGCTGGCCTACACCTGCAAGAAGATGACGGGCCGCGACTATGCCGTGAGTACCAACTCCGATATCTACATCTACGATCCGGCCAACCACACCACCCAGAATGTGACGGCAGGCATGAAAGGCTACGACAAATATCCTGTCTTTTCGCCCGATGATACCCGCCTGGCCTTCATCTCGATGGAGCGCGACGGCAACGAGTCTGACAAAGAGCGGTTGATGGTGGCAAATCTGCTTACGGGCGACATGAAGTACCTTACCGAAGGGTTCGACTACAATGCGTCGAATGCGGTGTGGGATGGTGGCGAGACGGTATGGTTCCTCTCTCCTATCGAGGCGACGCACCAGTTGTGCAGGGTGAAGATCGGCGGCGATGTGGAGGTTGTCACAGCGGGCGACCACGACATCAACCGTTTTACGAAGTCGGGCGACCGCATAGTGGCCGAGGTGACGAAGATCACGATGGCCACTGAACTATTTTCCATAGGTCACGACGGCGGGATGGAACAGCTGTCGAACGTCAACGGGCGCATTTACGACAATATAGCGATGAGTGCGGTGCAGAAACGCTGGGTTACGACCACCGACGGCAAACAGATGTTGGTGTGGGTTGTGTTGCCTCCCGGCTTCGACCCTTCGAAGAAATATCCGGCACTGCTCTACTGTCAGGGTGGGCCGCAGAGTGTGGTTAGCCAGTTCTGGAGTTACAGGTGGAACTTCCAGTTGATGGCCTCGCAGGGCTATATCGTGGTGGCTCCGAACCGGCGGGGCCTGCCGTCGTTCGGGCAGGAGTGGCTCGACCAGATATCGGGCGACTACAGCGGGCAGAACATACGCGACTACCTGAGCGCCATCGACAATGTGTCGCAGGAGCCGTGGGTCGACCGCGAGCGCCTTGGATGCGTCGGGGCGAGCTACGGCGGTTATTCGGTGTTCTATCTGGCCGGACATCATGAAAAACGCTTCAAGGCGTTCATATCCCATTGCGGCATATTTAACCTTGAAAGCATGTATGGTTCTACCGAGGAGTTATGGTTCGTCAATAACGACCTCGGCGGGCCGTATTGGAGCGACAATCCCGTGGCGAAACATTCTTATGAAAACTCGCCGCACCGTTCGGTGGCCCGCTGGGATACACCGATATTGATCGTCACCGGCATGAAAGACTACCGCATCCCATACACCCAGAGCCTCGAAGCCTTCACCGCGGCACGGCAGGTAGGGGTCCCTGCCCGTCTTGTGGCGTTCGAAAACGAAGCGCATCAGGTATTCAAACCCCAGAACTCGATGGTGTGGAACCGCGAATTCTTCGGATGGCTCGATAAATACCTGAATCAGGGCAGGCCGTAGACGGCGGGCCGGGCAATATCACATCCGGATAGCGGCACGGTTACATCATATTAAATCGGATCGATGTAAAAATAGGTTTGTAAGTCACGCGAATTAAGAGCCTGTTAATTTTTCATAGAAAAAATTAACAGGCTCTTAATTCACAAATAACACCCGTTCCGCGCAGAATCTATTCAAACGAATAGTGCGAACTGTTGTTGATATCGCGTGAGAAACGCAGCAGATTCTCGAGGTGTTTGCCCATTATCACTTCAGCTTTGGCCGGGGCCTGTATGCGTATGGCCTCTATCATGCCGTTATGCTCGTCTATCACAGCCATATCAGGATCTTCACATACCCTGTGTTTATTGTAATAGCGCATGATATCGGGCGTGATGATCAGCAACAACGACTTGAGCACCGGATTGTGGCTGCCCTGCGCTATGGTACGGTGAAAAATGAAGTCTTTCTCTACACGTTGCGAATCGCCGAAATGGGCCAAAAAATCGTTGTGCGCATCAATAATCGCCTTAAGGTCACCTTCGGTCCGGTTCAGGCAGCACAACCTTATGGCGTGCTTCTCCAACAAAACACGGGTATCGACCAACGACATGAAGTCGTAGGCGTCGATCTTCAGCACATCCGATATAAGGCTCTCCAGAGCCTGTATCTGCAACCCGGCAATGACCGATCCGCTCTGCGGAAAGGTGCGCACTATGCCGTAAAATTCCAATTTCTGCAATGCAGTCCTCACATGGGCCCGTCCCACTCCGAATATCTCGGCAAGTTTGCGCTCGGCCGGGAGTTTCGACCCCGGTTGCAATTCTCCCGAGTGCAGCAGATCTTTTATCTTGCGGATCACCTCCTCGGCAGGTTCATTCCGGGAAATATGTTGTTCTGAGTTAGAGTTCATAATAGAATAAGTCCATATTTTGCGCACCACAAATTTATAAAATATTTAGAGTTTGTCCAGAGATTTTTCTCAAAAAGAATTATGGGTCAGTTTTGAGAAGATTTTTAAGTGCCCGACAAGGCGCATAGCGGGCTCTGTGTAATGCGAAGGGCGCTTAAAATGCGCTCAAAAATACCATAATTACTTTGATGAAAAATTCCTGGACAAACTCTTAGAAACTATTTAAATGAATATAAACTCTACTGTCTAAGAATATTACCGAAATTATTTTACATCTGTTTGTCGATGATTTTTTGCGGAGGAATGAGGCGAATAGCGGCTCCTATTTAACGAATGCCTCCGCGAAAAAGCGTAGCAAACAGCAGGAAAAGAACGAAAGAAATATTTTTAAACAGTTTCTTATATAAATATCCGGATTGCTAAAAAATGATTACCTTCGGAAAGTAATATTCTGTGAAATATGAAAAAAAAGATTGTTGCCACATTGCCGGCACTCATAATGGCGGCGGGATCATTGTTTGCACAGCCGCAGACCTGGCTGTGGGACGGGGCGCAACTGGTGCGTGCGAAACATCTGGCAGACAATGGGGATCCCGTGATTAAGGACGCCCGCGACCGGTTGCTTGCCGACGCCGGCAAGTGGCTATTGCAGCCCGATCCATCGGTCACCGACAAAGGGGTCACACCCCCGAGCGGCGACAAGCACGATTATATCAGCATGGGGCGCTACTGGTGGCCCGACCCGTCGAAGCCCGACGGACTGCCATATATCCGTAAAGACGGATACTCCAATCCCGAACTCTCGAAATACGACCGTGAGCGGCTCGGGGCGTTGGGCAACGGCGTGACAACGCTCACCCTGGCGTGGTACTTCAGCGGCAGGGACGAATTCGCCCGCAAGGCCGCTTCGATGATCGACACGTGGTTCGTAAATCCCAAAACGAGGATGAATCCACACATGAACTATGGCCAGATAGTGCCGGGACGCAACAACAATATGGGCCGTGGCGAGGGCCTGCTCGACGGATATAGTTTTGTGGGAGTGGTCGATGCGTTCATAGTGCTCGAAGAGTCGGGATTCCTGTCGAAAAAACAGCGGGCCTGCGTACGTAAATGGTTTTCGGATTATGTCGGTTGGATGACCTCCTCGCCCATAGCCAAAGACGAGGACGAAGCGAAGAACAACCACGCCGTGGCCTTCGACGTGCAACTGGCCGTTTATGCCGCATTTACCGGCAACGACCCGATAGCGGCGAGAGTGGCGGGCGATTTCGCTACGCGACGGTTGTTCACGCAGATCGAACCCGACGGCCGCCAGCCGTTGGAACTGGCCCGCACTACGGCCTTCGGCTATTCAGTATTCAATCTCGGCCATATGATCGACATGTGTTTTATGGCGCGCAAACTGGGAGTCGACCTCATGGCGGCCACCGGCAGCGACGGACGCAGCATTGCAGGGGCTATAAATTACCTCGCCGGATTCCTGGGCAAGCCCGCGTCGGAATTTCCATACAAGCAGATACGCGACTGGGATAAGGTGCAGCAATCGCTCGTGAAGGAGATCTTTAGAGCTTATGTCGTTTCGGGCGACGAATCGTACCTCACCACCTTCGAACGCTACCGCCCTGCCATATTGCCGCCGGAGTTCACATTGCTGTATATGCGATGAGAATCTGTCTAAATATATAATGCATAGGAGGCGGGAAATTCACACGGATTTAAGTACCTTTGCGTCGATTTTAAGGTATCTGCAAGATGAGGTTTGATGAAGCCGGCCTGGCTGAAGAGGTTATGCAGGGGATCGAGACGATGAATTATCGCGAAATGACCCCCGTTCAGGAACAAACAATACCGGTTATACTTTCGGGTCGCGACCTGATAGGCTGCGCCCAAACCGGAACGGGCAAGACGGCGGCTTATGTGTTGCCGTTGCTCGACAAGTTACAACGCGAAGGCAACCCGCACAATGTCGTAAGGTCGATGGTGATAGTGCCCACGCGCGAACTGGCGCAACAGATCGACGTGCAGTTGCAGGGTTTCTCATACTTCATGCCGGTGTCTACGTCGGTGGTGCACGGCAGTGGCGACGGCATAGAGTGGAGTCGCCAGAAGCAGGGAATGGTGATGGGGGCCGACATTATCGTCGCAACGCCTGGGCGGTTGCTGGCCCATATGGAATACAGCAATATCGACCTGTCGCATGTGGAATATTTCGTGTTGGACGAAGCCGACCGGATGCTCGACATGGGCTTCCAGGACGATATAATGAAGATAATCTCGCGCCTTCCGGAAAGCAGGCAGACGATCATGTTTTCGGCGACGCTGCCACCCAAAATACGCGACCTGGCCCGCAAGGTCCTGCACGATCCGGCCGAAGTGACCATTGCCGTATCGAAACCCAACGAGGCGATAGATCAGCGGGCCTATATCTGTTATGAGCGCCAGAAGACAGAACTCGTGCGCGAACTGTTTTCAAAACCTACGGGCAGCAAAACGATTATATTCGCCTCGTCAAAACTGAAAGTCAAGGAGTTGGCCTTTACACTCAAACGTATGAAACTCAATGTGGCGGCCATGCACTCCGATCTGGAGCAGGCACGCCGCGAGGAGGTGATGCTCGACTTCAAGAACGGCAAGATAGACCTTTTGGTTGCTACGGACATCGTCTCGCGCGGGATCGACATAGAAGATATAGGCACGGTGGTCAACTTCGACGTGCCGCGCGATGCCGAGGACTACATCCACCGAATAGGCCGCACGGCGAGGGCCAGTGCCGAAGGGACAGCGATAACGCTCGTGAGCGAAAAGGACCAGGGGAGTTTCCATAAGATCGAACAGTTTCTCGGGCGCGAGGTACCAAAATGCCCGTTACCGGAGAGTCTCGGGGCAAGCCCCGAATACAATCCTTCGGCCAACCGGGGATTCGGACGCGATCAGCGCAGGGGAGGGCACGGCGGCAGACGCCAGGCAAAATCCACCGCCGGCATACAAAACAACGCCGCAAGTTCCGCAACACCTGCTGCAGGCAATCTGTCTGACGGGAACGCCGCTCCGGCCAAAAAACGCAAAGGCGGACGTTACTTCAACAGGTCTAAAAAGAACAATACTCCCGCAGGGCAGTGACGGAACTGCAAGATGCAGGAACATAAATAATCACGGTAAAGCGGCGGATACGGCACACCGCAGGGATGAGACAAGGGGGATGGAGTGCATCTGAAAATTATTCCGGCCGGGGGAAGTGATTTCCCCCGGCCGGAATAATTTTACGCATTAAACATGAAATAGGATCCCTATCCCGCTTTCATTTCGATGATCATCGACGTCAGAGGTTCCACCGTAAGGCTCCGCCCAACCTGAACGTCACGACCCGAAACTATATCTTTGCCCGAAACAAAACCGGTCGTAGCATCGCTGTAGCGGATCCAATCGACATTGTAACTCTTGTGCGAACAGTTGACGACGACCATCACCCGTCCGGCGTCGGTATAGCGGAAGAAAACATAGACATTGTCGTGCGGCAGGTATTGCATGGTCTTCCCCTCGTGTATCGTGCGGCAGCCCTTGCGCCAGTTGAACACTTTGCGGCAATGGTCATAGACCGACGATTCGTCTGCGGTGCGCCCGCTGCCGGAAAACAAGTCGCGGCTGTCGCCAGGCCATCCTCCGGGGAAATCGATCCGCTGCCCGCCGTGGCCGCCCTTCTGGTCTCCGAGGAACAGTTGCTCGGTCCCGACATAAAGTTGCGGTATGCCGCGCATCGTAGAGACGAGAGTCATGGCGAGCTTAACCTTCCGCGGGTCCTTCTTAAGGAGATAAAACAGGCGGTCGGTGTCGTGGTTATCGGCGAATATCATCAGGTTGCGCGGATCGTGGTACAGGAAGTCCTGCGCCAGCACGTCGTACACCATTCTTATGCCGTCGTTCCACGACGCGGTGTCCTTGCGTATCCCCTCTACGATAGCCTGCTGCAACGGGAAATCCATTACCGAGGGCAGATGCGATGAAAAGCCGTCGTGGTTGCGCGCCGCACCGTCCCAATAGGCCACCATCGGAGGTGCCGTAAGCCAGCATTCACCAACTATGCGCAAGTTGGGATACTCCTTCAATACATCGCCAACCCAACGGGCCATAGGCGCCTGCGAATTGTAAGGATAGGTGTCGACCCTCAACCCGTCGAGATCCGCCCATTCGATCCACCACACGGCCCATTGTGTGAAATAGCGCAACACATGTGGATTATCGAGATTGATGTCGGGCATCGAGCGGTCGAACCACCCATTGAACAGCAGACTGCGTTCCCTGGGCGATCCGTTGGGATCTGCCGGGGAGTTCATAGCATGGTTGGTGGGGGTGTAACTGGCGAAGGTGTTAACCCAGTCCTTGTAGGGCAAATCCCGCATCCATGGATGGGCCATGCCACAATGGTTGGTTACGACATCCATTATGACCTTTATCCCGTGCCGGTGAGCCTCCGACACCATTTTGCGGTAGAGTTCATTGGTGCCGAAGCGCGGATCCACCGTGTAATAGTCGGCGCAGGCGTAACCGTGGTACGACACCCGCGGTTCGTTGTCCAGCAATAGCGGGGTGCTCCACAACGCCGTCACACCCAACCCGGCCATGTAGTCCATATGGTCGACAATGCCCTGAATATCGCCCCCGTGACGTCCGTTCATCGAGCGGCGGTCGGCTTTCTCGGCACAAAGCGGCGACGTGTCGTTCGACGGGTCGCCGTTGGCAAAGCGGTCGGGCATCAGCAGGTAGATCAGGTCGGCCGAGGAATAGCTCTTACGCACAGCCGACCCGTCGCGGCGGGCCATAAGGGTGTAAGGGTGCGTCCATTTGACCCCGCCGCGCTCGAATTCGAAGATATACTCTCCAGGTCCGGCCCCAGCCTCTATCTCCACATCGACGAACAGGTAGTTGGGGCTATCGCCGGTTGCGGCTCCCGTAACGCGAATCCCGGGGCTCTGCGACGTCACGGTGCATCCGTCGAGGCCATGGCCATAGAACATCAACTGCAGCGGGGTTTTCATGCCTGTCCACCAGCACAAAGGTTCGACCCGCGTTATGGGACTCCGCGCAGCAAGTGCGGCTACCGATAGCGCCATAGCCATAAGAAATATTATCGTACGCTTCATAACAGGTAATATTTAGAAACCGTGAATCATCGGACTACCTATGGTATATCCTGTACTCCCATGGGCCGAGTTCGAGAGCTGTTTCCGGAGGCAGCACGGTTTTGACCCCCGATCCGGGCCCGGTGTATTCTCCTGCCGGAATATCGCCTGAGATCACAACATTCATCCTTTCGCCCGAAAGGTTGAAAACAGCCACCACCACATTGTCGCCCCGGTGGCGGACACACGAGAACACCTTCGCAGGCATCGAATTTTCCACCTCCGCAAAGTCCGTGTCTTCATGCGGTCCGCTGTAGAGGGCGGGGTTCGATGCACGCAACACATTGAGCCCATGGTATAATTCTGTGAACCTGTTCGGGGTGCCCCACTCTATCGTATCCTTTGTAAAGAACTCCAGACGACGGTTGAAGCCCATTTCCTGACCGTTGTAGATCAGCGGCATTCCGGGAAGTATGTAAGTCAGCGCGGCAAATGTCTCAGCCGCCGGACCCATGCGCTCGAATTCGGTGCCGTTCCACGAATTTTCGTCGTGGTTCGACGTGAAATTCATCCTTATCGACGACGGGAAACGTTCCCGGCCGAAACGCAGGTTAGCCCTAAGCGAATCGACATTGGCCTTACCTGCCGCAATGTTGTTCATCACACGGTGGAGGCTCCAACCGTAATACATATCGAATGCGTTGTGCATCAACTCGGGCTTTTCGGCCTCGGCAAGCATGAAGAGTCCCGGTCTGGTTTTGCGTAACTCTGGCACCGCCTGCTCCCAGAAATCGGTGGGCAATTCGCCGGCCACGTCACAACGGAACCCGTCTATATCAGCCTCCCGCAACCAGTAGTCCATAGCTTCTACCATGGCGCGCCGCATGTCTGGATTGCCGTAATCAAGCTTCGCGACATCGGTCCAGTCGTAGGGAGCCACCGGCTTGCCGAGCGAATCGAGCACATACCAACTCTTGTCGGCCATCCACACGGCGTCGGGCGAAGTATGGTTGGCCACCCAGTCGAGTATCACCTTGATATCCAGCGAGTGGGCTTTATCGACAAAACTGCGGAAATCATCCATCGTGCCGAATTCGGGATTTACCGCCGTGTAATCGCGTATGGCATAATAGCTTCCCAGGTCACCCTTTCGGTTTTCAACGCCAATGGGCTGTATGGGCATAAACCATACTATGCCTACGCCGAGTTCCTTGAGGCGCGGCAGGTGCGCTTCGGCGGCTGCGAACGTTCCCTCGGCAGTGAACTGGCGGGTATTGAGTTCATAGATCGTACGGTTGTCGCTCCAATGCGATGCAGCAACGGGTCTCTGTACACAGCCGCACGCCAGCAATAAGGGCAACAATGATAGGAATGATACAAAAGTTCTCATTTTCATCGTCATTCAATGGTTGGAATATATTTCAAACGAAACAGGTTTCAGCGTAATGCGCATTACTCCGTTTTCTGCCGCCGGGATATCGCTTCCGAATAGCGGCTTCCAATAATTATTCCGCAAAAATGCAGGAAGTGCAAAATCCACCGTGCACTCCGATCCCGAGTTATTAAGCGCCACGACCATCGTCTCGCCCATGTATGTGCGGGCGTAGACCATCGTGCCCTTATCGGCATGGAGAGGGATATAGGTCCCGTAGATCAGCGGCATTGAAGAGCGTCTGAGGTGTACGAGCCTTCGTGTCAGGTCGAACTGCTCGCGTTCGCGATGTGTGAGGCCACTGAAACGCATCATCCGGCGATTGTCGGGATCGTTGGCACCCGGGTCGCCGAATTCGTCGCCCTGGTAGATGCATGGCACCCCGGGGATGGTCATTATCATCGCATCGAGCAGCGCGAGGCGGCGGTAGCCATCGTCGGAGCCCACCCCTATTTGCCGTTTCCAGCCCGCTTTCTTGGAATCTTCGTGCAGGTCGACCGCTCCCCCGGCCAACGAAACGAACCGTGCGCGGTCGTGATTGCCGGTGATGTAACCCATCACATTATTGTAGCCATATGTCGAAAGGCTCCGGCCGATTGCCGCCGCCACGTTGGCCATCGACCCGTCGGAGGGGATCGCATTCCAGATAAAGGCGTCATAAACATTGAAGTCGAACTGCGCGTCGAGCATTCCAGTGCGCACATACGACGATATCAACTCCGGCGAACCGTAGGTTTCGCCTATCTGGTAGATATCGCGGCCGGGGAAACGCCCGGCCATCTTGCGCGTCAGAGTGCGCCAGTAGACCTCCGGAATATGCTTGGTGGCGTCGTGGCGGAAACCGTCGAAATCGTACTCCTCAAGCCAGTAAAGGGCCGAGTCGGACATGGGTTCGTAAACTTCCTCGCGTTCCAGGTCGAGCGACGGGATATGCAGGTCGAACCATGTCGTAAGGCGGTATTCATCCCAGAGTTCGAGGTTTTTGCGCCCGTCAGGCAAGTCCAACGGCGTCACCCAGTCGGGGTGTGCCTTCATCACCGACGAGTTGATGTGCAGGTGGTTCGACACATAGTCGAGCAGGACGTTGATCCCGCGGGCATGGGCCTCAGCCAGGAGTTTTTTCAACTCTTCGGGCGTGCCCATCCTGGGGTCGAGCACAGTGGGATTCACAGGCCAGTAGCCATGATAGCCCGAGAAACGCGTGAATGGATCTTTGTTCAACCCCCACGCGTCGTCGGGGTTGCGCACTACGGGCGACAGCCATATCGTATTGATCCCCAGTGAATCGAAATACCCGTCCTCTATTTTCTGTGTAACACCGGCCAGATCGCCTCCCATATAGTCTACTTTGGGCAACACGTCGGGACGATTGAGTTTACGGGTATTGGCCGGGTTGCCATCCAGGAAACGGTCGACCATCAATGAGTAGATCACCTGTCCGTGCGGATCGTTGCGCGGGATATCGGCCGCCTCCATGACCGGGACGCCGTCGGAGATGGGCACCGTCACATCGTTGAACAGTACGGCTCCCAGCGACGCGTAGATTCTAATGCTGGAACGCCCGGCATCGTCGGCGGCAGAAGGTATCGTCACCCGGAGCGACCCGCCGTCGAGACGTACATAAACGTCGGGCAGAACCACATTCTGCCACAGGGCGTAACAACGGTCGGGCTTCCCGGTGAAACCGAACGTCACCGTGTGGCCGGCGCTGCCGGTGGTATAGATATACTGCGTAACATCGCCCGGCGCACGCCTGTCCTGGCATACGATATTGAGTGGCCGGCTCTGGTGGAATTTTTTACCGTCGTGCCAGACGTCGAGGTAAAACAGCGCCGGCGATCCGCCGGGGGCAAGCAGCACCTCGAACGTATCCCAGCCTGACTCGCCTGGGAGTAACGACACCCCCCGGGCCACCGTTGAAACCGAATCCACGGCATCGAAACCAGGAAAGAAGTCGGTCATATAACAAAGTGTCGTATCGCCATGAAGCTGCAATACCGAAGCCACACGCCCGTTGCCATCCGCGGGCATATTATTTATCGTCCTGCTGCCAGCGCACGAGGCTGCCAGCGACAGAACCAGGATGAAGAACAACAACTTTTTCATATTCCTAATATTATTTCCGATTAGGGCGTGTTAGCATAAACGGTTATGTTCGATTTTGGGGCTGTTTTTGTTCCCAGCGAGCCGCTTTTTCAAAGAAATATCGGGAATATTTCAAGGAAAACGGTAAAGCCGGGGCGAAAATAGTTCCGGAAGCGGGCGCAAGCGTTTATGCCAACAGCCATAGATCATATATGGTTACAGAAAAACACGCCGGTCCGCCAGGTGACCGGTACGTGGGAAGCCAAATAGCGGGAACGCGTATGTTTACGCCATAATGAGAGCCTCTCCGCCCTCCACGACTACAATTCGCAGATTATCGTGGTGTATGCGGGCATGTCGGCCTTTTCGAGGGTCTCAGACAGACGCTGCAACTTCACCCCGCCGAAATCGGCTATCGCCTTTTTGACCGGCATGGTAAAAGGGTACACGGCCCTCGACTCCGATACATTATGGACAATGAGTAACTTCTCGCCAGCCGCTTCACGCGTGTAGACCATAAACTTCTTATCGCTGTTGTCGCCATCGTTGAACGTGTCGAGCAGTTTCATCTCGCCCGTAGCCAAAGCCGGATATGTGTTGCGCAACTCTATGAATTTTTCGTACAGGCGGTAGATCGACGTCGGGTCGACCTTTTGAGTGGAGACATTGCCGACGTTGTAGTCGTTCGAGAATTTCGACGCGCGCCATCCCGTACGGTAAGTGTCCTTTGCAAGGGGTTCCCACAGGAACGGCTCGCGGACTCCTTCATCGCCTTCAGACTTGGTGCCAAGCATGCCTATCTCCTCGCCATAATAGACGTAGGGCTGCCCGGGGATGGTCAGCAAAACGGCTGCGGCAAGTTTAGCCTTTCTGATGTCGCCTTTGAGCGTCGAACGCGTGCGGTCCTCGTCGTGGTTCGACAGTTTGGTCGACTGGATGAAATCGCTACGCACGGCCCTGTATTCCGAAGCATACTGCAACATGTCTTTCGGAAACCACTTCGCATGACTGTTGTTTATGGCATAGTCGAGTCTCCACCAACCGCTGAATTCGAACAGCGCCGGAAGCCCGCGGTAATAAGGCGCCGTCTCGTTGTGTTCGCCGAAAACCTCACCCACCATATACAGGTTGGATTTGGTTTTTTTCAACTCGTTGAAAAATTTCTCCAGGAAACGCGGATTTTCGTCCGAAGCGCCATCCTGATATACATGCTTCACCGCATCGAGGCGGAAACCGTCGACACCTTTGCCCAACCAGAACCGCCCCGCATGGCAGATAGCGCCGAAAGTGGAGGTATTCTCACACGTCTCCACACTGCCGTAGTTGATCTCAGGCATCCATCCCGAGAACATCCCCTGGTATTTATAGGCCGTCGTACCCGTCTCCACGGTATGCCACTCGTTGGAGTAATACGCTTTGGTCATGGGGACATTGCCCGCCGCAATATCCTGGCTCACGGTCGAAGCGTTGCAGAAGATAAACCAGTCGCGGTGTGCCGACGAGGTCGAGCTGCACGCGTCGGTAAACCACGGATGGGTCTTCGAGGTGTGGTTGATCACAAAATCGAGCACCACCTTGATTTTCAGGCTATGTGCTTTGGCCACCAGCGCTTCGAAATCGGCCATCGTGCCATATTCTGGATTGATAGCAGTGTAGTCCTCCACATCGTAACCGTGATACGACGGCGACTTGAAGATCGGGGTAAGCCATATCCCCGACACGCCCAACCCGTCGAGGTAATCGAGCTTGTCGGTTATACCTTTCAGGTCGCCTATCTTATCGCCGTTGCTGTCGGCAAACGAACGGACGAATATCTCATAATAGACATCACCCCTCTTCACCCCGTCCCATTGGCGGGCTTCGTAAAGCGAAACCTTGCCCCCGTCCGGGTTGGGCCCGGGAGAAGGCGCGTCATCTTTACCGCAACCATTGAACGTGAGCGCCAAGCCGCATAATGCGAGCAGCAACAACCATTTTGTCTTATTCATTGTCATTCGGTTTTTTCAGGAAGGCGTGTCCGGTGATAAATATACTGTTTTTTCCGGAGGTTTCGATATAAAAACGTTCCACGGCATCGTAATGTTGCCCGCAGGTCGTTGATCGCAATGTTTCGGGACTGAAAGACTGGTTAGAGTTGCGGGGACGCCGTTCAGGACGGTCGTCCCCGCGAATTTCCTCAGATTGTCCCGTATGGTCAACCTCTACGGAGCCGTAATGGTGATCTGATACGGGAAGCGGTCGGCGTAGAGCGTAACCTTATAGTTGCCCGACGGCACATTCACAGTTATATCTCCACCCGTGAAGGTAGCCTCATTAAGAGGACCTCCTATCGCATGGCTCCAGTCGTCGTTGCAACGCAGTTTGAACTTCTTCCCATTGGTCATAGGTACAGTCACAGCCCAACTATTGGTCGCCTGGGTGTAGGTCATCTTAGTCTCTGAGCCCCAGTCTCCCGGCACGCCGTCACCGATAATGCCGATGGTGTTTATGGCCAACTTGGCGGTAACACTGGTTTTGGCCGGATTGACCACAAGACGGTAATATCCGTTCGGCAGGTCCGTAATATCGCCACCTGAGGGATCGAGAGCTTCGGTGGTACCTCCATAGTTGGGGCCGTCCCAGTTGGGTTTTGCGCAGAATTTAAAGGCAAGCGCCCCACCACCATCGGTCGTAAGATCGACCATTCCCTCGAACGGGTCGGTAGGCAGGTTGGCCGTAAGTTTCGGGGCTTTAGGATCGCTCGGGGACCACGATGCCGGGAATTTGAAACTGCCCGCGATCCACAAATACGCCGGATCGGGTTTGAAGGTCTTCACATTCACCTTAAGCGGCGCCGACACCACCACATGGTCGTAGGCTTCGCTGATAAACGCACTCAAAGAGAACATCACGTCGGTGGCAACACCGATCGTCGCTCCGGCTTCGAGCACCACGCGGTTGAGATCTTCGAGTTTGACACTGATCGAATCGCCGAAGGCCGACCCCACGATCACCTCCTCGTTATCGCCCACCTGGGCGTAGAGCGTATATTCCGCTGCATCGGGATATCCGAAATCGGCGCGATCCCATTTGAATGGCGTGGTCGAAACCATATTATCGGCCGTTATCACGATTGCCGCATGGGGTTTGAGCACCGGAGCCACCGGCTCGTCGGTTGCTGTCACCTTGTCCAGTTCGCTGCATGCACCCAGCATGGCGAGCAGCGCTACGGGAACGATATATTTAAATAGTTTCATAATCACTTCTGTTTTTTTATCGGTTATCCATTAATACACATATCCCGGTGTCGGCGTAAGGTTTTCGTTCAACCTCACATCCTCCTGCGGCAGCGGGCAAAGCAGGTAACGCGCGTCGAGGGTCTTGCCCTGTTTCACGCCGCCTTTCCACGGCCAGTTGGCTCCGCCCGTATAGCGGTTGTAGCGGATAAGGTCGGTGCGGCGGTGTCCTTCCCACATCAATTCGCGTGCGCGCTCGTCGATTATATATTCCAAATCGAAGTTCTGCAGCTGGGTGTAAACCTTAAGGGCCCTCTGGCGCAATTTATTCAGGTAGCCCAATGATGTGGCATCGTTGCTCGACGCTCCCCCCGCGGCCCTCAGCGTAGCTTCGGCATATATCAGGTAAATTTCGGCAAGGCGGATCATCGGGTAGTCGGCCGACGAGAAGTCGGTGGTATTTTTCACGCCAGTCGATGAGTGTTTCGAGTACTTGATGTAAGACCACCCCTGGTAGAAATCGCCCATGTCGTCCATATCCTGCTGGCGGCCCTTGATATAGAACATGCCTCGTTTGTCGTTGCAGTCGAACGTTCCATTGTCGTAGTTGGGATTCGAAGCGCCGAATTTCGACGAGGCGTACTCCCATGTGGTACGTATACCGCCCCACGTTTTCGACCCGGTAAGGTCCGCCGCCGGATCGTTGCCGCCCAGGGCTGCGTTGATGAGGAAGCTGGTGCCACCGTCGGAACGGATCTGGTCCTTGTCGTAAACCGTGGCAAAGATCATCTCTTTCCTTACATCGGCATTCTCGCCGTTATCGCCCATAAACAGGTGCGCGTAGTTGGCGGCAAGGTCGTAACCGAAGCCTATAACTTTCGTGGCGGCACTCTTCGCATCAGCCCACCTGGGCGTACCGGTATATACCCCGGCATTGAGGTACATCCTCGCCAGTAGCGACCAGGCAACGCCTTTATCCACCCTCGGATAGCTGTTGGTGCGTGCGTCGGCGAGGTTGGCGTCGGTGGTCAGCGCCAGCACTTCGCTTTCGATCCACTCGAATATCTCGGTACGGCTCTTCTCGGGCGGATAGAACATTCCCACCGGGTCGTTCTCGGTAAAGAACGGAACGTTGCCGAATGCATCCATCGCCATCCAGTAGTTATAGGCCCTCAAGAGACGTGCCTCGGCACGGTACTTCTCTATCGTAGCCTTCAACGCTGCGTCGGTACCGCGTGCCGAAAGCTTGTCGTCGGTTGTCTGGCGCAGGAATTCGTTTACCAGCGACACGTTCAACATCGTACGGTTGTAGATGGCGTAGATGTTGGTGTTGTTGTTGGTAGACCATGTGTTAGTGTTGATCTCATAGGTCCATCCGTCGTTGACCCATGCCACCTTTCCCGCGTCGGCCGAGAGTTCCTGCAGGCTCCACCATGCACGGTTCAGCTCGCTGGCACCGCCGCCGGGAAGGTTATTTTCCGCCGCGCCGGGTCCCCACTGGTCGCCCTGCCCGATCAGACAGAAACCGCCGTAAAGTTTGGACAATCCCTGCTGATAGCTTTCTGGCGATCCGTAAGCTTTTTCCGAAGTAAAGTCGTTTTCATTCAGGGGCAGCGTATCGAGGTCCCCCAGGCACGAGACGAGCGACATCGCCACGGCTGCTATCGAAACATAAAATATTTTTTTCATAATCTATTCTCCTCCGGTTTTGTTAAAAATTAAGGGCGAGGCGCAAGCTGAATATCCTCGGACGGGGCCATATATTGTTGTCTATGCCCGACCCTTCGGGGTCCATGCCGCTGTATCCGGTGATCACGAAGGCATTCTGTACACAGAACGCGGTGCGCAACTTCATATTCTCCTGTTTCAGGTCGAAAGTATAACCCAGCGTTATATCGTCCATACGGAAGAACGAGGCGTCCTCAAGGAAGAGGTCGGTAAACGCCTGGTTGGAGGTATTCTTATATTTGAACCCCGAATCTTTAACAGTCTTCGAAAGGTTCACCAGGAATCCCTGACCCAAGAAGTCGCCAACCGGGGTGGAATTGCCCGCATAATAAGCGTTGAATACGTAGTTGCCGAAACTGGCATGGGAGTTGAACCCGAAATCCCAGTTCTTGTAATTCAGCCTGGCATTGAGCCCGAAGAATACGTCGGGAGCAGGTTTCTTGCCCGAAATATATTTGTCGGCCCCCGTGATCTCGCCGTCGCCGTTCTGATCCACGAAAGCATTCTGGATCGGCATGCCGTCCGAGCCATACACCTGCTGGAAAGTGTAGAAGCTGTAGGGAGCATACCCCACCTTATGTAACTGCACGTCACTACCGGTACCTATGCTGACATTACCCGTCGAAATATAATAGTCAGGGTCGTTGTTGGCAAGCAATTTCGTTATCTCGGTATCCTGCCACGTGACATTGAGTCCGACGTTTAGCGTAAGGTCTTTCTGCTGTATGACCACAGCGCCTACGGCCAGTTCCACACCTTTGTTCTCCATGTTGCCGACATTGGTCGTGACCACCGATTCGAGGTTCGATCCGATGGGTACGGTCACCGTGTTGAGGAGGTCCTTAGTTTTGCGGAAATAGAAGTCGAGGCTACCGTTAATTCGTCCCTTCAGGAAACCGTAGTCCAGGCCGACATTATAGGTCGTAGTGGTTTCCCACTTGATATTCTGGTCGTAAGCCAGCGGTTTGAGTACGCTGTGGTACTGGCCGTCGAGGTAATAATGCACATACGGCGAAGTCGAAAGAGTGTAACGCGCCATGTACGGATAGTCGTTCAGCCCCAGATCCTGCTGTCCTGTTTCGCCCCATCCCAAACGGAGTTTGAGTGTCGACAACGGAGTGTTGTCCTTCATGAAAGGCTCGTCGAGAATGCTCCATGCGAACGCCACCGACGGGAACAGGCCCCAGCGTGTGTCGGGCGAAAAGCGTGACGAAGCATCGTTACGAAGTGTGAAGGTGAAGAAGTAGCGGCTGTCGAAGACGTAGTTGGCCCGGCCGAAGAACGACAACAGGTAGTTTTCGGTAGCGGATTTCGGAGGATCGCTGAATATGGTCCCCGTTTCGTTCTGGAACTGTATCGAATCATCGGAAGTGTAGAAATGCTGCCACGAGTAACCTGCCATCGCGTCGAAACGGTGGCGTCCGATCTCCTTGGCGTAAGCCATGTAGAACTCCAGCAGGTGGTTCGAGCGGAAATTGGTATAGTCCCTGTATTTGCCTATGCCGGGATAGTCCGAGTCGCGCATGGCCTGCACCGAACCGGGCATAATGCCGTCGACGCCTGCTGTAGAGGCTATATCCATTCCCAGGTTGAGGTTGAAACGCAACTCGGGCAGCCAGTGGAGCTGGTAGTCGAACTGCGCGTTACCGATGAATCTCTTGGGTTTATTCGTATTCTGGCGCTCATAGAGCAGTGTCATGGGATTCATGTTCGACAGCGAGTTGGCTTCTCCGCTCGGAGTCAGCCACGACCACCAGCCGTTAGCTTTTGTGCGGTCGACCGAACCGTCGGCATTCATAAAATGGACCGACTGTGTGGGGTCGAAAAATGCGGCATTGTTCACCGCACCGCCGTCGGCATAGTGGTTGAAGTTAAGTATCCCCTTTGCGTTGAGAGTGACTTTGAGGTGGTTGTCAAAGAATTCGGGCGAAACCGACAGGTCTGCCGTGACTCCCTTGGTATTTGCCGTATGCAACGTACCGTCCTCGCTGGTGAAACCTACCGACGCACGGTAAGGCATCGTCATTCTCTTTGTGTCATAACTGCCGAATATGCTCAGGTTCTGGTCGGTGGTGAATGCCGGACGGAATATCTCGTCCTGCCAGTCGGTCGACGCTTCGCCCATCAGGTTGCGTACCACATCTCCGTTTGCCGTCCCCTCGGGGTAAAAATCGAGCATAAACGCACGGTATTCGTCGGCGCTCATCGTCGGAACCGTTTTGGAGTTGACACCCACGGAGTAAACACTGTTATAGGATATCTGCATTTTCTGGCCTTTGCCCCTTTTCGTGGTTATTATGATAACTCCGTTCGAGGCGCGGGCTCCGTAAATAGCCGTTGCAGACGCGTCTTTCAGCACCGTGAAACTCTCGATGTCGTTGGGGTTCAGGAGTGCCAGCCCGTTCGCCATACCCGGAGCGGCATCGTTGGAAGTAGGCACGCCGTCGATGACGATCAACGGGTCGTTGGACGCTTTCAGGGACGCCGCGCCGCGGATACGTATCGTGGAACCGGTTCCAGGCCCCCCGTCTCCGGGAAGTATGTGCACTCCCGGCACCTTACCCATCAGCATCTCCTGCGCAGAAGTCACAGCGCCACGGTTGATATCCTCGGCCTTAACCGCCGTCACCGACCCGGTGAGGTCGCTCTTGCGAACCGTACCGTAGCCGATCACGACCACATCGTCGATCTCGGTCATATCGTCCTGCAGGACAATAGCCACAGATGGCTTTATATCCGTGGCCTTCACCTCAATGGTAGTGTATCCCAGAAATGATATCACAATATCCGCACCTGCATTGGCTACCTGCAAGGTAAACTCTCCCTTGGCGCCGGTAACGACCCCGTTACCCGTGCCCTTTTCAAGTACCGTAGCACCCACGAGCGGAGCGCCGGTCTTATCGGCTACCGTTCCGCCCACAGTGTATCGTTGCTGCGCCCTGAGTCCGAACCCCGGAAGCAGCAGGATAATAAGCGTAAATAAGAAGTACTTTTTCATCATAATCTGTTAGTATTAAGGTTAATTTCAGGTTCTCAGGATATCACGGCCAGCCGGCCGTTTATTTTAACCTCCGTGGCCGGGCCCGATTCGAGCGACACATCGGTCCCCGATCCGGTAACACGTACGGAAAGGATGCTTCCACGATAATTCACCTTGAACGACAAAGACTCCCATCGCGACGGAAGCACAGGATTGAGCGACAACACGCCCTCTTCGATCCTCATACCCCCGAATCCCTCGACCACCGACAGCCACGATCCGGCCATACTGGTGATGTGGAGCCCTTCGTCGTTCTCACGGTTGTAGTCGTCCAGGTCGAGCCTCGATGTGCGCAGGTACATCTCCTCGGCCTTATCCATATCGCCTATATAGGCTGCGAGGATAGCGTGGACACATGGCGAAAGCGACGATTCGTGCACCGTGCGTGACTCGTAGAAGTGGAAGTTGCGACGGATTGTCTCTTTGTCGAACCGGTCGCGGAAGAAATAAAGCCCCTGCAACACATCGGCCTGCTTGATAAAGCAACTGCGCAGGATACGGTCCCACGACCATTTTTGATTCAGCGGACGCTCCACGGGGTCGAGATCGGCCACGAGTATCTGCTCTTTATCCATGTACCCGTCCTGTTGCAGAAATATTCCGAGCCCTTCATGCTCAGGCAGGTGCATCGCGGAACGTATCTCGCGCCAGTGCGCCGACTCCTTTTCCAGATTGAAACGGCGCTTTTCGGACACCAGGCGGAAATTACCCGGATGGGTTTCCCTGACCCACCGGGCCGCTTCTTCGGCATACTCCATGCACCACAGGGCGATATAATTAGTATACCAGTTGTTGTTCGAGTTATTTTCATACTCATTGGGACCCGTGACGCCCAGCATCACCCACTTGCCCCGCTCGGCGGAGAAGGTGATCCTCTGTGCCCAGAAGCGTGCGATCCCTATCAGCACTTCGAGACCATACTCCGCCAGATACCCTGTGCGGCCCGTGTAGCGCACATAGTTATATATGGCATAAGCGATGGCTCCGTTGCGGTGTATCTCCTCGAAGGTGATCTCCCACTCGTTGTGACACTCCTCGCCGTTCATCGTCACCATCGGGTAGAGCGCCGCACCGCCGCCGAATCCCAGTTTGGCGGCATTCTCGATAGCTTTATCCAACTGGTTATAGCGGTAAACCAACAGTTGACGAGCCACCTTCTCGCCTGCTGTCGACAGATAGAAAGGCAGGCAATACGCCTCGGTGTCCCAGTAGGTACTGCCGCCATATTTCTCGCCGGTGAATCCCTTAGGTCCCACGTTGAGGCGCGAGTCTTCGCCAGTGTAGGTTTGCAGCAACTGGAATATGCAGAAACGTATGCCCTGCTGCGCCCCGGCGTCGCCCCCGATTTCGATATCGCAACGGCTCCACTTCTCCTCCCATGCCTGTTCCTGCTCTGTGAGCAGCGCATCGAATCCCGCAGCAGCCGCTATCGTGGCTACCGACGAAGCCGCCGCCTGCAGTTTGCCGGTCTCATGGTTCATCGACGAGGTTATGCCGACGTATTTATAGAGTGTGACGCTGTCTCCCGCCGCAACATCCATCACAGCTTTCCGGGAGACATACTCAGGCGAGCCGTTGTCGGCCAATTCGACGCCGTCGATGCGGTTCTCAGCATGCCAGCATACCTCGAAGCGGGTTTTACGCGTACGCATCGTGACACTATGGCTGTCCTGCCCTATGCATTCCCAGAACTTCTCATTATAGTTCGAATCCTCGTTGCGCACATCGGCGTCGATAAAAGGAGCCAGTTCCACTCTCATGGCCCGCTCCAAGGCAGTGACCTTATATTTCACGACGCCCAGTTCGGTACGCTTCAGGCTCACGAAACGTTGCGCCTCGACCTCTACGACAGCCCCGCCGGCCATCTCCACCGTAAACCGGCGCAGAAGCACCCCGTGGCGCATATCCAGTTCACGGTAAAAAGCCCTTATCCGGCAATTGGCCAGGTCGACTTCCTGCCCGTCGACCATAAGGCGGACCCCGATCCAGAATGCCGAATTGAGCACCTTGGCAAAATATTCGGGGTAGCCGTTTTTCCACCACCCTACGCGTGTCTTATCGGGATAATATACACCCCCTACGTAACTGCCGCGCAATGAGGAGCCGCTGTATGCCTCCTCGAAGTTGGCCCTCTGGCCCATTATCCCGTTGCCTATGCTGAAAAGGCTCTCCGACGCTCTGACCCGTTCGGGAAGGAATCCTTCTTCGATGATCTTCCATGGGTCGGTTTTAATGTAGCGGTTCATATCCGATTTTTTTTGGTCCGGTAAATGTTTTTCTATCTCTCAACCTGAGGTTGAGAGATAGAAAAGGGGTACCCCTTTTCGTTTTTTTAAACCTGTCCGGATTCCAGTTGAAGCACCATCAGTGACATCCGGCCGGAATCCGTATCATCTTATGCTTTCTCCTGCAACAATTCGCGCATCGAGGCTATCGAAAAGCCATCGAACCCCGCGATCACGGCATCGGCCCGGCAAAGCGTCGCCGGACTGCCGACTCCTATGCTTCGCATCCCCGCCCTGCGTGCAGCCTCGATCCCGGCAACGGCGTCTTCGAAGACCACGCAATCCGGTTCTTTAACTCCAAGCATTGCCGCACCGCGCAGGAACACCTCCGGATCGGGCTTTGCCTTGCTGACGACCGTACCGTCCACAACCGCATCGAACAGCCCCCGGATTCCAACCCTGTCGAGGATCGTCATCGCATTGCGGCTTACCGAACCGAGCGCTATGCCGATCCCGTTATCACGCAACTCACGCAAAAAACGCTCCACACCCGGCAGCACCTCGCCCGGCGTCATACGCATTATATACTCCAGGTAACGGCTGTTTTTCGTATCGGCCATAGCCAGTTTTTCGGCATCGGTAAAACTACCGCCCATGCCACCCACCTCCAGCAATATTTCGAGCGAATCCATCCGGCTCACACCCTTCAGCCGTTCGTTATCGGCTTCGGTGAATTCGAAGCCCAACTCCCCGGCCAGATTGCGCCACGCCAGGAAATGGTATTTTGCGGTGTCGACGACCACGCCGTCGAGATCGAACAGGCAAGCGCGTATCATGATTCTTTCTCTTTTACAAACACAACGGATATGGCTGCCAGCACAAGCGCGGCACCTCCCAAAAGGATCATCTTCGAAGCATCGTTACCGAAAAGATGTTTCACGAGCACCCCGCCCAAAAGTCCGCAGACGATCTGAGGTATGGTGATCGTGAAGTTGAACACTCCCATGTAAACCCCCATGCGGTCGGACTTGACCGATTTCGACAGTATCGTATAAGGCATGGCCAGGATCGCCGCCCACGCTATTCCGATTCCGAGCATCGGAACGATCAGCATCCACTGCGAACCCGTCAGGGCCATACCCGCATAGCCGGCCGCACCGCACAGCAGCGAGACCGCATAGATGGCCTTATTTCCAGCCTTGCCCGAAAGCCACACCAGCAACAGGGAGAAAAGTGCCGAAAAAACGCTGTAAACCGCGAACATCACCCCTACCCAATCTCCCGCTTCGTTATAAGATGCCGATTGCGAATCCGTTGTCCCCCATACGCCCTCCGCAACGGCCGGAGTGGTGTAGGTCCAGAGGATAAAAAGCGCAAACCACGAAAAAAACTGCACCACGCCCAACTGCCACATCACAGCGGGAATACCGGTAATCAACTCCCTGAAGCCAGGACGTTTGGCATCTTCCTTCATGCCGTTATACTCGCGATGCTTTTCGGGAGGGTATTCTTTTGTGCGCAACGCCGTCACCAGAACAGTGAGGATCAATATGGCTCCACCTATGTAATATGCCCACGCCACCGACTCCGGAACCCGTTGTCCGGGCGAGGATTGGTTGGAAAACCCGAACCAGTTGACCAGCACAAAAGGCAGCACCGACCCGACGACCGCACCGGCATTGATCAGAAACGTCTGCACGGCGTATCCTTTGGTCCGTTGGCGGTCGTTAACCATATCGGCAACCAAAGCCCTGAAGGGCTGCATCGTGACATTGAAGGCCATATCCATGAACAGAAGCATGATTGCCGCGAAAAACAACGCAGGCATCAGCGCTACAAAAAATTCGGCATTGGGCATCAGGAAAAGTGCCGCAGCGGCAAGGAACGCCCCACCCAGGATGAACGGGATGCGGCGCCCGAAGCGTGTCCATGTACGGTCGCTGAAAAGCCCTATGATCGGCTGGACGATGAGTCCCGCAACGGGGGCCGCAAGCCAGAAGTAACTCAACTCGTGGACATCGGCCCCGAGCGACTGCATAATGCGGCTCGTATTTGCGTTTTGCAGCGAATATCCGATCTGCACCCCTAAAAATCCAAAACTCAGATTCCATATCTGCCAGAAAGGCAGGTCGGGCTTATTGTTTTTCATACATGTCGTTTTAGGTAGTCTCAAGATCATAATAATACTTCTGACCATAACATATTTTCCGACGAACTGCAAGTTTTCGCCGACGAACTGCACGAATTGCAATATGAACTTTACGTTAACAAATGGTAAAATTTACATTACGCATCATTCGAAGCCGTATGTATTTCCCGCGGCATGCACATTATAAAACTTGCCGCGTCGCAATAACCATTAAAGTCTGTCTAACTTTCGGGGGGCAGTTCAAATTTAGACAGACTCTTATAAAATGATCATATCTTTGTGTAATATGTACTACTAAAAAAGTAAAATATGGTCAGGAATATAATCTTGTCGATATTGCTATTAGTATGCCTGTCGCCGGAGGCGCATGCAGGCAAGCCGTTTATTATTGTCCAGATGTCCGACCCGCAGTTCGGGTTCAAACAGGGCAAAGTCGATCCCGAAGACGTGCGGCATGAACTGGCCAACACCATCGAAGCCATCAGGAGTATCAATCTCCTGCGGCCCGACATTGTTGTCATAACCGGCGACATTGTCAACCACCGTAATAACGCCGCACAGTTGGAGGCGGCAGATTCTATGATGCGTTCGTTCCGCAAAGACATGGAAGTATTGATGATTCCGGGCAACCACGACGTGAAGACCGGGGGCGGCGAGGTAGACGCGTCGGATTTCGTGGGACATTGGGGTTACGAACGGTTCAGTGTCTTACGCAAAGGATGTGCGCTGATCGGAATCAACTCGACGTATATAAAGCTGGCTCCGGGAAGCGATGCCGCGAGGGAGAACCGTGCGTGGCTCGAAGCGGAACTGACGAAAGCGGCAGAGTCGCGCAAGACGAAATGCACAATCGTATTCTCACACTATCCATTTTTCCTGGCCTCCCCCGACGAGGGCGACGGCTATATGGCGATAAGCTCCGCTGAACGGGGTTCCTACCTCGAACTATTCAAAAAATCGGATGTAAATTACATATTTGCCGGTCATCTGCACAACAACTGCGAGGCTTCGGGCGACGGCCTGCAAATGGTCGTCACGTCATCGGTAGGCTGGCCGCTCGGCACAGGAGTCGCGGGGATCAGGATAATAACCGTAGACGGGGATAAAGTCCGGCACAGGTTCTATGAAACAAAAGACATCCCCACGGATCGCAGGGAGGTTATCGGGTCTATGTAAGAATGGGCTCAGTCTGAAAAGTAGGTTGGTGAAAAATTAGTAAACTTGCACAAACGCAGTTTACGATGACAGAGCAGGAACGATTTGCACGGATGTTTTTAGCCGAATGGCTTGTGGATAATTTCGAGGTTGTGCGGTTTGAGGATCACCCGGATGAATTTCGGATGGATATATGGCTCGACGAGAAGAAGATCGTGCCGGAAGAGCTTGCGGCTCATCAAGTAATCAGCTTTGGTTTTACGCCAGAGAGCGAGGTTCAGGATTTTCCGGTACGTGGCAAAGCTGTTTACCTGCATCTTCGTCGACGTAGGTGGCGTAATATTCAGACAGGCAATATTTTCACCAGTAGTTTCGATGTAACGCATAAAGGTACACGGCTGACCAAAGAGTTGGTCGCTTTTTTAAAAGCTACGAATCGAGAGTAGCGCTGAGAGCATCAGCCGGATCGCCTCGCACTACGGGGTGGACGGCAAGCTTTTGGAATATCACTACAAGGAGCATATCAGCGACTTCCGCAGCTGGGAGCAGCACCATCACGCCTACGATTATGTGCTTTACAAACAAAACCTGGGCCCGCACCTGAGTATCGACGAGACGTGCCTTTCGCAGGGAGAACTCTACACTATCGTCACCAACAAGGCCGCCCATGGGCGCAAGGGCTCGCTGGTGGCCATGATCCGGGGCACGAAGGCCGACGATGTGCTCTTTGCCCTGAACAAGCTGCCGCGCTCGTTGCGCCTGAAGGTCAAGGAGGTTACGCTCGATTTATCGCCCTCGATGAAGCTGATTGTCAAGCGGGCCTTCCCGCAGGCAATACAGGTGAGCGACCGGTTCCACGTCCAACGGCTGATGAACGAGGCGGTGAGCGACCTGCGGGTCGACTACCGCTGGCAGGCCATAGACCAGGAGAATGCCGAGATCGCTTTAGCGAAAGAACTGGGCCGCAAGTTCGTCCCGCACACCTTCGAGAACGGCGACACCCGTCGACAACTGCTGGCCCGAAGCCGCCACATCGTCATGAAGAACCGCTCGCGGTGGACCGACTCGCAGCGCCGGCGGGCGCAGATCCTCTTCCGCGAATACCCGGCCATCGAGGAAGCCTATACCGTGTCGATGGAGCTGACAAATATTTATAATCAAAACATCACCCCCGGCGTAGCCTTGCTAAAGCTCGCCACATGGTACGACCGGGTCGAGCGGCTAAACCTCAAGTTCTTCAGATCGGTCATCGAAACAATGCAGAACAACTACGCCACAATCTGCAACTACTTCCACAACAGATCCACAAACGCCTCGGCTGAATCTTTCAACGCCAAAATCAAAGCTTTC
>JAVBMJ010000048.1:0-18020 GCA_031552535.1 Rikenellaceae bacterium
CACGATCGACCCCGCTCTGGCGCAGGTGGCGCGGCTGACGGGCAAGGTCCCGAAGATCCTGGCCGGCGACCGCGGCTACCGGGGCTCAAAGCAATCCGGCGCCACCCGGATCGTGATCCCCTCCTCTCCCCGCGCGAGTGAGGGCCGCCACACCCGCGACAAGAAACGGGTCCTGTTTTGCAAGCGCGCGGGCATCGAGCCTCGCATCGGCCACCTGAAGAGCGACCACCGGCTGGGACGCAACTTCTACAAGGGAACCCAAGGCGACGCCATCAATCTGATGCTCGCAGCAGCGGCTTTCAACTTAAAAAGGACGATGAGGATCCTTTGGCGGCTTATACAGCAATCGATATTCCGCAGCAATACCGGGGTTGTGATCAATTATTGCTGCTCGGCGGAGGTTTGTAAGGGTTGACTAAATATTATGAAAGCCGGTAGCGGGATGTCGAACCTGTTCAAGAGCTACGGTAGAGCCGTATCCTGTATTATGTAAAATAGTTGTGAATTATTTTTAGGGTCTTGCATGATATAGGATGCACCCCGGTAATTTTTGAAAGCCGGCTTTCACGATTGCCATCAGCTTTCACCGTATTTCTACGAAAGAAGGTGTCTCAAAATGAAGTGAACCCCAAAAGTTGGACAACAACTTTTGGGGTTCACTTCAAATATTCTTAAACAGTTTCTCAAAGATTGGAGATGGGGAAATCTTAAAAGTCCTTAGGCCAACGTAAGCGCACAAAGGACGCGATAAGGTCAATATCCGAGGATTCGCATCATCGATCTGTAGCTTTGTTCTTTTGCGAACAGTCGTGTGTAGTATTCGTTATCTCCTTTTTCGCGGTCGATTATTATATGTTTTGGAGCAGGGGTTAGGCAGTGTTGTATACCTCCGAATCCGCCCAGTGATTCCTGGTACGCTCCGGTGTGGAAGAACCCGATGTATTGCGGTTCGCCGTTGAGCTTGGGAAGAAATATCGCGTTGGAGTGCGATTCGCCGCTGTAGTAGTCTTCGCTATCGCATGTGAGGCCTCCTAAGAATACCCGCTGATACTCCTTGTCCCAGTTGTTTACCGGGAGCAGTATGTAGCGCTGGTTGATACCCCATGTATCGGGCAGGGTGGTCATGAAGGAACTGTCGATCATATACCAACTCTCGCGGTCGTTCTGCTGTTTTTGGTTTATTATCGAGAAAAGAGTGGCTCCGCTTTCACCTACGGTAAATGATCCAAATTCGGTAAATATGTTAGGTTCGTCGATTTCGGCCTGGGCGCATGCGTTTTTGATCTGCGCCATTATCTCCTCGGTAATGTACTCGTACTCGTAGTCGAATGCCAGCGAGTTCTTGATCGGAAAGCCTCCTCCTATGTTCAGAGAGTCCAACTGTGGGCATATTTTTTTCAACTCGACATACACGTTCATACACTTGTTGAGCTCATTCCAGTAGTACGATGTGTCTTTAATGCCTGTGTTGATGAAGAAATGGAGCATTTTGAGCTCGAACTTCCTGTTGTTTTTGATCTTCTCCTTATAGTAATCGACTATGTCGTTGTAGCGTATGCCCAGGCGCGAGGTATAGAAGTCGAATTTAGGCTCCTCCTCCGAAGCGATACGTATGCCGATCTTGCATTTTTTGTTGAGCACGTCTTCGAAAAGATCGAGCTCCTGCTTGTTGTCGAGTATTGGAAGCGTATTTTCGAACCCGTTATTGATCAGGCTTGCAATGTTTTCCACATATTGCGGGCGTTTGAAGCCGTTGCAGATAATGTAAGCGTCTTTGTTGATGAGTCCCGCGTCGTAAAGCGCATTTATTATATGTATGTCATAGGCCGACGAGGTTTCGAGATGTATATCGTTCTTCAGCGCTTCCTCGAGCACGAACGAAAAGTGGGAGCTTTTGGTGCAATAGCAATAGTTGTACGACCCCTTGTAGTCGACCTTTGCCATAGCTACATTAAACATACGTTTGGCCCGGTTGATCTGCTGGGATATTTTGGGCAGGTAGGTTATCTTCAGCGGAGTGCCATACTGTTTTATGACATCCATCAAAGGTACATTGTGAAAATACAATTCGTTATCTATAACCGTGAACTCCTCTTGCGGAAACTCGAATGTTTGCTCAATAAGGTCGATGTACTTGTTTTTCATCTCCTGCCTACAGTGTTTTTTAATAATCCGCCTGCGCCGCTTTGTGTTTTTTTATGCAATGTAGCTTTGGCGGATTGTGTTATGTCGAAAAATCCGGCGAAAGGTACGGATTTATTTTCTTTGTGCGAAAGAATAGCGCTGTTTTTTTGGGAACAGGCAACTTTATTCCGGAAAAATGCATATATTTGGAAGTTATTTATCTTGGAAGCTATGATAGATCAGATTATTGCCGGTTATATGACGCATAACCACAGATTGGTGGTGCCCGGCCTCGGGGCTTTCGTGAAAAAGGATGACAACTCACGTATCGTACTTGTGGTTTTCCTTAAAAACGATGACGGGGTGTTGGCCGGATTGCTTGCAAACGAACGTAAATCGGATCAGGCTAAAATTGCGGATCAGATAACGCAATATGTCAAACAGTTGCAGGACCGGATAAAAATCGAAGGAGGCTATTATATCGCAGGTATTGGAACGTTGCGTACCAATGAACGTGGAGTTTATTATCTTGACAGCGAGCCTTCTGCCGCTTCAGAGGTTCGTAAACCCGATGATATTGCGTTTCCCGGAACGGTACAGCCCGCATCGCCGCCGGTTCCGGCAGGGCCGCAACATGACCGGCGAGCCACCCCTGACGGAGGGAAAATGCCGGAAACTGCGCATTCGGGTGATGCCGCGCCCAGTATTGCGCCTGCACCTGTGGGAACGCCTGCAGGACGGGGTAAAAAACGCGACATGTTTATTGTCATCGCTATTATAGCGGCGGTGTTGGCTTTGTTTACTATAATGTACAGCCTTTGGGTAAACCAGGGTCTGTCAAAAGATCAGCCGGAACCCGAACCTGTGGAGAATGTCGTGCAGTGATTTCTGTATATGCGACCGGTCGTTGAGCCGGGATACTTTTTCAATAACCTATTAATCTGATTGCTTATGATTGAGGACGTCTTAGGAGGAACATTTTTGGGTTTGGGCCTGTTTATTGCATTATTTGCTTTAGGCCTTGCGGTGTTTATGATAGTTACGATGTGGAGGCTTTTCGAGAAGGCCGGCAAATCAGGCTGGGCGGCCATTATTCCCATCTATAACTACATAGTTTTGCTGGAAATAGCAGGGAAGCCTCTGTGGTGGATCGTGTGGCTATTCATTCCCGGAGCGAATCTCGTTGTCGCTATATGGGTTACCAATATGATCTCTAAGAGCTTTGGATATGACGAGGCTTTTACTGTGGGGCTTTTGCTGCTGCCAATCATATTCTATCCGTTGCTTGCATTTGGCGACTCCGTATACCGCGGTCCTTACGGAGACGCCGGGACGTATTAAACGCCCTGAATACGACTGGCAGCAAGGCGGATGTAATTTATGCTGTAGCCGATTAGGTAACGGCGATCTTCCCGGCAGGGGAGATCGCCGTTCTATGGTTATAACGAGCGGAACTTCCTGTGGGCGGGACAGCCTGCAGGATTGCGGAAAAGTCGGATGGACGCTTCGGCGAGTGTGGCGTTTTCATAAAAAAGCATTATCTTTACGTGCCGTTTTGTGGAGGATAATATAGAGTATGGATATTCAGTCTGTCAAACAGAGATTCGGAATAATAGGCAACGACGAAGCGCTGAACCGTTCACTCGAAGTGGCCATGCGTGTGGCTTCGACCGATCTCTCCGTGCTTGTCACAGGAGAGAGCGGAGTGGGAAAAGAGTTTTTCCCGCAGGTGATCCATTTCCTGAGTCCGCGCAAACATAATCGCTATATCGCGGTCAATTGCGGAGCTATTCCGGAGGGAACTATCGACTCAGAGTTGTTCGGACACGAAAAGGGTGCGTTTACCGGGGCCTCGGAGGCGCGTAAAGGATATTTCGAGGAAGCCAACGGAGGAACTATTTTCCTCGATGAGGTGGCCGAATTGCCCCATTCTACACAGGTCAGATTGCTCAGGGTGTTGCAGACGGGTGAGTTTATAAGGGTCGGTTCGTCGAAGACGCAAAGGACCAACGTGCGTGTGGTGGCGGCATCTAATATCAACCTGTCGCAGGCTATAACGTCGGGGCTTTTCAGGGAGGATCTCTATTACCGGTTGAACACGGTGCCGATTAACGTGCCGCCGCTTCGGGAACGCAGGGGGGATATATACATGTTGTTCCGCAGGTTTGCCAACGACGTCGCTCTGCAGTACCGCATGCCGGCTATTACGCTCGACGACGGTGCCCGCAGCCTGCTGGAGCACTATGCATGGCCGGGCAATATCCGCCAGTTGAAGAATGTGGCCGAGCAGATTTCGGCCGTGGAGGAGTCGCGCATCATAAGCGAAAATATTTTGCGGAAATATCTTCCCGATTTCTCGACCAACCGTTTGTCTATGGTTGCCGGAGCGAGATCGCCGCAGCCGGTTAGCGACGAGCGTGATATATTATATAAGGTGCTGTTCGATCTGCGGAGCGACATGCACGAATTAAAACAAATGGTGGCCGACCTGGCGAGACGTGGTGCGCCGTTGCATGAACGCAAAGGCGATATCGCCGGATTTTTGACCGGAGGTGGAGAGCCACAGGGTGTAGAGCGGCATAATATCCCGGACCTGGAGCCTGTGTTTGCCGACACGGAAGAGGTTACCGATGTGCAGCAGCAGGAAAAGACCAAGGCCCATGCACAGCGCGAAGCCATTGTGGCGGCGTTGAAACGCAATGGGGGCAGGCGTAAGGAAGCGGCCCGGGAGTTGTTTATATCAGAAAGGACGCTTTACCGGAAAATAAAAGAACTGGGAATCGATGAATAGTGGCATTGGATTCATATCGCGGGTTTTATCTGTAGCAGCAGCCCTTGCCGTTTTTGGAGGCTGTAAGGTTAGCTACACATTGTCGGGAGCATCGATAGACCCGGCGGTGAGGAGTGTCAGCATAGCTTATTTCCCGAACAATGCCTCGATGGTATCGCCTATGCTGAGCACCACGTTTACCGATGCGTTGAAGGATAAATTTTCGCGCCAGACCAAACTTGATGTCGTGCGTGAGGGCGGCGATATGAACTTCGAGGGCGAGATCACCAACTACACCTCCACTCCGTCGTCTGTTTCGGGCGAGACACAGCGTGCGGCTATGAACCGCCTGACGATAACAGTCAGGGTTAGATTTACCAACCGCGTGCAGCCTGCGATGAACTATTCGCGTTCTTTTTCGGCCTATGACGACTACCCGAGCACCACATTTTTGCAGGAAGCCGAGGCGACGCTCATTCCGCAGATCGTAGATAAACTCATCGAGGATATCTTCAATGCGGCGGTGTCTAACTGGTAATCATGCAGGGAGAGTGATCTGAGTGACTAATTTATTTGATGGGTTTTATAAAAAACATATATGGATAGTTTCAAGGAATATGTGGCCTCGTCGGGTAAGACGGCTGCTCCGGAGACGGAACGATTGAAGGAGATATTGGAAAATTATCCCTGGTTTACGACCGCAAGGATAGTGCTCAACAGCCGGGAGCATAAAGTGGGCCCGCGCCTGGCGCTCCATCTTGTGAACCGCCCGGCCCCGAAGGAGTTTCTTAAAGAATTCTCGGCCGATGAGTTGGCCCGTGTTTCTCAGGAAGAGATAATCGACGGTTTTCTGGAACGCGGGGAGCACCGGATCGTGCCGAAGGGAACTGAAGACGCAGATAATGTCGACGATAAGCTGGCTTCTTTATCGGATGTCGACGACGACATAGTGTCGGAGGAATTGGCCCGGATATACAGTTCGCAACGCCTTTATGATAAGGCTGTGGCGATGTATCGAAAATTAATTTTGCGATATCCGGAAAAAAGTATTTATTTTGCCAAAATTCTCGTGGAATTAGAGAAGGAAATGAATCAGAAAAACTAAAAATAATTTACCGGAATGTATATTTTTTGTATCGCAGCTATCTTGTTTGCAAGCGTTTTGATTATTCTCGCCGTACTGGCACAGAGTCCCAAGAGCGGGATGGCTGCCAATTTTGGAGCCTCGAATCAGGTTATGGGTGTGCGCCAGACTTCGGATTTTTTGGAGAAATTTACTTGGGGATTGGCAATTTCGATTGTCGTGTTGAGCCTTTTTGCCACTATGGCTATGCCTAAGGGGAAGATTGCTGCCAGTAAGAGCGGGTTGGAGCGAGCCATAGAGCAGACTCAAACAAGCAATGAATCTTTGTTGCCCAACCAGACAGGAACGCTTCCTGTTGAAGGTGCGGATGCCGGATCTGAGGAAGAGTAGTTCCGGAGTAATAAATGCCTGGGCCACACATGTGCCAGTGGTCGGGCTAAAGTGATTCAGGGCGCCTTTCTGTAAGGAGAGGCGCCCTGAATTTGTTGCAAATATTTTATTGGTATGTCATGACTGGTTAAACAGCTCCTGATTACAATCACACTCGTTTGCCTTATTTCTCCATATTCCCACCATCGAGTTCCCATGAAAGGGCACAGGTAGGGCATAACTCCACTATCTCCTTGATCTTTTCGGTCGAAGCCCCCTGCATATTTATCCACGGAGACCGCGAGAGACTGAATACCTGCGGAAGACGTGTGATACAAATGGCCGAATGGCAACACAACTCCGACCGCCAATGAACGGTGATCTCACCGTTGGAATATGTCTTGTGGACGCTACGCATACCCGGACCTTTTGAAGTATACTTCGTTATAAATTATTGTAATAAAGATGATAGCACAATTCGTACCAAAACCTATCGGCCAGGCGCAACCATCCGTTTTTTAAAAGTAGCTTAGAAACTGTTTGGAAATATTGCCGGAAGAGGTGGAAAACAACGGGAGAAATATTTTTAAACAGTTTATAAGAAGCTGTTTGGATTTGTTAACGAGATTATTTTATATTGTTTTGCCGATGATTCCTCGCGGTGGGATAAGGCGAACAGCAGTCCCTGTTTAACGAATCACACCGCTGGAAAGCGTGGAAAAGAGGACAAAAGAACGAGATTAATAAATTCAAAACAGCTTCCTGATTTCCCAGAGCCCTGAAGAGGCCTCGGAAAGGTACTTTATTCTTCAGCCTCTTCGTCCGTTTCGTCTGCCAACTCGTCGGCGCCTTTTATCTCGTCATCATAATAGCCCTTATCCTCCTCCTCATCGAGCTGCCCGTCTACCTTGACATCTATTTTGACCAAATAGCTCACATCTTCCTTCTCGAACACAACCGCATAGAAGAAATCGCCCGGCCCTTTGTCTATTCTTATCATGGCTTCGGTGAACCCATGGGGATATCTTAGTTTGAGTTCACTTTGTAGTTCTGCGGGTAAGTTATTGAAACTGACTACGACGCGTTTTTTATTTGTGATCAAAACACTCATGGTTTTTTGAAAATTTTGTGCAATGATACGCAAAATTTGTAAAAAAGAAAACAATGTGCGTGAAAACTGTATTTTATCATAAAACAACTATTTTTGCAACAAGATAATCTTTTACAATGCAACCTGCTGATATGGATAAAATCCGCGAAGAAATAGCGTCCCTGCGCAACGAAATAGACCGGCAAAACTACAATTACTACGTCCTCAATACCCCCCGGATAAGCGATTACGATTACGACAGGATGATCGGGCGGTTGCAGCGGCTCGAAAAAGAACATCCCGAACTGGACGACCCCTCCTCGCCGACACATCGTGTGGGAAGCGACCTGACGAAAGAGTTCGTCACCATGCCCCACCGTTATCCGATGTTTTCGCTGTCCAATACCTACTCTATTGAAGAGTTGGGCGAATTCTGCGACAGGGTGGAACGCGATAGCCCGGGTGCGGAGTATGTTTGCGAACTGAAGTTCGACGGCACCGCCATAAGCCTTACTTATGAAGACGGGCGATATGTACGTGCCCTTACCCGCGGCGACGGAGTCCAGGGAGACGACGTTACGGCTAATGTAAGGACCATACGTTCGATCCCCATGAGGTTGATGGGAGATGGTTATCCGCGATTTTTTGAAATCAAAGGCGAAATATATATGCCTCATGCGTCGTTTTCCAGGCTCAATACCGAGCGCGAAGAAGCTGGCGAAGCGTTGTTCGCCAATCCGCGCAACGCCGCTGCAGGTACGCTAAAACTGCAAAATCCGGCCATTGTGGCCGAACGGGGACTCGATGCGTTTCTTTATGGCATTTCCGGCGACGACCTTCCGTTCGAAACCCACTGGCAAAACCTGCAAAAGGCCAGGGAATGGGGTTTTCGCGTGTCGGATAAAATGGAACTTTGCCGTGGCCGTGACGAGGTATACGACTTCATAAATCGGACAGGAGAGTTACGCGGACAGTTGCCTTATGATATCGACGGGGTGGTGGTGAAGGTCAACGACTACGGATTGCAGCAGCAGATGGGATTCACGGCCAAATCGCCACGTTGGGCTGTGGCATATAAATTCAAGGCTGAAGTTGCGCTGACCGAGCTGCTTTCGGTCGATTTCCAGGTGGGGCGCACGGGAGCCATAACTCCGGTGGCCAATCTGCGGCCTGTACTATTGGCCGGAACCACGGTAAAACGCTCTTCGCTGCATAACGCCGACCAGATCGCATTGCTCGACGTGCGTCCGGGAGATTGGGTTTATGTCGAAAAAGGTGGCGAGATAATCCCCAAGATCACCGCAGTGGAACTTTCGCGACGTCCCGCGGACAGCCATGCGTTGGAGTACATTTCCAAATGTCCGGCTTGCGGTACGGAATTGGTACGTTACGAGGGTGAGGCCAAGCATTATTGCCCCAACCAGAGTCACTGCCCCCCTCAGATACGTGGGCGGATAGTACATTTCATCGGACGCAAGGCAATGGATATCGAGGGTTTGGGCGAGGAGACGGTGCTATTGCTAAACGACGCGGGACTTGTTAATAATGTGGCCGATCTTTACGATATAAAACCGTCTGTGCTTGCCGGATTGCCGCGCCTTGGAGAAAAATCGGCAGCCAATATCATCGAGGGGATACGTGCTTCACTGAAAGTGCCGTTCGCAAGGGTGCTTTACGCCTTGGGTATCCGTTTCGTGGGAGAGACGACGGCAAAGAACCTGGCGGCCCATTTCGGCAGCCTCGACCGCATGGCATCGGCAACGCGTGAAGAATTGATGGCGGCCGACGAGGTAGGCGGCAGGATAGCAGACAGCATAAAGGATTATTTTGCCGATAAGGATAACGTGGCGGTCATACGGCGCCTCAAAGATGCGGGGGTGCAGTTCGAGTCGGATGTAATGCCGTTGGTTTCAGAACGGTTCGCAGGTAAAAGTTTCGTTATATCGGGTACGTTCCTCCGCCACAGCCGGGACGCAATGAAGGAGTTGATAGAGCGCAACGGCGGAAAGAACCTTGCGGCAGTTTCGTCGAACGTCGATTACCTGTTGGCAGGAGAAAATATGGGGCCTGCAAAAAGGGCCAAGGCGGAAAAACTGGGAGTCGAGATCATCGGCGAGGAGCGTTTCGAGGCCATGCTCGAAGATGGCGGGCCGGAGCCGTCGGGCGAAGGCGGTGATGCCGGCTCCGGGAAGAAAGAGCCGGTTGCGGCTCCGGAATTTGCGGCCGGCGGAAAACAGTCCGCTACAAACGACCAAAAAGTCCTGCAGGGTACTCTTTTTTAGGTATAACGGTCAAGCCCATCCGATGAGATGGGGTCTAAGAGGTTTCTGGATTTACACATGCTGCGAAAAAATAACGGTCAGGAGGCTATATTACCCGGTTCGGCAAACGATTTGAATCCGTCTCCGTATGTTTCGTAGGCGTTGACGACCACTACGAACGACAAGGGGTCTATTTCCCGTATCTTATTTTGGACCGTTACCACCTCGCTACGGCTTACTACCAGGAATATCATCTCTTTGTCGTTACGGGTGTACATCCCCGAGGACTTTATGTAAGTACCCCCGCGCCCCATGTCTTCGAGTATGAAGCTGCGTAATTTATCGTGCTGGTCCGATATGACGAACAGCAGTTTGTCGTAACTGGCCCCGTCGATAACGTAATCTATCACCTTGGCGGCGACGTATATAGTTACCAGCGAGTAGAGAGGTAATTTCCAGTCGCCGAGGATGATTATACCGAATACGACTATAGCGGAGTCTACGATAAGTATGCCGCGCGAGAAGGGCAGGTGGGTGAATTTATGTATGATCATGGCCACTATGTCGGTGCCGCCCGATGTGGCTCGTGAGCGTATCATAAGGCCGATCCCTGTACCCGACAGCACCCCCCCGAACAGACACGATATCATGACATCGTCCGACAGGTCGATTTTCCCACCGAACATAGTGGCGGGGTTTTCCCCTATGATATGGGTCAGAGTGTTCATTATCAGGGGAGTGATAAGGGCGGCATATATGGTTCTGCTGCCGAATACACCTCCGAATATTTTCAGCGCTATCAACATAAGCGGTATGTCGAACATCAGGCCGAAAGTACCCACCTGTATTCCCGGGAATAATTGATGCAACACGATCCCAAGCCCGTAGACGCCTCCGGGGACTATTTTGTATGGATTTATGAACAGTACATATCCCACGGCCATTATGACCGATCCCAGAGTTATGGCCAGCCATGAACGCAACGTGGGCCAGGAGAACAGCTTTTGTATTTCGGCTCCTGCAACTGTATTTTGTATGATCTGTTTCATATGTTTGTTATATTTTCTGAAAGGAACTGTTTGAATTTACAAATAGAGTGAACGCCGGAGGACAAACCAACCCCGCTTTATCCGGGGGACGCTTCGATATTGTACAAAAGTAGTCGTTTTTGTCGAAAAATAAATTATTACACGGGATGCGGATAGCATAAAAAAGTTTCATGAGGTAACAATTTAAGAGACTAAGATGCCTTTAAGAGAAAAATTATGAAGAATAAACCGGTAAAAAGTTGGATTCTGTAAATAAAGAATATATCTTTGTTAGCACGCTAACAGTTAAGGAAATAACAACCCTCGATTACAGTGCGAACAGCACTCCGGATGGGGTAATTTCCTGGGTAACGATAAAATATAATATTATGGGCAGAAAACTTCTTATCCGCGACCTAACCCTCAGGGACGGCCAGCAATCTTCATTTGCAACACGTATGAAACAGTCGCAGGTCGACAGGGTGTTGCCGTTTTACAAAGATGCGCGCTTTTATGCCATGGAGGTCTGGGGTGGGGCGGTCCCCGACTCGGTGATGCGCTATCTTAACGAAAATCCATGGGACCGCCTCGAAAAAATCAGTGCTGCCGTTGGCGGCGTATCTAAGTTGACAGCGTTGTCGCGCGGGCGCAACCTGTTCGGATACAAACCTTACTCAGATGAGATCATCGAGGGATTCTGCCGTAACGCTATCGAATCGGGTCTGGGCATAATGCGTATTTTCGATGCCTTGAACGATGTGGATAATGTAAAAGCCACTGTAAAATATGTGAAAAAATATGGCGGGATGGCCGACTGCGCGGTGTGCTATACAATCGATCCGCACTTTACCGCGGCCGAACGTCTTAAGGCAACATTAAAAGGCAAGAAATTGCCCAGAGAGGTATTCACCGATCAATATTTTCTCGATAAGGCGATGCAGATGACCGCCCTGGGAGCCGATATGATCACGATAAAGGATATGAGCGGCCTGATCCCTCCGGGACGTGTATCGGGACTCATCAAGTTGTTCAAGAGCAAGATAAATCTTCCGGTTGATTTTCATACGCACTGTACGCCCGGCTACGGCCTTGCGTCGGTGATAGCCGCAGTGGAAGCGGGAGCCGATGTTGTAGACACCAATATCTGGAACTTCGCGGGAGGCCCCGCAGCTCCGGCCATAGAGCTGGTGTGGGTATTCTGCAAAAAGATGGGAATAGAACTCGATATAGACATGCAGGCTGTGGCGCGGATCAACGCCGAGTTGCTTGAAATACGGCGAGAGTTGGAGCCTTACGATGCTGTAAAACAAATTCCGAACCCATTCAACCCGCTCACAGACACGTTGCCTGACAATATTAACGCAGAGTTCGACCGCGCGATAGATGCGGCACGAAAAGGCAATGAAGAAAAATTGGTCGCCGCGTGCCACGCTATAGAGCGTTACTTCAACTTCCCTCCTCCGAACGAGTTGGTGAAGAAGGCTGAGATACCGGGAGGAATGTATACCAACATGGTGGCCCAACTGAAGGCGCTGGGCAGTGAAGATATACTCGAAAAGGCTATGGAGTTGATCCCGCAGGTGCGTCTCGACGCCGGTTTGCCGCCGTTGGTGACACCTACCAGTCAGATCGTTGGTGCGCAGGCGGTGAACTGTGCGCTGGACATCAAGAATGGCAAGGAGCCTTACACCAACAAGTCGAACGAATTCATCAGTCTCGTAAAGGGCGAATACGGACGTACACCCGTGCCGGTCGATCCGGAGTTCCGGTTGAAGATAGCGGGAGTGCGTGAGGAAGTCCCCTACGACACGTCGAAAAACCAGATGCAACCAAATCCCACACTCGAATCATGCGGGGGCGTTAAGCTTGCCGACAACGAGAAAGAGGTGCTGTTGCTCGAGCTGTTCCCGGCCGTGGCCGAAAAATTCCTGATGGACATGAAGCGCGCCCGCTGTAAAGCAGCACGGTTTACCGAAGATGTTGCTGCAGAGTCCAATGCAGGTGCTGTTGCAAAACCAGATCCGGCCGTAAGCAAGGCAGCGCCGGTAAGGAAGAAAGTTGAAATAAAAGGAACGGTAGTCACGGCACCCATGCCGGGCCGCATCTTTAAACTGACAACGAAAGAGGGCGACGCCGTGAAGGCCGGCCAGGAGGTGATGGTGCTGGAGGCAATGAAGATGGAAAACTCTATCATGGCTACCATCGAAGGCACTGTGGCGCAGATATTTGTTGCGGAAGGAGATTTTGTGCAAGCAGATTCGCCGCTGGCGGAGATTGTTTAACATGACGTTATAGGCACCGGGAAACTGGTTGAAAATATTTTTCCCGTTGTTTTCCACCTTTTTTCCGGTATTTTTTCCTCCGGTCTTTGCTCCATATTCCCGATAAGAGTCTGTATAATTTTCACCAGGAAGATTATACAGACTCTTAGAAACTGTTTAATTTTCTTATGTAAAAAGATTTAAGTATATTCCGGTGATGATTTTTGCGTGAAAATAGAGGCGCATAGCGGTGTTCTATGTAACGAAATTTTCACGCGAAAAGCGGCCCGGAAGAACTTATAATACTTTCCATGGGAAATTTAAACAGTTTTTTATTGTTCTAATAGTAAATGTGTTGGTAATGTTGCAAGATGAAATTATACATTGTGCAACGGGTTGCATATATATCGCTATGCTCCACGGTTTCCAGCCCAAGATAGCCCCGGGTGATTGATAATAATTAATGGTGTATTCTTTCGAGGCGTTTGCGGAGCAAATTTTTCAGCGGCAAGCGCAGGTTTGCCGGTCGGTAGCAAATCGAGCATGGCCGCTGGAAAAGATGCCCGAAAAAGGCCGAATAAAATATACCATTAATTGTTTGAGATTACTTAAATATTATTTTCACATAAAAATCAGACAGTCTCTTTATAAAAAAAAATTACCTTTGTGAAAAAATACGGGGACTTGTATGAAAAATAACATACATGGTTTGGGAGTGGCTCTGGTCACTCCGTTCGGACGGGACGGAGATATCGATTATTCGTCGTTGAGGCGGTTGGTTGAGCATGTTATCGAAGGAGGAGTGGACTATCTGGTGGTGTTGGGCACTACGGCGGAGACCCCTACGCTTGCTCCGGATGAAAAGATATCGCTTTTGACATTTGTCCGCGAAGTAAACCGCGGGCGTTTGCCCATTGTGGCCGGTATCGGCGGCAACAACACGAAAGAGGTTGTCGCATCTGTCGAAACTTACGACCTTACGGGAGTGAGTGCCGTGTTGAGCGTTACTCCATACTACAATCGCCCGTCGCAACAAGGTCTTTATGAGCATTACCGCGCAATAGCCGGGGCTTCGCCGGCTCCCGTGCTACTGTACAATGTTCCGGCGAGAACGGGAGTGAACCTCACTGCCGACACCACGTTAAGGCTGGCCCACAACGTGGATAATATCATAGGTGTAAAGGAAGCGTGCGGTTCGCTGAATCAGATGGGGTACATCCTGCGCGACCGGCCAGAAGGTTTCATGGTCATTTCCGGTGACGATTCGATGGCTCTGCCTCTGATCGCAATGGGTGGCGATGGGGTTATCTCGGTTGCGGCCAACGCTTTCCCCAGGCCGGTGAAAGAGTTGGTCGATGCCGCACAACATGGCGACAGGCAAACTGCCTCTGCCGTTCAACTGCGACTGTTGGAGGCGGTCGACTCCTTGTTCATCGAGGGTAATCCTACAGGAATCAAAACGGCCCTGGCAGTGAAGGGGCTGATAGAAAACCACCTGCGCCTGCCGTTGGTGGCCGGTAGCGATGTTCTGGCGAAAAAAATCATGGAATTGGCCGACCGCTATTCTCTATAGTCGCTGCGTATTCATTAAAGGCAGAAGTTCCATAGTTGCAATATCGGTACAATGCCATTTATATAGTCCGCGTGAATCTCTACAGGAAATTCATGCGGACTATTCGTTTCATGCGAAATGAATATTTTAGCGTCTCTTTAGACAGACTCTTTAATTTGCAGCCAATTTTTTTGTAATTTTGTCGTTTGTATGGTGTACCCATATATGCGATTTGAAAATGAAACGGATAATATCCATAATAGCAGCCTTCTTACCTATGTTGGTCTGGGCCCAAAAGGCGCCTGACAACGACTCGCTATACCGGGCCATAGCCGACGGTGACTCGCCGTACTATTATCCCAATCTCTATGGCCGCTATATGGCAGGTGACACGACACTGACCCTGGATGATTACCGCCACCTGTATTATGGTTTTGCCTGGGATGAAAATTACCGCCCCCTCCAAAGCACCAAAGAGACCGATTGGATACTTGAGGCGTTCAGCGCCAACAGGGAACCAGATTCGCTACAGTGTTTACAGATAATGGAACATGCCGGGAAGGTTATGCTACGCGATCCGTTCAGCCCTTCGAACCTTAACTTTATGGCTTACGCCTGCCACAGGATCGGAGACTACGAATGGGAAAGGGTCAATGCCGACCGTCTTGAGAAAGTGCTTGCGGCGATAGGGGCGACCGGCACGGGCCTGAAGGAAGATTCGCCATGGCATATTATAATGTTCTCCCACGCAATAGACTATCTCGCGGCACAGGGTATAGAGGCACGTAAACCTGTGGTGGTGAGCCGTGCCGTGGAATACGTGCCTTATATGGCGGAAAACGGGCGTAACAAAGGATATTATTTCGACTATAGCCGCATCTACTGGAAACGGCCCGAGGTTCTTCCCGAGCGACCCCGTTCCGATGGTTGGCAGATAAACGGAGTAAAAGTTAAATGATGACAAAGAATTGCGTAAACAGGCTCCTGGCAGGACTGGCGCTTTTAGCCGTGGCATTGTCAACCGTATCGTGCGAGAAGAACGAGTTTCCTCTTCCCCCCCGGGCTTCTATGACTATGATGGTCTACCTGGCGGCCAACAATTCGCTGGGCGGGTTTTACGACCAGATCAGCCTCGACAAATTGCAAAGCGGAGCCACCAGGGCAAACATAGGTGCCAACAGGATAATGGTCTATTACCAGCCACGCAACAGCGTCCCAAAGATGCTGGAGATAAAGGCTGGCAAAGACGGGAAGGGGCGGCTGGACACTGTAAAATGGTATCCGGCACAGAATTCAGCCTCTGCCGCTGTCATGCGCCGGTTTATCGACGACGCTGTGGCCCAGGCCCCGGCCGGAAAATATTGCCTCGATATCTGGTCGCACGGTTCGGGATGGGTTCCGGCCACAACGACGGGCCTGCTCAAAGCCCAAAAACGGGTCTATGACCCCGATGCCCCGATGACAAGGGGCGACGGCATGACCCGCTCGGTGATCGAAGATATTACCTACGGTACATATATGGATATTACGGCACTGGCGCAGGCCATTCCCGACGGATTGTTCGAATTCATACTGTTCGATGCATGCTATATGGGAAGTGTCGAAGTGGCTTATGACTTGCGGAACGAAACCGAATATATAATAGCGTCACCTGCCGAAATATTGGCCGAGGGAATGCCTTATGATCTTATCCTGCCCGAACTTTTTAGTAACAGAGGACCATCGTTCGACGGAATTTGCAAAAAATTCTATGATTTCTACGCTGCCAAAACAGGCAGCGGAATGAACTCGGCGACTATAGCGATGTACGACTGCAGCAAGTTGGACGCTCTGGCCCAAAGTGTCAAAACGATAGTATCGGCACGTATGCCCCAGGTCGCGTCTACCGACCTTGGGTCGTTACAGCGTTACGGAACATACGATTATGAGCGATATTTCTATGATTTAGGCCATTTTATCCACAATCTCTTAGGGTCGTCGGATCCGGTTGCCCTGGCCCGGTTCAATAGCTGTATGGCCGATGTGGTGAAATACAAATATGCCACGGAATGGCTCTTCAAAGGATACCCAAACAAAGAGATCGAAGTAAAAACCTACAGCGGGCTGTCGACTTATGTGCCGGTGGATGCTTATGTCCCGATGAAAAACAGCTATATGAAAACAGCCTGGGCAAAATTCATATACCAATAAAAGTGCAATTGGTTGTATGAAACTACATTATCCCGCATTACGGTTAATCCCAATCCTGATAATAACTTTGCTGCTTGCGAACGGTTGCGGGCCTAAACGAAAGGTTGCGCTGCAATCGGAGATCGACGCCGCACGGCGCGACACGTTGCAACATCCTCCCGAATACCAGTGTCCGGAGATACCGCGGCTGTTTGTCGAAGATGCCGAACGGGCCGAATTTATGGCGTATCATTTTTGGGATAATTACGATTTTTCGGATACGGTTTATTATAAGGCTTTCCCGCTGGTAACGGAGAGGGCTTTTGTCGATTTCATCGGAGTGCTCGAAACAGTTTCGGTGCATGCCGCCTCGGCAGTGATACTCTCCAATATGGTTGCCACACAGACCCATGGAGATATATTCGAATTCTTTTGCGGGCTTTACGAGAAATACCTTTATGGCTCAAACTCCCCGGTCCGCAACGAAGAGTTGTATATCCCTGTACTGAAATATATCATCGAGTCGGATAAAGTTGGGGAGGCGGACAAGCTGGTTCTGCGCCACAGGCTTAACATGGTCCTGAAGAACCGTACCGGATACGAAGCCAACGACTTCGAGTATGTCCTTCCCGACGGCAAGCGTCGCCGTATGTACGATGTAAAATCTACCTATACACTACTCTATTTCTATACTTCAGGCTGCCCCGCATGCGACGAAATAGAGCAAATGATAGCCAACTCTGTTCCGGTCATCGAATTGATGGCTGTGCGCAAACTCAAAGTGCTGTCGGTTCTTGTCGATTGCTGGCAAAAAGAGTGGCATAAATCACTGAGTTTATTGCCCGAAGCATGGATCAATGGTGCCGATGCCGACAACAGTATTATAAACAAGAATCTTTACGACCTGAAGGCGCTGCCTTCGATATATGTGCTCGATTACGAAAAGCGTGTCATTGCGAAAGACATCGTAGCCGAGAGGCTCGACTCACTGATCGTGAAACTGGATTGATGCGGCTGTTGCAGCCATGCCTTAAGAAACTCGATCGTAAAAGACACTACACGGGAAAAGAACCGTATAAAGTCGTTTCTGCGTTTTCATGGTATCGAGATACCGGAGCAGTTTACCCGCCATTCGATCGGCAACTGGTCCAAGCGTTTTTTGCAATGGCTAAGCGAAGTGGAGTTATTTACAGAGTACGGGCGCAAAACACTGGACCTGCATATCGAGCAGTTTGTACGCTTACGAAAAATTCTGTTGCAGGAAGCCAGAGCCATCCGACAGATATCACGCACGGAGCCGTTTTCAGAATCT
>JAVBMJ010000038.1:0-34911 GCA_031552535.1 Rikenellaceae bacterium
GAGTGGTTATCCATTGGTTTAGGTTGTTAGATAATGATCGGTCAAAATCACATCTAAGATACTAAAAACCAGTCGGATAACCTATTTTTTTGATGGCTCTTTTACTCGATATTCAGACTTTTTTAACTCTTAATTCGCATGAAATCTAATCTATTACACAATTTTCATCCTCAGTTTTGCGTATTAAGCCAAGTTAAGATTACTATTTTATCTTAACTCTTTGTGCGGCCTAAGTTAGGAACTCCACTTAGGACAGCCCCTTAAACAAAATTTGGCACGCAATGTTTTGCGTACCAAATCCTTGTTGAAGCAATGCTTCCCCCGGTCAGGACTTTTTCGAAACAGGACTCTTCGTCACAACTTTCTTCGAACCAGATACCTTAGGAGCTACATTGCGGGCAACACTCTTCGGAGCGGCAACTTTCTTAGCTGCCTTTGGGGCTGCGGCTTTAGTTTCAGCCGATACATCTTCAGCACCCTCCGGGGCAACGCCTTCGGCTTTTTTGGCACCACCGCGGCTACGACGGGTCTTAGCCTTCGCAGCAACAGAACTTTCACTACCGTAAGTTTCGTTGAAATCGACAAATTCGATAAAGCACATATCCGCCGCGTCACCTAAACGGAAACCGGTCTTCAATATGCGGGTGTATCCACCCGGACGATCCGCCACCTTGGGTGCGATCTCACGGAACAACTCCGTAACAGCCTCCTTGCTCTTCAGATAACTAAAAACCACACGGCGCGAATGAGTGGAGTCCTCTTTCGACTTCGTTACCAAAGGCTCTACATAACTGCGCAAAGCACGCGCCTTGGCAAGAGTGGTAGAGATCTTCTTATGAAGGATCAAACTGGTTGCCATATTGGCGAGCAACGCCTTACGGTGAGAACTCTGACGGCCGAGATGGTTAAAACTTTTATTGTGTCTCATGGTAAATTACGTTAAATGCACACTAATTACCGGAACGGAAACGCCCCGGAACTTCAGAAAGTTAATCTTTATCAAGTTTATACTGGGATACATCCATGCCGAAATTCAAATTCAGCGAAGCCAACAGGTCATCGAGTTCATTGAGTGACTTCTTGCCGAAATTACGGAACTTCAGCAGATCGTTACGGTTAAAACGAACCAGATCACCCAACGTCTCTACCTCTGCGGCTTTCAGACAGTTCAAAGCCCTGACTGAAAGATACTGATCCGACAACTTCATCTTTAAAAGCTGACGCATGTGGAGCATATCTTCGTCGAACTCCTCGACGGTCGAAGTCTCCTCCATGTTGAGTGTTATCTTCTCGTCGGAAAAGAGCATGAAATGGTGGATCAGAATCTTTGCCGCCTCCTTCAAAGCCTCTTTAGGATGAACCGAACCGTCGGTAGTGATCTCAAGATTCAACTTTTCGTAGTCGGTCTTCTGTTCTACACGAAAGTTATCGACCGAATACTTCACATTCTTGATCGGAGTGTGGATCGAGTCGATAGGAAGCAACCCGAACTCGGCATCAGCCGGACGGTTCTCCTCTGCAGGAACATAACCCCGGCCCTTGCCGATAGTGATGTCGATCTGCAACTTCGTATCGGGAGAAAGCCTGCATATTACCAACTCGGGGTTCAGTACCTTGAAGTTAGACAGGAAATTGGAGATATAACCCGCCGTCAATTCCGATTGACCAGCCACAGTGATCGAAACTTTTTCAGAATCAAAACCTTCGGCAGTACGCATAAACCGCACCTGCTTAAGATTCAAAATAATGTCGATCATCCCTTCCATAACACCGGGAATCGCAGAAAACTCATGGTCCACGCCTGCCATCTTAACCGTCGTAATCGCATACCCCTCCAAAGAAGAGAGCAAAATACGGCGCAATGCATTGCCGACGGTAATGCCGAAACCCGGCTCCAGGGGACGGAACTCAAACTTTCCGTAACTGGACGAGGCCTCAAGCATAATGACCTTCTCAGGCTTCTGGAATGCTAATATTGCCATAGTTATTTTATTTGCCGTTTAATTTAAATTCAATTGGTGATAACGACGCCCGATCCAGGGACCGCCGATGAAAACAAGGGAAGACAAAACGCATTAACGAGTTAAATCCCTGATAGATAATATGCCACAGCCGATAATAAGATAACGCCCCACACCACTTCACTTTCCTGTTATCACAAATGCCGGGCCAATACACCGTACTGTTGCACACTCTCGAATCCAATCCGCTGCGTCCATACGCCACAAGACGACAACCGGTCAGCAACCCACTCACATAATCCGCCCTGAATTGCCGGATACAACCCCACCTATCTTAGTCCATCACACTGTCGATACAATATGCCGGTCATCAACTCACAACACCATATACCGGCCATGCCCCGCAATATACTGGATAGCTGTCCATCCCCCGGAATAAAATGGCTCCCCGGGCCCGGAATTCCGGATGCCCGGAGGCCACGGCATCACGTTACTTGGAGTAAAGCTCGACAATGAGTTGCTCCTTGATATTCTCAGGGATATCCTCACGGTCAGGCTTCTGAAGGAAGCGGCCAGTCATTGTGTCCTGGTTCCACTCCAACCATGAATAACGGCTTTTGCGCCCACCCTGCAAGGAGTCCTGAATAACTTCCAGGCTCTTAGAGCGTTCGCGAACACCAACAACATCCCCCGTCTTCAAACTGTAAGAAGGGATGTTAACTACGTCCCCATTTACCGTGATATGGCGGTGAGACACCAACTGGCGTGCAGCAGCCCTCGTAGGAGCAATACCCAAACGGTAAACGACATTATCCAGACGGCACTCCAACAATTTCAACAGGTTCTCGCCCGTAATACCACCCACACGGGCAGCCTCTTCGAAAGTCTTGCGGAACTGACGCTCCAAAAGACCATAAGTGGCCTTAGCTTTCTGCTTCTCCTTAAGCTGTGTGCCGTACTCCGACACCTTCTTGCGTTTACGTGCAAGCCCGTGCTGTCCCGGAGGATAGTTCTTCTTCTCAAAAACTTTGTCCGCCCCGAAAATAGCTTCGCCAAATTTTCTGGCAATTTTAGATTTTGGTCCTATATATTTTCCCATTGCTTTTATTTTTTGCTAAACGTTCTTATGCGCTGCCGCTAAAACAATATTGCATCCCCTGCATAAACCGGGAGAACAATCGCCGGCCAAAACAGCCTGCAGCACACTCTTCTTTAAACGACAACAATCACCGGTCGTAAAATTACACACGGCGACGGTTAGGCGGACGGCAACCGTTGTGCGGCATCGGAGTCACATCGATGATCTCCATAACCTCGATCCCGGCACCATGGATAGTCCTGATAGCCGACTCACGACCCGAACCGGGACCTTTGACGTATACCTTGACCTTCCTCAGACCCATGTCGTAAGCAACCTTAGCGCAATCCGAAGCGGCAGTCTGCGCAGCATAAGGAGTGTTCTTCTTCGAACCGCGAAAACCCATCTTACCCGCTGAACTCCAGCTGATAACCTCACCGACCTGATTGGTAAGCGTGATTATCACGTTGTTGAACGTCGAGTGAACATAAGCGCAACCCTGCGGCTCAACCTTGACAACTTTCTTTTTAACTACAACTGTTTTCTTTGCCATAACTCTCTATTGATTACTTGGTCGCTTTTTTCTTGTTAGCAACTGTCTTCTTGCGACCCTTACGGGTACGGGCGTTATTCTTAGTGCTCTGACCACGGGTAGGAAGACCCAAACGGTGACGAATGCCACGGTAGCAGCCGATATCCATCAATCGCTTGATGTTTAACTGTACTATCGAACGGGCCTCGCCCTCGACCTTGAAGCCGCCCTCGGCAATAGCACCGCGGATAGCTGCAATCTGGGCATCGGTCCACTCCTGAACCTTGACATCCTCGCTGACGCCTGCCGAAGCAAGAATCTTACTGGCGGTGCTGCGGCCAATCCCGTAAATATACGTAAGGCCGATAACACCACGCTTATTTTTTGGTAAATCTACACCAACTATACGTGCCATAAATACTTTCTGTAGTTTTTAATTTAAACACAAAACGCTATGCAAACACTAACCCTGACGCTGTTTGTACTTAGGGGTCTTTTTGCAGATAACGTAAAGCCTGCCCTTGCGTTTAACAATCTTGCAGTCTTCGCTCCTTTTCTTGATTGATGTTCTGACTTTCATTTTTCAGTGATCGTTAGTGAATAACCGCCCATACCATTAAAACGGCCCCGGACGGCTACGCTTGGTTTTTCGATACTACTTATACCGGAAAGAAATACGCCCCTTGCTCAAATCGTAAGGAGACATCTCGACCTTCACCTTATCCCCGGGAAGAATCTTGATGTAATGCATGCGCATCTTACCCGAGATATGGGCGGTAATAACATGGCCGTTGTCCAACTCGACACGAAACATCGCGTTCGACAGCGCCTCGGTAATAGTACCGTCCTTTTCAATAGCAGTTTGCTTTGCCATAGAGCCTTTTTTAACTTCGTTGCACCGACCTATCTATAATACCGAAATCGGTAAGAACATCCGGACCCTCCTTCGTAATGGCAACCGCGAACTCGAAATGAGCCGACGGTTTGCGGTCACGTGTGCGGACTGTCCATCCGTCTTTCTCGAAAATCACATCACGGCTACCGTAATTGATCATGGGTTCGATGCAGATGACCATGCCAGCCTTCAGAAGTTTTCCCGAACCACGCATACCGTAATTCGGAACCTCCGGTGACTCGTGCATCCTGCGGCCCAAACCATGACCCGTCAGCTCCCTGACAATAGTGAATCCATTACGTTCGGCATGCTCCTGCACGGCTTCGGAAACGTCGCCAACGCGGTTTCCGACTTTAGCCTGTGCGACACCTTTATAAAGAGCTTCCCTGGTCACATCCAATAACCGCTGTGTCTCAGCAGATATCGATCCCACCGCAAACGTATAGGCGGAATCACCATAGAACCCCTTCATAAATGTACCACAATCCACCGAAACGATATCACCATCCTTCAAAGAGTATGACGACGGAATGCCGTGTACAACCTGCTCGTTGACCGATACGCATAACGTATTGGGATAGCCGTTGTACCCAAGGAAGCCCGGAGTTGCTCCGCGGGAACGGATGAAATCCTCCGCGATGCGGTCCAACTCAAGAGTCGTGACACCAGGCGCAATATGCTGTGCAAGCAGCGCAAGGGTCTCCGACACCAGAAGGTTGTTCTCGCGGAGCAACTCGATCTCTTCCTTGTTTTTAAGATGTATCATAAGATTGGTAAGAACTCTTTTGCCGTAACTACACCCCTGAACGCCCCTTGATACGGCCGGTCTTCATCAAACCGTCGTAGTGACGCAACAAAAGGTAGCTTTCGATCTGCTTCAGAGTGTCGAGAACCACACCGACCAGAATCAAAAGCGACGTACCTCCGAAGAAGAGTGCAAACTGACGGTCGACGCCGAGCTTCGATGCGAACGCAGGCAAAATAGCCACGATAGCAAGGAAAATAGAACCCGGCAAAGTAATCCTCGTCATGATAGTGTCGAGATAGTCAACGGTCTTCTTTCCGGGCTTGACTCCCGGGATAAAGCCGCCGTTGCGCTTCATATCTTCGGCCATCATGTTGGGGTTCACGGTAATCGCAGTGTAGAAATAGGTAAATGCGACGACCAGCAAACCAAATACAAGATTATACCAAAATCCCTCGTAATTGGCAAAAGCAGCGGCAATACCCTGTGTCGACTCGAAACGCGAGAAGAACATCGGGATAAACATCAGCGCCTGTGCAAATATGATAGGCATAACACCCGCCGCATTGATCTTCAACGGAATATACTGACGGACACCGCCGTATTGCTTGTTGCCCACAATACGCTTGGCGTACTGTACGGGGATCTTCCTCACTGCCTGCACCAACGCAATAGTAGCGCAGAATACGAAGAACAGCATAACCAACTCAACCAGCAACATCACCGTACCGCCGCCGGCAGATTCGGTAACGCGCGTATTGAACTCGCCCAGCAAAGCATGGGGAAGACGCGCAATGATACCGACCATGATGATCAGCGACACACCGTTGCCGATACCTTTGTCGGTGATCTTCTCGCCCAGCCACATGATGAACATCGTTCCCGACATCATCACAATAACAGCACTGATCGAGAAAAACGCGCTCGCACGGCCCATTACAAACGCCGCATCGGGAAGCTGCATGTGAAGGTTCGTGAGATAAGCTATCGCCTGAGGAATAATAACCAACAGAGTCAGATAACGCGTCCACTGATTGATCTTACGACGACCGCTCTCTCCCTCCTTCTGCAATTTCTGGAAGTAAGGAACCACAATCCCCAAAAGCTGGATAACGATCGATGCCGAGATGTAGGGCATGATACCCAACGCAAAGATCGAAGCATTATGGAAAGCGCCTCCCGAGAAGATGTTGAGAAGGCTCAATAGTCCGTTGCCATCCACCTGGGTCTGCAATGCGCCCAAAGCCTCGGGGTTGATGCCGGGAATGACCACAAAACTACCGAACCTATAAATAAGAACAAGACCCAGCGTATAGAGAATCCTCTTGCGCAGTTCCTCGATCTTAAATATATTCCTTATCGTTTCGATTAGCTTTTTCATCAGAAGGGCGATTTATAATTTGATACTCTTGCCGCCGGCCTTTTCGATAGCAGCAGCAGCACTACCCGAAAAAGCATGCGCCGTAACCTCCAATGCCTTGGTCAGAGTACCATTACCCAGAATTTTGACCTTATCGTTCTTCGAAACAAAACCGGCCGCAACGAAAGTGTCGATGCCCACCGAACTCAGGTTCTTCTTCGAAGCCAATTCCTCGATTGCATTGAGGTTGATCGCACGAAACTCGACACGCTTGATGTTGGTAAATCCAAACTTGGGCAAACGCCTCTGCATGGGCATCTGCCCCCCTTCAAAACCGCGCTTGGCGGAATAACCCGAACGCGACTGGGCGCCCTTGTGACCGCGTGTCGACGTACCGCCACGGCCGGAACCCTGGCCGCGGCCAATGCGCTTCTCCGACTTCACAGACCCGCTGGCAGGCTTTAAATTACTTAGATTCATTATCTTGAAATCTGATTAGTTCAACACTTATTTAACTGTCTCAACCTTGACGAGGTGCTTAACTTTCTCGATCATACCGAGAATGATAACCGAATCATCGTGAGTAACCGTGTGGTTGATACGGCGCAAACCCAACGCTGCAAGATTGCGGCGCTGAATCTGGGTACTGCCTATACGGCTGCGAACCTGAGTGATATTCAATTTTGCCATCTCTAACTCAGAATTATCCGTTAAACACTTTGTCCATCGAAATGCCCCTTACCTGAGCAACAGAATGCGCATCGCGCAGCTCAAGCAAAGCGGCAACCGTGGCTTTTACAAGGTTGTGAGGATTCGACGAACCCTTGCTCTTGGCCAACACGTTGTGGATGCCGACACTCTCCAGAACAGCACGCATGGCACCGCCGGCGATAACACCGGTACCAGGAGCGGCCGGACGGATCATAACCTGGGACCCGCTGAAACGAGCCTCCTGCTTGTGGGGAATAGTACCCTTCAAAACAGGAATCTTAACCAGATTCTTCTTCGCATCCTCAACACCTTTGGCAATGGCCGAGGTAACCTCGCTGGCCTTACCCAAACCGTAACCGACAATACCGTTCTCGTTGCCTACAACGACAATCGCCGAGAAACTGAATGTACGACCACCTTTGGTAACCTTCGTTACACGCTGAATGCTAACCAAACGATCTTTCAATTCGAGATCGCTCGTCCTTACTTTTTTTATGTTCGTATTCGACATAAGGCTTAGAATTTAAGGCCGCCTTCACGGGCAGCGTCCGCCAATACTTTAACCCGGCCGTGGTAAAGGTAACCGTTACGGTCGAAAGCAACCTCCGAAATACCCTTCTCCAAAGCACGCTTAGCAGCCAATTTGCCAACCTGTGCAGCAATATCGCTCTTGTTGAGACCCTTGGCCGATTCGGCGATCTCCTTATCCAAAGAGGAGGCAGCAGCAAGGGTAACCCCGCTGATATCATCGACCAACTGAGCATAAATCTGCTTGTTGCTCCTGAAAACAGTCATACGGGGACGCCCTGCAGTTCCGCTAACTGTCTTGCGGATACGCATCTTGATCCTCTCTCTTCTCTTAATTTTATCTAATGACATACTCCTGAAAGTTTACTATTTAGCATTTGCACTCTTACCGGCCTTCCTGCGAAGTGTCTCACCGAGGAACTTGATACCCTTGCCCTTATATGGTTCGGGCTTGCGCAGCGAACGGATCTTTGCGGCAACCTGGCCGATAAGCTGTTTGTCGATGCTCTTCAGAGTAAGTTTAGGGTTGCCCTTCTTCTCGGTAACGGCTGTAGCCGTAACCTCAGAAGGCAACAACAAATGGATATCATGAGAATAACCAAGACTCATTTCCAGAACCTGTCCTTTGGCCTCGACCTTATAGCCGACACCGACAAATTCCTGTGTGATCTCGTAGCCTTGCGAAACCCCGACAACCATATTGCTGATCAAAGCACGGTAAAGACCGTGCAACGAGCGATGACGGGGCTGGTTCGTAGGACGAGTTACTGTCAGAACACCATCCTCTACGCTCACCGTTATATCCGAGTCAACCTGCTGACTCAGTGTGCCCAGAGGCCCTTTAACGCTCACCACATTATCCGGAGAAACCGAAACGGTTACGCCGGCAGGTAAGTTTACAGGTAATTTTCCAATCCTTGACATTGTTTTTCAATTTTATTCTTTGACACCCGGCAGAATGAAAACAGAAGATCTGCGAATCATATCCGGGCACCAACTCCTAATTAATATACGTAGCAGAGAACTTCGCCACCGACATTCTCCTGGCGTGCCTTTTTATCGGTCATGACACCCTTCGAAGTCGAAACGATGGCAACTCCCAGGCCGTTCAATACCTTGGGCATGTGGTCCACATCGGAATACTGGCGAAGACCCGGACGGCTCACACGCTTCAGATTCTTAATAGCATTCTGCTTCGTTTCGGCATGATACTTCAGGGCGATCTTGATCGTAGGATGGCCCTTGGCATCAACATCCTCTTTGTAAGCCAGAATATAACCCTGCTCAAACAAAATGCGGGTTATAGCCAGCTTGATCTTTGATGCGGGAGCTTCAACCACCTTGTGGTTGGCTTTCACCGCGTTCCTGATACGGGTCAGGAAATCCGAAATTGGATCGGTCATTGTTTAAATTATTTTAAAATAAAAATGTTGTTTATCAACTATGTACAGGGGATAATCCAAAACCTCAGAATACACACGAATTCGCAACATATTTCTGATTTCCGGGCAAAATTACAACACAGGAACGCACTTTGCAACTTGCTGCGGAATTATATGGTACGGCCTATCCCACGGCAGCCACTACCACGAAGCTTTCTTGACACCCGGGATCAACCCGTTCGAAGCCATTTCGCGGAACTGGATACGGCTGATGCCGAACTGACGCATATAGCCTTTCGGACGGCCCGTTATCTGGCAACGGTTATGGAGACGTATCGGGTTCGAATTACGCGGCAGTTCCGAAAGACCGGCCTGGTCGCCGGCTTCCTTCAAAGCGGCACGCTTGGCGGCGTAACGCTGCACGAGTTTGAGGCGTTTAACCTCGCGTGCTTTCATCGATTCTTTTGCCATACTCTATCTGTAACGATATCAATGTTTGTACTCAACACGGCAAACCTATACGGCTGCCGATTTTTTGGCGTTCTTAAACGGAAGACCGAACTCGCGCAATAAAGCGTAAGCCTCTTCGTCGCTCTTGGCGTTGGTCACGAACGTGATCTCCATCCCGAAAATTTTGGTGATCTTGTCGATCTCGATCTCGGGGAAGATGATCTGCTCGGTAATACCCAAAGTGTAGTTGCCGCGGCCGTCGAACTTCTCGTTAATACCTTTGAAGTCGCGGATACGGGGCAAAGCCACTGCGATGAGACGCTCCAGAAACTCGTACATCATGTTCGAACGAAGCGTAACCTTAACACCGATAGGCATGCCCTTACGGAGTTTGAAGTTCGAAATGTCCTTCGTACTTTTAGTCAGGACAGCCTTCTGCCCGGTGATGGTGGAGAGTTCCTGGGCAGCCACTTCCAACAACTTCTTGTCGGCAATAGCCTGGCCCATACCCTGGTTGATCACTATCTTCATAAGTTTAGGAGTCTGCATAATGGTCTTGTAACCGAACTCCTTCGCAAGGGCCGGGGCTACCCGCTCCTTGTACTGTGTCTTAAGTGTAGGTTGGTATGCCATTATTTGATCTCCTCCCCTGACTTTTTAGCGTAACGAACTAATTTCCCTTTCGAACCCACCTTGCGGCCGACCCTCGTCGGCTTACCGCTCTTGGGATCGAGCGGCTGCAGGTTCGAGATGTGTATCGGAGCCTCCTGCTTGACGATACCTCCCTGGGGATTCTTCGAATTCGGCTTGGTGTGCTTCGACACAAGGTTCAAACCCTCGACAATAGCACGCTGGTCGTCTACAAGTACCTCGAGTACCTTACCCTGTTTGCCTTTGTCGTCACCAGAGTTAACGAATACGACATCCCCTTTCCTGATATGCAATTTAGCTGACATATTTTGTCTCTTTTTATATTACAGTACTTCAGGCGCAAGCGAAATAATCTTCATATAAGAATCTCGCAACTCGCGGGCAACAGGCCCGAAAATACGGGTGCCCCGCATCTCTCCCTGATTATTCAACAAAACCACGGCATTGTCGTCGAAACGTATGTAAGAACCATTGGCACGACGGATCTCCTTCTTGGTCCTGACCACAACGGCCTTAGAAACAACACCTTTCTTCATGTCGCCCGAAGGTGTGGCGCTCTTGACCGTAACCACGATCTTATCCCCGATGGAGGCGTAACGCTTTCCCGTCCCGCCCAACACACGGATGCAAAGGACTTCCTTCGCTCCGCTGTTATCGGCAACTATCAGTCTACTTTCCTGCTGTATCATGACTACTTGGCTCTTTCAATAATTTCTACTAACCTCCAACGTTTGGTCTTGCTCAGAGGCCTGGTCTCCATAATCTTCACTGTATCGCCTTCCCTGGTATCGTTGGCATCGTCGGCAGCCACAAACCTCGTGGTCTTGTTAACGAACTTACCATAAATAGGATGCTTTACCTTACGCTTGACCGCAACCACGATAGACTTGTCCATCTTGTTGCTCACGACTACGCCGATACGCTCTTTTCTAAGATTTCTTTCAATCATGGCAATTAACTTTTAACTGTTTGCTTCTGGCGAAGAACGGTAAGCATGCGGGCAATATCCCGGCGGCTCTTCTTGATAACCGACTGGTTCTCTATAGGCGAAGTGGCATGCGTAAGCTTCATCTTCGCCAAATTGGACTTCTCCGTCTCGATACGCTCAAGCAAGTCCGAAACCGAGAGCTCTTTTATTTCTGCTGTCTTCATAACTTAAGCGATATTAAATCGAGTTTTCGGTATAATCCCTGCGGACGATGAACTTAGTGGCGATAGGAAGCTTCTGGGCGCCCAAACGCAGAGCCTCCTGGGCAACCTCGAACGGAACACCCTCCGCCTCGATCAATATGCGGCCCGGAGTAACCGGAGCTACAAAACCCTCCGGAGCACCCTTACCCTTACCCATACGTACCTCAGCAGGCTTCTTGGTAATAGGCTTATCGGGGAAAATCCTGATCCATATCTGTCCCTCACGCTTCATGTGACGTACAATCGCCTGACGTGCAGCCTCGATCTGGCGACCCGTAATCCAGGTCGAATCGAGAGCCTTGATGCCGAACGAACCGAAGGCAAGCTGGTTCCCGCGTCCCGCGAGACCCTTCATGCGGCCCTTCTGCATCCTTCTGAACTTGGTCTTTTTTGGCTGTAACATTATGTACAATCTTTTTATTGACTACTTGTTGTTGTTGTTGCGGCGACGCTTGCCACCGCGGTCACCACGATCACCGCGGTCGCCCCTTTCTCCCCTGTCGCCACGGTCGCCGCGAGGACGGCCGCCACCCTGGGAAGAACCGGCATTGCCACTGGCCAGATTGGTCCCCGGCATCTCGAACAGATCACGCTTGTTGTAAACCTCACCGGTGCAGATCCATACCTTGATACCCAGAATACCAACCTTAGTCAGAGCCTCCGAAAGAGCATAGTCAACATCGGCACGGAACGTATGCAAAGGGATACGGCCCTCCTTGTAGGTCTCCGTACGGGCCATCTCGGCACCGCCGACACGACCCGAAATCTGGACCTTGATACCCTCGGCACCCATGCGCATCGTAGACGCGATAGCGGTCTTAACGGCACGGCGATACGAAATACGACCCTCCAACTGGCGTGCAATGTTGCTGCCTACGATAACAGAATCAACTTCCGGGCGCTTAACCTCGAAAATGTTGATCTGGACATCCTTACCTGTCAGCTTCTTCAACTCCTCTTTCAACTTGTCAACCTCCGCGCCGCCGCGACCGATGATAATACCCGGACGGGCCGTAGAGATCGTAACGGTTACAAGCTTCAAAGTACGCTCTATGATAATCTTCGAAATGCTCGCTTTTGCCAGACGGGTGTTAAGATACTTCCTGATCTTATTATCCTCTACAAGCTTGCTCGAAAAATCCTTGCCACCGTACCAGTTGGAATCCCAACCGCGGATGATGCCAAGACGATTTGCTATCGGATTAACTTTCTGTCCCATCTGCTTACTTATTTACTGCTTCTTTGGTTACCATTTTGTCAACAACGATCGTAACATGGTTCGAACGTTTACGTATACGATGCGCACGGCCCTGGGGAGCAGGCTGAACCCGCTTCAACATCCTGCCGCCGTCGACAAAGATCTCTTTTACGCAAAGCGTAACATCCTCCAAACGCTCGCTGGCCTCACCATTCTTGGCCTTCTCGTTCTGCTTATACTCCCAGTTGGCGATAGCAGACTTGAGCAACTTCTCCAACCGGATCGATGCCTCCTTCTTCGAAAAATGAAGAATACCAAGCGCCTTGTTCACCTCCATGCCGCGGACAGTGTCGGCTACCAAACGCATTTTGCGGGGGGAGGTAGGGCAATCACGCAGGACGGCTACCGTCTTCTGCTTCTTTTCGGCCTTCATCGTTTCGGCCGTATCATGTTTTCTCTTACCCATTTCCTACTATTTTTTCTTGTTGCCTGCGTGACCGCGGAAGTTACGAGTAGGAGAAAATTCCCCCAGCTTGTGACCAACCATGTTCTCGGTTACATATACCGGGATGAACTTATTCCCGTTGTGGACAGCGATCGTCTGACCTACAAAGTCAGGAGAAATCATACTCGCACGCGACCAGGTCTTGATAACGGCCTTCTTGCCACCTTCGCTCTGGGCGATAACCCTTGCCTCAAGCTTAGGCTCAATGTATGGTCCTTTTTTTAATGAACGGCTCATTACACTATTATTTTTTAATTTTTCTCAATTTTCAGGAAGGCCCTACTTCTTACGACGCGAAACAATAAATTTCGACGTAGTCTTTTTCGGGTCCCTTGTCTTGTAACCCTTGGCCAGCAAACCTTTGCGCGAACGGGGATGACCGCCCGACGAGCGGCCCTCGCCACCACCCATCGGGTGGTCGACCGGGTTCATCGTAACACCGCGGTTGTGCGGGCGACGACCCAACCACCTGCGGCGGCCTGCCTTGCCATGCTGCTCAAGACTGTGGTCGGGATTCGACACCGCCCCTACCGTGGCACGGCATGTAACCAAAACCATGCGGGTCTCTCCTGAAGGGAGCTTTATAATAGCGAACTTACCCTCGCGAGCCAAAAGCTGCGCGTAGGTGCCGGCGCTGCGTGCCATAACGGCACCCTGCCCCGGGTAGAGCTCAATGTTGTGGACAACCGTTCCGAGCGGAATCTCCGAAAGGAAAAGGGTGTTGCCAACCTCCGGAGCGACACCTGCGCCGCTAAGGATAGTCTGGCCTACCTGCAAACCGTTGGGAGCAAGGATATAACTCTTCTCTCCGTCAGCATAGCTGATAAGCGCGATACGGGCCGAACGGTTCGGGTCGTACTCAATGGTCTTGACCACTGCGGGAACCAAATCTTTGGCACGCCTGAAATCGACAATACGATATTTCTGCTTATGGCCGCCACCGATGTAGCGAACCGTCATCTTACCGCTGTTGTTACGTCCGCCGGAGCTTTTCTTCGTGCTGATCAACGACTTTTCAGGCGTAGACGTAGTAATATCGTCAAATTTGCCGCCGATCTTATGTCGAGTACCCGGTGTTACGGGCTTGAACTTTTTTACTGCCATCTCTTCTAGATATTACTGTAAAAATCAATCTTGTCTCCCTCCTTCAACGTAACTATCGCTTTCTTGAAGTTGTTCTCACGGCCACTCAGAAGACCCGCCTTGGTGTAGCGGCTCTTGGCCTTGCCCATATAGAACATCGTATTGACGTCGGTAACGACAACACCGTACATAGACTCAACAGCAGCCTTGATCTGCAATTTGTTAGCCCTAGGATCAACGACAAAACCGTAGCGATTCAGCTTCTCGCCCTGAATCGTCATTTTTTCGGTCAATATTGGCTTAATAAGTGCTTCCATCTGTTATGCTAACATTTCGTTAATTACACCCACCGAACCCTCCGAAAGGATGATGTTCGACGAATTCATCAAATCATATGTGTTCACGTGAGCCGCAACGACAACCTTCACATTGGGAAGATTGCGAGTCGAAAGGATCACTTTGTGATCGCTGTCGGCCAAAACAACCAAAATTTTCTTGTCGGCGAGCTTCAAACTGTCGGCAATCGCAATGAAAGACTTTGTTTTAGGAGTCTCTATCGTGAAATCCTCAACAACAGTGATAGCCGAACCCTGAGCCTTGTAAGCCAAGGCGCTGCGGCGGGCCAATTGCTTGAGTTTCTTGTTGAGTTTGAAACTGTAATCGCGCGGAACAGGACCGAAAATACGGCCGCCGCCCGGGAACAGGGGGCTCTTGATACTGCCGGCACGTGCGCCGCCAGTACCTTTCTGACGCTTCAGCTTACGGGTCGAACCGGCAATTTCATTACGCTGCTTCGCCTTGTGGGTACCCTGACGCTGGTTGGCAAGATATTGCTTAACATCCAGATAGATCGCATGGTCGTTAGGCTCGATACCGAAAACCTCATCCTTGAGCAGAACCTTCTTGCCGGTATCTGCTCCCGATACATTATATACTGCTAATTCCATCGCTTAGTCTTCGATTAGTAAGTATGAACCTTTAGCGCCGGGTATAGACCCCTTGACAAGAATAAGATTATTCTCAGCGATCTTCTTCAAAATCCTAAGGTTAAGGACCTTGACGCGATCACCGCCGGTCTGGCCGGGAAGACGCTTACCCTTGAATACCCTCGACGGGTAGGACGATGCACCCAGCGAACCGGGTTTACGCTGACGGTTGTGCTGGCCGTGGGTCTGACCGCCCACTCCACCGAAACCGTGGCGCTTGACAACACCCTGAAAACCTTTACCCTTCGATATCCCGGTAACGTCGAGCCAGTCGTCGTCCATGAAAACATCGATGGTAAGAACATCGCCTACCTTGAGCGAGGGATCAAACTCCCTGAACTCGGCAATGCGACGCTTGGGGGTAGTCTCAGCCTTCTTGAAGTGGCCCAAAAGACTACTGCTGGCGTGCTTTTCTTTCATCTCGTCATAGGCAATCTGAACAGCAGAGTATCCATCTTTCTCAACTGTCTTGATTTGCGTAACTACGCACGGACCAGCCTCAATAACGGTGCATGGTATATTTTTACCATCGGCACCGAAAACGGAAGTCATTCCGATTTTTTTTCCAATTAGTCCTGACATTGTTGTATAAAAAAGTAATTTTTCTTTTTCTGTTTGCCCTATATATACTAAAGGTATACAGCGGGGACTCGTTTTAAAGGCTCAGAGACAGGCTCCGTCCCGCACGAAATTGCTTACCTGGGTCAGACACTACTACGTCCGTCATTATTTTCAACCAAAAACATACCCCGGGGGTACATAAATATTGAAAAACGGAGCGAAAAAAAGCATCAGGCCACAGAAGCTATTTCGCCGAACTCACACTTTGATCTCTACCTCAACTCCGCTGGGAAGCTCGAGCTTCATCAGCGCATCGATTGTTTTGGGCGTCGAACTGTAGATATCCAGAATGCGCTTGAAGGTGCAAAGCTGGAACTGCTCACGTGCCTTTTTGTTCACAAATGTCGAACGGTTCACCGTAAAGATCTTCTTATGTGTCGGAAGAGGTATCGGACCGCTAACTACAGCACCGGTACTCTTTACCGTTTTCACGATCTTCTCAGCCGACTTATCAACCAAATTGTGATCGAATGATTTGAGTTTGATTCTTATTTTCTGGCTCATATCTGTTACCAAAAATTATTTTTATTTTCTTCTTTATTCGTTATAATTCGAAAACGCTGCATCCCGAAGCCTCATCCGCAAAATTTCATCCCGCAAAATCCGGCCCGGTAAAAGCCCTCCGAATAACAGACCCCTACTCCATCTCGCGGTTCTTGCCGCTCGATTTTTCGATGATCTCTTTAGATAATCCCGCCGGAACTTCTTCGAAATGAGAGAATTCCATCGATGAAGTGGCGCGGCCCGACGAAAGGGTACGCAACACGGTCACATATCCGAACATCTCCGAAAGGGGCACCTTAGCCTTGACAACGCGGGCGGTGTTCTTCGACTCCATGCCCACGATCTGGCCGCGGCGTTTGTTCAGGTCGCCGATGATATCGCCCATGCTTTCTTCCGGAGTAACGACTTCCACAGACATGATCGGCTCTTTGATGACCGATTTTGCCTTAGGGGCTGCCGCACGGAAACCGTTGCGAGCACAGATCTCGAATGACAATGAGTCGGAATCCACAGGGTGGAACGATCCGTCGAGCAGTGTAACCTTCATACTGTCGATAGGAAAGCCTGCCAATGCACCGTTAGCCATCGACGCTGCGAAACCTTTCTGAACCGAAGGAATGTATTCGCGGGGAATGTTACCGCCCTTGACCGCATCCACAAAGTCGAGTCCCATCTTACCTTCTTCGGCAGGACCGATCTCGAATATGATATCGGCAAATTTACCACGGCCACCGGTCTGTTTCTTGAATACCTCGCGGTGCTGAATGGTAGCCGTGAGAGCCTCCTTGTAGTTAACCTGCGGAGCGCCCTGACTGATCTCTACGCCGAATTCCCTGCGCAGGCGGTCGACGATGATCTCAAGGTGCAACTCGCCCATACCGCTGATAACGGTCTGGCCGGTGTCAGGGTCGGTCTTAACCGTAAACGTGGGATCTTCCTCCGATAGTTTACCCAACGCTATGCCCAACTTGTCGAGGTCCTTCTGGGTCTTGGGTTCAATCGCCAAACCGATAACCGGCTCGGGGAAAGTCATAGACTCCAGTACTATAGGATTCTTCTCGTCACAAAGCGTATCGCCCGTACGGATATCCTTGAACCCTACGGCAGCACAGATATCGCCGGCCTCGACAGCCTCGATAGGGTTCTGCTTGTTGGAGTGCATCTGATACAGGCGGCTTATGCGCTCTTTCTTGTCGGAACGGGTGTTGTGGACATACGAACCGGCATCCAACTTGCCCGAATAGGCACGGATAAATGCCAGACGGCCCACGAACGGGTCGGTAGCGATCTTGAACGCCAAACCGCAGAAAGGCTCGTCTACCGAAGGCCTGCGGGCGATCTCTTTCCCCGTGCGGGGATCGGTGCCAACGATAGCCTCCACGTCGAGAGGCGAGGGCAGGAATGCCATGACGTAATCCAACAATATCTGCACACCCTTGTTCTTGAACGACGAACCGCACAGCATCGGCACGATAACCATCGCACACGTAGCCTTGCGGATAGCCGCTATCAACTCTTCGGGAGTAATCGACGCCGGGTCTTCGAAGAATTTCTCCATCAGCGCGTCGTCGACCGAAGCCACTTCCTCGATCAGGCGGTTGCGCCACTCCTCGACCTCAGCCTTCATTTCGGCGGGAACTTCCTCGTAAGTGTAGTTGTCGCGGACGTTCTTATCGTCGAAATAGATAATAGCCCTATTATATATAAGGTCTACCAAACCGCGGAACTTGTCTTCCTGGCCTATCGGCAATGCCACTGGCAGGGCGTTGGCTCCCAGGCGCTCCTTTATCTGGGCGCAAACACCCAAAAAGTCGGCTCCCGTACGGTCCATCTTGTTGACATAGCCCAAGCGGGGAACCCCGTATTTGTCGGCCTGACGCCAAACCGTCTCCGACTGGGGCTCGACACCGCCCACCGCGCAGAACGTCGCAACAGCGCCGTCCAAAACACGCAACGAACGCTCCACTTCGACCGTGAAGTCTACGTGGCCCGGGGTGTCGATTATGTTTACCTGGTACATATGGCCATCATAGTTCCAGAAAGCGGTCGTGGCGGCCGACGTGATTGTAATGCCGCGCTCCTGCTCCTGTACCATCCAGTCCATAGTGGCGCTACCCTCGTGGGTCTCGCCTATCTTGTGTGTCTTACCCGTATAAAAGAGGATACGCTCGGAGGTCGTGGTTTTCCCTGCGTCGATATGGGCCATGATCCCGATGTTCCTCGTATATTTCAGATCTCTTGCCATCTTTCTTCGTTCCCTTCCGCTTCAATTAAAACCTGAAATGTGCAAACGCCTTATTGGCCTCAGCCATACGGTGCATCTCTTCCTTACGTTTGAACGCCGCACCCTCCTGGTTGTATGCAGCCATAATTTCGGCAGCGAGTTTTTCGGACATGCTCCGTCCCGGGCGCTTCTTCGAGTAAAGGACAAGATTTTTCATCGACAATGAAATTTTGCGCTCGGGTCTCACTTCCATAGGCACCTGGAACGTGGCTCCACCAACCCTGCGGGACTTTACTTCGACCTGCGGTGTGATGTTTTCGAGAGCCTGCCTCCAAATGTCAAGAGGAGCCTTACCAGCATCTTTCATCTTCTCACCTATTATATTCATCGAATCGTAGAAAATAGAATAGGCAATACTCTTCTTACCATCCAGCATAAGGTTGTTTACAAACCTTGTCACAAGAACATCGGAGAACTTGGGATCCGGAAGCAGAATTCGCTTTTTAGGCTTTGTTTTTCTCATTTTGTGTAACTCTTAATTTTTTGTTTTTTCAGATCTTTACGCCGTCGCCGGCTTGTAGTTTACAAGAAACACCCTCGTGGGACTATTTCTTTTTGCCTTTTACCGGTGCTGCTCCTTTTGCCGGTGCACCTGCTTTGGGCCTTTTGGCTCCATATTTCGAACGGCGCTGGCGGCGGCCGTCTACGCCTGCGGCATCCAGTGCGCCGCGAACAAGGTGGTAGCGAACACCCGGAAGGTCTTTAACCCTGCCGCCGCGCACCAAAACGATGGAGTGCTCCTGCAGATTGTGGCCTTCGCCGGGAATGTAAGCATTGACCTCCTTGGAGTTGGTCAGACGAACCCTCGCTACCTTACGCATCGCCGAGTTAGGCTTTTTAGGTGTGGTGGTGTAAACACGCACGCAAACACCACGGCGCTGAGGGCACGCATCAAGGGCAGGAGACTTGCTGTTGAACTCGATCTGAGTCCTGCCTTTACGTACTAACTGCTGAATAGTTGGCATTTTAACTTTACTTTTTGTCCTTTTTTTGTGAATTTACTCGTTCCATTATCGCAAAATGGACTGCAAAGATACTAACAATTTCCCAACTAACACGCATCCGGCTATCTTTTTTCGCCGATTACGCCCCATTACAGGCACTATTTTTATTTTATTTTTTTATAAAAAACAAAAAACCATAAATAATTACTTATGGTTTTCTGAATTATCAGCCATTTTTTAGCCGTATGTGTTTATTAATAACCGAGTTAATTCCGCAACCGACAACGTATCCGGCATGCTACTGGTCGAGCAAACTGTCGTAACGGCTGCTCTGTTTATCCCACTTCAGGTCCTGCAGCAGTGCCGACTTGACCCCGATATTGAAGCTCCACATCTTGGCCGGGCCCGATGGAACCCACATCAGGTTCATCTGCCAGCAGTGCAGGTCGCGAGTGATGGTGATGGGGCTGAAAGTCGGTTTTTTGGCCTTGAAGTCGAATCCGCCCCCGAAAGTAATACCCCATTTCGGAGTAAGGTTCACGCTGCCGTTAAGATTGAAAGTCTGCATAATATTCTTACGGATACCATTGTCCGAATAATTGAACGAATAGCTGAATCCGAAGTTCCACGGTATTTCGAAATCGTAATAAAGTTGCGTCATCATCATCCTGCGCATGGCGGGGTCCATGTTTTGCATCGACGGGTCGTTGAAGAGGTTGGCCTGGGCGTCCGGCGAATTGGCCCCCGACATGTCGTTGATGGCTTCACGGTTGGACTGGGAGGAGCGGAACGAATAGTTGAACGACCACGAAGCGTTAGAAATACGTCCCAGCTTGCCGTCCTGCAGATAGAAGCGGTTGATAGGACGGGCGTATTGGTCAACCTCGTAAAGGTCGAGCGTGGCGTTGAGGTTCAGGTCGAACCCCTCGACTATCTTTGTCCGCAACGACAGCCGCAAAGGCGAGAAATTGATAGAGTCGGCCACAAAATTGTATGATCCGCTCACCGTGAAGTCGTCGATGATGCGTATCTTGCGCATCCCCGAGGTGTCGCGGTCGCTGAGCACCTTGGCTTCGAGGTTCTGCGACAGGCTGAAGTTCATCGAAGCAGATTTATTCCCACCGGGAGCGTTGGTATAAGGGGAGTAATAGCCGATGGTACCGGTCGAGTCGGTCTGTATGGGCTTCCAGAAACCGTAGCTCGGGTCCTTGAAATTAGGAGTGAACGACATCCCCACCAACGGAGTGATCATATGTCTCACGGCCTGCAACTTCGACTTCTTGTTCTTGAACTGGTAAATCCCGTAGATCTTCGTCGTGGCCGACACGTTGAAGCCGTAGTTGAACGTGCGGTAGAAGCCGTAAGTAGTATCGGTAATCATCTGTGCTTTGGTCGCCGGATCCCACTCCTGCTGGAAACTGCGGAAACTCCAGTTCTCGGTGTAATTGGCGCCCGGGGTGACATTGATATAGTTGAAAAGGGTCAGCGATGTCTGCAAAGGTATCGTATGCGTTATCGTGCTGTTGAGGTCCTTTGCCATCTGCGGGGTGAACAGGTCTTTCTCCTTAACGGTAACGTTATTGGCAAAAGACCCGGTATAGCTCGTCGTTATTTTCTCGTACCACCGCTGCCGGCCCACGGCGTTGCGTCGTTTGAAGGGGGTAATGCGTGAAGCACTGAAATTTATGGGCAATGTAAAGTTATAGGTCGAGTCCGAAACCCTCTGCGTCACCGTGATACTCGTGTTGAACGACATCGGGGTACCCGTCCAGTTCTTGGAATAAGTAACCGACGACGAGGTTTGGGTATTGACATAATCGCGCGGGTCCGCCGACGCACGCTGGTCGTATCCGCTCGACGAGAAGTTGACATTGGCGGTAAATGTCGTGCCGGGACGGAATTTAGAGTCCTGGCGATGGTTCCACACCAACCTGTAGTTGTATGAATTACTATAATTGAGGTCCCCTACCTCGCCCGAGACCACTTTGTCGTAGGCGAAACTCAGGTCGCCCGTGTAGCGGTAACGTTTTATGTATCGCGAGGCGGCGCTAACGCTCCACGATCCCAGGGAGTAATAGCCCCCAAGCACTTCGACGTCGATGTAGTCGTTGAAGGCAAAGTAATACCCCCCGTCCCTTAGGAAGAAACCGCGCGAAGCCTCCTCGCCATAGGTCGGAACGATGAACCCGGAGCCACGCTCCTGCATGATAGGGAAAAAACCGAACGGGATAAGCGGGAAATATATAGGTACGTCCTCCATCACCAGCCACGAAGGCCCGACGATGATCTTCTTTCCCGGGATCATTTTGGCCTTGCTCATCTCGAGGTAGAAATGCGGGTGGTCGATATGGTCGCAGGTGGTGTACTGGCCGTGGGCGATGTTGATCGTGTTGTCCTCCATCTTCTTGATATCCTTACCTATAAGGAAACCTTCCCCTTCACGCGTGGCCACTCCCTTGATCTTGGCCTTCTTCGTGTCGATGTTGTAGTTGATCGTATCCATCGTGTAGACCGTGCCGCCCTCGGTAAACTCCGGGCGGGTCTTCTTGCCCAGCGAATCGGTGATCCCATAGGCATGGATCTCCTTAGTCCCCATGCGTATACGCATATAATCGGCCTTAAGGTTCATCTCCTGGTAGTCAACATCGCCCTCCTTGTAGATGTAGACGGTCTTTTCACGCAGGTTATATACCAGCGAGTCGCGGTTCCTGCCAGAAATAGGGTCTTCGAGAAACGCTTTTTTCTCCTTGCGCTGTTTTGGTTTCAGCGTGTCGGTAGCAATGGAATCGATCTCCGTAAGCGGGTCGTCGTACAGCACATCGTAAAGCAACGAATCGGCCGGCGCACGCAGGGGCAGCAATGAATCCCGCGCACCGCGATTTGTCGTATCGCCCGCTACCACGACAGTATCTGCCGCCGGAACCGGCATACGATTCCCGCCGGGAAACTGGACCAAAGAGCCGCCGAATACCGCCGACACCCCCGTCAGGAGTGCCGAAACCGAAATCATATGTCTGCCAAGACTGTTTCTCAAACCACGCCCCAAATAATTTTACAACAAAAAGACCGTAACGGAAATACCCCACTCCCCCCCGGTGCGCGCCGTATGTAAAACATACTGCCCCGCGCCATTACAACAGACCGGAACATAAAAAACCGCCTGACGGGCAAATAAAAACCGGCCATCAAAGCATACAGCACGACATAGGCCGGATTTGACTTTCCGGTAAGTTTTCTTACCTTTGCCGACGGTGTCGGCAAAACGGCCCTGGAGACACCTCCGGGACTGTTTTGCAATATTATCCGCCCGCAAAAATAGACAAAAAAAACCATTAAATCTCATTTGGGGGAAAATGAAAACGGGCCGTATCGTAATTATCGCGATTTTTATCATAGCCGCAGCCACATCCGCCCTTACCGGGCAGGAGCAACCCGGTGTATTGAAGAAAGTGGTCATCGACGCCGGCCACGGGGGACACGATTCGGGAGCGGTTAGCGGCAAGTTGTTGGAAAAGGATGTGACGCTGGCGGTCGCAAAGAAATTGGGGGCGCTCATAACTGAAAATTACCCGGATGTCGATGTGATTTACACCCGCAAGACCGATGTGTATGTCGACCTCGACAAGAGGGCCGACATAGCCAATAAAGCCAAGGCCGACCTGTTTATCTCGATCCACGTCAATTCGTCGAAAGGGACACAGCCCAGCGGCACCGAGACTTTCGTGATGGGGGTTGGCAAGGGGAAGGACAACCTCGACGTGGCCATGCGTGAGAACAACGTGATCACATACGAAGCCGATTACAGCACCAAATACCAAATGTACGAGCCGGGATCGGTGGAGTCGCTGATCATGATATCGCTGATGCAATACGCCTACCAGGAACAGAGCCTGACAATGGCCGGCATCGTGCAGGAACAATACCGTAAAGCCAAATTCCCGAACCGCGGGGTTAAGCAGGCCGGATTCCTGGTGTTGTGGTTCACGTCGATGCCCAGCATCCTCACCGAATTGGGATTCATAGGCAACGCCTCCGACCAGAAAATGTTGACCTCAGAGGTGGGGCAGAACAGGTACGCCCGTTCGCTTTTCAACTCTTTCAGTCTTTATAAGACGAGACTCGACGGCAAGGGCAGCCAGATAATCCTGCCCGAAGACGATGACGATCCTTCGGAGAATGCCGAAGACCGGTCGGCGACTGTTGCCGACGGCGACAGCGGCACTGCTAAAAAGCCTGGCGATACCCCTGCAACAAAACCGGCCCAACCGGCAAAGGAGAGCCCCAAAGCCTCTGATACAAAACGCGGCGTGACATTTGCGGTGCAGATAAAGTCCTCATCCACAAAATTGAATCCGGGCAGCAAGGTGTTCGGCGAGCACAGCGGCAAGGTATCGGAGGTCAGGGTCGGCAAACTGTATTGTTATTATGTGTGCGAAACCGCGTCGTACGATGAAGCGACGAAATCTAAAAACGATATACGTAAAACCGTATCCGACGCATTTGTAATAGCCATGCGTGGAGGCAGGACGATCCCTGTAAAGGATGCCATAGCGATAGCGGGCGGTAAATGACAAACACCTCGGGATGCCCGGCACGACGGCACCCCGAGCGTTATTATAAAGATGTTATTATGAAAATAAAGAGAGAAGTTAAAATAGGTTTTTTTACTCTGGGCGCAGTACTGGCGCTATATTGGGGTGTCAACTTCCTGAAGGGCCGCGACATTTTCCACCGCAGCAATACCTATTATGCCACATACGACCAGGTGAACGGCCTTCAGCCTTCGTCGGCGATAATGATCAAAGGATTCAAAGTGGGTGTTATACGCAGCATGAGCTACGATCCCGGGAAGTCGGGCAAGATCATCCTGGAGTTCGACATCAAGAGCCGTTTCAGGATACCCGATAACTCCAATGCGCGTATATTCAGCGACGGGCTTATGGGCGGCAAGGCGGTGGAGATAGAATTGGGCAACTCGCCGGTGTACCTCGAGGATGGCGATACCCTGCGTTCGGCATGGGACAAGGATTTTTTGGAACTGGCGGGCAATGAGTTCGAATTTTTTAAACAGAAAGCCAAGGTCGTTGTCGACGAACTTATGCGGACGTTGGGTGACGTAAACACAATACTGGAGCAGAACAGCGCCAATATAAACACCACGCTTTCAAACCTGGCGTCGATGTCGACGACACTCGACAAGGTTATCTCGTCGGAGAGCGACGAGCTGCAGGCTATCATTGGCAACCTCAACAAATTATCGAGGACGCTCAGCGACAAGTCCGGAAGTATAGAAAACATAGTGTCGAATGTCGAAGGATTTACCGATTCGCTGAACCGCTCCGACCTGCCCGGGGCAATCGGCGAATTGCGCTCCGGCCTTGCGGAACTCAACACGACCCTTAAGAAATTGAATGCGGGTGAGGGCACCGCAGGCAAACTGCTGAGCGACGACAATCTCTACGATTCATTGTCTTCTGCAGCTTCGAACCTCTCGCGCCTTTTGGACGACATACAAAAGAACCCGAAGCGCTATGTGCACTTCTCGCTGTTCGGCGGAGGGAAGAAATAGAGCCTTAAACACGCTATGATCTATCCTTCGAATTACGAAAACAAGACAGGCTTCGACCGTATAAGAAAACAGGTGGCGGCCCTGTGCACGACGCAGGCCGCGATGGATCGCATTGCGGCGGAACCTTTCTCGCATGTGCGCGAGACGGTGGAGAGGAAATTGTCGCAGTGTGACGAGTTGAAGGTGATGGTGACCATGGAGCGTGGATTCCAGGTGGAAGGATTCGCCGACATAGGGCCGTTGCTGGACAAGGTGGAAGTGGAGGGAACGTTCCTCGAAGTGGACGAGATATTGTTGCTGCGCAAGGAACTGGGGGCGGTCGGGGGGCTCGTGGGTTTTTTCGACGGGAAAAACCAGGGACGTTACCCGCACATGTACGCGCTGGCGGAGGGTGTGGAAGGCTTCCCCGATATAGCGAGCCATATAGATTCGATCATAGACCGTTTCGGCGAAGTTAAAGACAGCGCCTCCCCCGAACTTTATTCCATACGGCGCTCTATACGCGAACGCGAGGGACGGGCGGCCAAGAAGTTGCAACAGGTGCTGCATGCGGCGCAAAGTGCCGGTTATGTAGACGCCGACGCCGCGATTTCGATACGTGACGGACGGGCGGTGATCCCTGTCGGGGCGGCCAATAAGCGGAAGGTGCAGGGGTTCATCCACGACGAATCGGCCACAGGCAAGACGTTTTATATCGAGCCTGTGGAGGTGGTTGAGATCAACAACGAGCTCAAGGAGTTGGAGTATGCCCTGCGCCGCGAGATAGTGAGGATACTAACGGTGTTCACCGATATGCTCCGTCCGCTGGGCGACGGCCTTCGCAGGGCCGGCGACTATCTGGTGGAGGTGGAAACGATATACGCCAAGGTGCGGTGGGCAATCGACAACGGGGCGGTGAAGCCGATAATCTCCGACGAGGGGAGGCTCGATCTGCGCCGGGCCCGCCACCCGTTACTCGAACAGACCCTGCGCAGGGAGGGGCGCGAGATAGTGCCTTTGGACATGACTCTCGACCGCCGGCGGCGCATACTGGTCATCTCGGGGCCCAATGCCGGAGGCAAATCGGTGTGTTTAAAAACGGTAGGGTTGCTGCAATATATGGTGCAGTGCGGATATATGGTCCCATGCCTCGAAAATTCGGAATTCCCGTTGCTGCGCGACATCTTCATCGACATAGGCGACGAGCAGTCGATAGACAACGACCTGAGTACCTATAGTTCCCACCTTATGAATATGAAGGCTGTGGTGTCGGGTTCATCGCAGCATTCGCTGGTGCTTATCGACGAATTCGGTACGGGGACCGAGCCTGTGATAGGCGGCGCTATAGCCGAAGCGATACTCGAAAGGCTGGAGCAGCGGGGAACGATGGCCGTGATAACGACCCACTACTCCAACCTGAAATATTACGCTTCGAATGCCGAAGCGGTGGTCAACGGGGCCATGACATTCGATGTACAGAACATCACCCCGTTGTTCAAGCTCGAAATGGGGATGCCGGGGAGTTCGTTCGCCATCGAGATAGCACGTAAGATCGGTCTTCCCGAAGATATCATACGTTCTGCTGGCGAGAAGGCGGGCAGCGGGTTGATGAACCTCGAAAAACAGCTGCGCGAGGTGGCCCGCGACCGCCGTTACTGGGAGCAGAAGCGCGAACGGATACGCGTGTCGGAAAAGCGGATAGAGGAGTTGGAGGAGCGTTACGGACGTGAGTTAGCCGGGATAAAACAGGAGCGCACGGCGATACTGAAGGAAGCACGCAGCCAGGCAAAAAAGCTCACAGAGGAGGCCAATAAGCAGATCGAGAATACGATCCGCGTAATACGCGAATCGGAAGCCGAGAAGGAACTAACGCGTCTGGCGCGGCGCGAACTCGACGAATTCCGTCGCGAAACGCAGCAGGAAGTCCCCTCGGAGGCAGATATAGACATCGAACGCCGCATGGAGCGTATCACGCAACGCCAGCAGCGCCGCTCCGAACGCAAGGCGGAGTCGAAGGGCGGGACGAAAACCGCTACAACGGCCGACGCTCCACCCAAACCGCGCGAAGTGGAGGTGGGCAGTAAAGTGAGGATCAAAGGCCAGGACGGCGGCGGCGAAGTGACGGCCATCAAAGGCAATAAAGCGACGGTGGCTTTCGGGCAGATATTGACGACGGTGGGAAAGGAGCGGCTGGAGGTGGTGTCGAACGCGGAATTCAAGCGCGGCGCGAGACAGGCGGCTCCGCTGCAACGCATCGACGCGGGCATTTCGGAGCGCAAACTCAACTTCCGCCACAATATAGACCTGCGCGGGATGAGGGCCTCCGAAGCTCTGGAAGAGGTGCAGGACTTCATCGACGACGCCATGATGGTGGGAGCCTCGGAGGTGAGGATACTCCACGGCAAAGGCACCGGTGCCCTGAAGGAGGAGGTACGCCGTTACCTGCGGGGCATGCCGGGCATAGCCTCGGCTGCCGACGAACATGCCGACCGTGGCGGAGCGGGGATAACCGTCGTGAAACTGGAGAATTGAACAGGGTACTGGCAAACGGCGGGGCTGAACAATGAATTTCAGATTTATCTATATGCACGGGAAACCTTTCTTGAAAATAGTTATCGGATTATCATTGATATTCCTGATCCCCCAGGGGGTGTTTGCGCAAAATATGCCAATTGGCCGGGAGTGCCACGCCCCCGTTAAACCCGCAAGGTTGCATCCGGGGGACAAAATCGGATTGACCGTCCCGGGTTGGTTTATAACCGGAAGCGATTTGGAGGTATCTGTTAAAACATTAACCCAACTGGGATTCGAGCCTGTTTATTCCGATAAGGTTCTTGGCCGGCAAGGTTATTTTAGCGGGACAGACCGGGAACGTGCGGATGATTTCAACGCCATGATAAAGGACCCGGAGATTAAGGCCATAATATTTATAAGAGGAGGCTACGGTTCCGCCCGCATCCTCGATCTGGTGGACTACGAGGCTATAAAGAAAAATCCCAAGATCATCATGGGATTCAGCGACTGTACGGCACTTATCAACGCCATACATGCAAACACGGGTCTGATAACATTTCACGGACCGATAAGCAGAACCCTGCACCAGGATTACAGCAAACAACAATTCGAAAATATTGCGGTTAATCCGGCAGGCAGGTACGTAATCGAAAGTTCGGATGATGACCTGCTGAGATCAGACAGTAATAAAGTATTCGAAAGGTATGTCATAACGCCGGGCAAGGCACACGGAAAGTTAGCCGGCGGGAACCTGACATTAATCTGCTCCATGGCAGGAACACCATACCAGGTAGACCTGAAGGATAAAATAGTAATGATCGAGGATGTTGACGAGGAGCCGTACCGGATCGACAGAATGTTGACACAATTGATAGCTTCGGGCGAATTGTCAAAAGCTGCCGGAATTGTGTTTGGCATCTGTAGCGGTTGCGACAAGTCGGATAAATCGGTCGCTCCGGACTCGTTTACTCTAAGGCAAGTCATTGAAGAGAGGATCAAACCGTTAAATATACCTGCCGTGTACGGGCTGTCGTTCGGGCACGATGAAAACAATTTTACTTTTCCGATAGGGTTGGACGCTGAACTGGATGCAGATAATATGACGGTAACATTAATCGAAAGTCCTGTGATCTGATCACGTGAACATAACTTTACCCGCGCCAGATACACAACGGGATATATTATTTAAAAACAATGGACTACCTGTTAAGTGAAATAGCCCGCATCACGGGCGGGGAGACTGCCGGGTGCGACACGATGGTGAAGTCGGTATTTATCGACAGCCGGCAGCATGGCCGCGGTGCAGGTGCGATGTTCGCAGCCATATCGGGCCGGAACCACGACGGACACGGGTACATCAACGAACTGTACGCCCGGGGGATAAGGGCCTTTATGATCGAACGCGATCTCAGCACCGACCAATATCCCGAGGCTGGGTTCCTGAGGGTCGAAAGCAGCATCGGGGCATTGCAGGCGCTGGCCGCCGATTACCGCAGCAGGTTCCACGGCACGGTGGTAGGTATAACGGGAAGCAATGGCAAGACGGTGACCAAAGAGTGGATCGCACAGATGGCCCCGCGGGGGATAAAACTTTTCCGCAGTCCGCGCAGCTACAATTCGCAGGTCGGAGTACCGCTGTCGGTGCTGATGATCGAGGGGGACGAAGATGTGGTGCTGCTGGAAGCAGGCATATCGCAGAGCGGCGAAATGGGCAGGCTCGAAAAGATCGTGAGGCCAGACATAGGGGTAATAACCACCATCGGAGACGCGCACCAGGAAAATTTCGCCTCCCGTGAGCAAAAACTGGACGAAAAACTGAACCTGTTCGCACACTCCGCGACGATAATATATAATAGCGAATATCCTGAAATAGAAGCTGCGGTAAGAATCCGTTTCGCAGGGCACAGGCTCGTGGACGCGGCAACGAACAAAGCGGCGGCAGAGCCGTTGGCCGGCAAAGCGTCGCAGCAGAACGGAGCGATGGCCCTTGCGGTATGGCAGGAACTCGTCCACCACGGGATTGCCACGCAGGAAGTACCGGCATTGCGTCCCGAGTCGCTGCAACCCGTGGCGATGCGCCTCGACGTGGAAGAGGGGCTTGCGGGCGCGGTGATAGTCAACGATTCGTATAATTGTGATATAAATTCACTGGCAATAGCGCTCGATTACCTGCGGAACATAGGGCACGGGCGCCGCAAGATCGTGGTGCTGTCGGATATCCTGCAAAGCGGAATGCCGAAAGGGGAACTCTACCGCCGGGTGGACGCATTGGTCGAGGCGGCCGGAGTGGAGCATTTGATAGGCATAGGAGACGACGTGCGGAACTGCACGGGGTGCGTCAAAGTAAAAAAGAGTTTCTTCCCCACACCCGAAGCATTCCTTCAATCTGTGAAACACGCCGACATTGCGGGGGCGGCGATACTTGTGAAAGGCAACCGCTCGGCGCAATTCGAGGCGATAAGCCATGCGCTACGGCAGAAAAGCCACACTACGGTACTCGAAGTGGACCTTGACGCAATGGTACACAATCTGAACCACCACCGCTCCAGATTACCCGCCGGAACCCTCGTCATGGCAATGGTGAAGGCGTCGGCTTACGGTCACGGCGCTTATGAAGTGGCGGGCATGTTGCAGCACGAGGGGGTGGCATATCTGGCCGTGGCATTCGCCGACGAGGGGGTGGTACTGCGCGAAAGGGGAATAACAATGCCTATAGTGGTGCTCAATGCCGATGCCGACAGCTTCGACCTGATGATAGCCCATAACCTTGAACCCGAAATATACAATTTATCTTCACTGCGCGATTTCATAAAGGAACTCGAACACCACGGGGAGTTCGCATATCCTATCCACATAAAGCTCGACACCGGGATGCACAGGCTCGGATTCATGGGGGACGAAACGGACGAATTGTTGTCGATTCTCGCCGGAAATGAGCGTGTAGTCCGTGTAGCGTCGATATTTTCACACCTGGCCGCATCGGACGATCCGGCGGAAGACGACTTCTCGCTTGCACAGATCGCCAGGTTCGAAATTATGAGCGACACGTTGATCGACGCATTGGGCTATACTCCACTGCGCCATATTGCAAACAGCGCCGCCATAGAGCGTTTCCCGCAGGCCGCCTACGATATGTGCAGGCTCGGCATAGGACTTTATGGCATAGGCGATCCGAGGCTGCGTGCAGTTGCCTCGCTGCGCAGCCGTATTGTGCAGATACGCGAGTTGGCTCCGGGCGAAACCGTCGGGTATGGCCGTAGCGGGAGCATACCCCGCCCGACACGTGTGGCAACCATCCCGGTGGGTTACGCCGACGGCCTCGACCGCCGCCTGGGGGAAGGCCACTGGAGTTTAATAATCGGCGAGAGTGAAGCCCCTTTGATCGGACGGGTGTGTATGGATACCTGCATGGCCGACGTGACGGAAATCGATTGCCGGGAAGGCGATACGGTGGAGATATACGGATCCAGGCAGGGGAACAGGGTGGAAGACATGGCCCGTATCCTGGATACCATTCCATACGAAGTGATGACCAGTATATCGGCACGGGTCAAACGCATATACAGGAGGGAATAAACACAATAGCGAACATACCGGTCCAGGTACCGGACATGGAAAAACCATTACAGTAAGAAACTGTTTAATTTTCCTATGGGAAGTATGAACAGTTCTAAATACCTACCCCGCAATGAGCACGACAAAAGGCACTCTATACATGATACCATGCCCCATAGGCGACGAACAGCCCTCGGAGTCACTGCCGGCAGTTGTATTGGCGACAGTTGCGCGGATAGACCATTTCGTCGTCGAAAACGTAAGGTCGGCACGGCGTTTCATCAGCGCGTGCCACACCGGAAAAGCGATAGACTCGCTGCATTTCGAAGAGTTGAACGAGCACACCCCGCCGGGAGAAACCGGACGGATGATCGCCCCGATGTTGCAGGGGCACGACGTGGGCATGATCTCCGAAGCAGGCGTGCCCGGCGTCGCCGACCCGGGAGGCGAGCTGGCGCTGGCATGCCACCGTCACGGGATAAAGGTGGTGCCGCTGGTCGGCCCGTCGTCGATACTGATGGCACTGATGGCGTCGGGGCAAAACGGGCAGTCGTTCGCATTCAACGGCTATCTGCCGGTAAAACCGCCCGAGAGGTCGAAAGCCATACGCCACTTCGAACGCCGCGCCATAACCGAATCGCAGGCGCAGGTATTTATCGAGGCCCCGTACCGCAACGACAAACTGCTGGCCGAGATTCTCACAGTATGCAATCCCGCCACTCTGCTAACTATAGCGGCGGGCATACTCTCAAACTCGGAATCGATAGTAACGGCGACAATAGAAACATGGCGCCGCACCCCGCACCCCGACATAAACAAACGTCCGGCGATCTTCATAATAGGAGCACCGCAGAGCAAATAGAACCTGTATTCATGGACGGCAGGTGAAGGAAAAGGTACAGATACCCTACCCCTCGCGCCGCCACAACAGCTTCTTCCCGAAACCGAGCGTGTTATCAGTAAACTTCATTACGACCGGCTCCAGTGTCCACAGAGTCAGGTCCATCGGCAGCGCATAAGGGAAGCGTTTTAAATAAGCCGCCCGGGCCGCACCCCCCGGCACCCCGTCATCCTCAGCCCTGCGCATAACACCCTCCAACTGCAACCCCTGCAAACGGCCCACAACACGCGACTCCAGCACCACAGACCCCGCAACACGGCAATTCACCGCAGCCTCGCAGGCATGGCGAGTCCCCAAATCGGAACTGAACACAAACCGGTTCTCCGACACCATGTAAACATAAAACATATGCGAACACCAAGGCGCACCACCATCACATGTCGCCAAAGTCAATACATGATGACGAGCTATAAACTTCAAAATACGACCATCAACCAAATCCCCCATAATCATAAAATTTATACGACCCTTTTCTCTGTGCAGCCTCCAACTGCCGCTTTTTGTAAAAAGCGGCGCCAAAAACTTTTAATGATTTTACCTTACTCTGATTTATATAAGTTGTTTTAGAGATGGGAAAGCCCTGAATTTAAGCTATAAATAAAGGCTTTCCCATCTCTAAAACAACTCATACAGGTCGCAGCAAAGTAAATGATTGAAGTTTTTTGGGCGACTTTTTTTCAAAAAAGTCGCGGTCGAAGTTGTATAGAGCAAACGGTCGTTTAATTTTTGTTTGTGGGCTAAGGTACTACAATGGGAATATTTTTGTGACATTTTCCTGTGGAAATTTAGACATAGTGCAATAAACTGCTAAATTTGCGGCTGAATCATTGCTTCCGATGACAGACGGTCCAGACATTCACAGTTTCACCCAGTTGTTCAACAGGCACAGCGGTCGCTTTATCGCCTTTGCGATGACGTATGTAGGCGAGAGGTCGGCTGCTGAGGATATCGTTATGGATTCATTCCTGTACTATTGGGAAAAGCTGCCCTCGCTTGCCAGCAATGCCAATCCTGCGGCTTATCTGCTCACCGTGGTCAAACACAAATGCCTCAACCATCTGCGTTCGAAGGCGATACATGCGCGGATTGAGGAGGACATAGCCGACCACAGCCACCGTGTACTTCAACTCAGGATATCGACTCTTGAGGTGCTCGATCCCGACGAGATATTTTCGGAGGAAGTACAACGCACTGTGCGCAAAGCGATAGAGTCACTTCCGGAGAAGACGCGCCGCATATTCCTTATGAGCAGGATGGACGATAAGACTTATAAGGAGATCGCCGACGAATTATCGTTGTCGGTCAAGAGCGTCGAATTCGAGTTGTCGAAAGCGACGAAGATGTTGCGGGCGATGCTGCGCGACTCTTCTTTGTATGTGTCGTTGTTGGCTGTTGTAGACCTGGGGCTGATAAAACTCTGACACAATCATTCCTTTTTGATCTTTTATCAACTATTTTCCCTGATTTTTCAGGGATTACGCTTTCTCATGTGCTATACTTATAGATATCCGGAAAGGGTATGACGTGATACGCAGAATAAACACAGAATCAATTGATTGCATTTCAGCAATATACGATATACTTTACAGAAAACGGCGGTACGATGAACAGGAAAAAACTATACGGTTTCTTCAGCGGGCAGGCTTCCCCGGAAGATGAAAAAGAAATATTGCGGTGGCTGGACGAAAATCCGGAACGCAAACAGGAATTCGAGAAGGAGCGCAAGATGTTCGATACCATATTGCTCGCCGAAGTGAATGATATGTCACAGAAGGGCGGGGTTCGCAGGGTGATGCCCCGTTGGGCTCGCGAAGTGTCGAAGATCGCCGCGGTGCTGGTGCTGTTATTGGGAGCCGGTTATTTCATACTCCAAAAAGAGATCGGCAAAATTTCGCTGCTCGCCAACACAGTGACCGTTCCTGCGGGGCAAAGGGTGAACATCACTCTTCCGGATGGCACCAATGTGTGGATCAACTCGCAGTCTGAGCTGACCTATCCGGCTTTTTTCACAGGTGACGAACGAAGGGTGAAACTTACTGGGGAAGCATTTTTCGATGTTACGCACGACAAGAGGAACCCGTTCATCGTCGAGACCGCAAATCACGATGTGATGGTGTTGGGCACCAAGTTCGACGTGGTGTCTTCGCCCGTGCGCAATGAATTCTCGGCTTCGGTTGTCGAGGGGTGCGTGAGGGTTGACGACCGGAGCGGACACGATCGCCGGGTGACGCTCAATCCGGGAGAAGAGGTCAGGCTGAGAAACGGGAGGTTGGTGGCACAGGATATTTCGGACATGGATATATTCCGTTGGAGAGAGGGTCTGATCTGTTTCCGCAATACTTCGTTCAAAGAGTTGCTGGAGCGTTTCGGGCGAAGTTTCGACATCAACATAGAGTTCCGGGAACAGGACCTGCCACACAACGAGTTCAGCGGAAAGTTCAGGGTATCGGACGGGATATTCCATGCGTTGAGGGTTTTACAACGCGATGTCGATTTCAGCTACGAATGGAACGAAAAGGATAACATCATTTATATATCCGGCAAAAAGCAGCTGAAATAACATACAATTACCGGGTCGTTATCTTCGAACATTCCGTAGGACGTACGGCGATTACGCTAAGAGTCTGTCTAATTTTCCTGTGAAAAATAGTTGCGAATTATTTTCAGGGCTATTTTAGGCGAAAATCGAGGAGCATAGTGGTACTATATGACGGGATTTTCGCCTAAAAGAGACCAAAAATAAACGATAAATACTTTCGGTAATGTGGCCAAAAACAGCTGATT
>JAVBMJ010000080.1:0-12799 GCA_031552535.1 Rikenellaceae bacterium
AGTGGTTATCCATTGGTTTAGGTTGTTAGATAATGATCGGTCAAAATCACATCTAAGATACTAAAAACCAGTCGGATAACCTATTTTTTTGATGGCTCTTTTACTCGATATTCAGACTTTTTTAACTCTTAATTCGCATAATATCTATATTAATACCTGCAATTAAATCCCCCATCATCGGCTTAGCCTGACCTTCACCGCCCCGGCATGGGCGTCAAGGCCTTCGGCATCGGCCATTGCTATGATCACCGGCGCTATACCACCCAGACCTTCGCGGGTTATCTCCTGCAAAGTGGTGCGGCGCATAAAACTTTCGGTCGACACGCCGCCCAGCACACGCGCCCAGCCCGATGTGGGAAGCGTATGGTTGGTGCCGGAGGCGTAGTCGCCCGCACTTTCGGGAGTGTAGTTCCCGATAAAGATGCTTCCGGCAGAAAAAACGCGCGACGCCACCCCCCAGGGGTCGTCCATCGAAACTATAAGGTGTTCCGGAGCATACTCGTTAGCCATTTCGATGATCTCGCCGGGCGAGTCGAGGACGATTATACGGCTGCGGTCGATAGCCATGCGGGCCACGGCCCCGCGCTCCAACGAATCAAGGCGTCCGGCGACCTCAAGCGAAACCCGCTCGGCAAATCCGCGCGACGTGGTCACGAGTATAGCCTGGCTGTCGGCGCCATGTTCGGCCTGAGACAACAGGTCGGCCGCAACAAAGACCGGATCGGCACTACTGTCGGCAAGCACCATCACTTCCGACGGACCGGCTGGCATATCTATAGCAACATCGACACCTCCCACGATCTGTTTGGCGCAGGTGACATAACGGTTGCCCGGCCCGAAGATCTTGTCGACGCGGCCGACCGACCCGGTACCATAGGCCATGGCTGCTATAGCCTGCGCGCCCCCCAGTTTATATATACGGTCCACTCCGCAAAGCGAAGCGGCATATAATATCTCAGGAGCAATTTTCCCGTCGCGACCCGGAGGGGTGCAAAGCACGACTTCCTGACAACGGGCCACCGAAGCCGGAATGGCAAGCATCAACACCGTGGAAAACAACGGAGCGCTTCCGCCCGGGACATATAAACCCACACGCCGCAAAGGGAGCGAACGTTGCACACACCTTACTCCCGGCATGGTTTCGATATCGACATCCGAAGGCTGCTGGGCCTCGTGGAAACGCCTGATATTGGCCGAGGCAATGTCGAGCGCCCTCTTGAGGTGGTCGTCCACCGCATCGTGTGCGGCAGATATCTCCGCATCCGGCACGATCAGCGAATCGAGTTCCACGCCCTCTATCTCAATAGTCAATTCGTGCAAAGCATCGTCGCCGCCCGTCCTGACCCGCTCCAATATCGCAACCACGCGTTCCCTCACCAACGAGTCGTCGGGCACTGAACGCGCCAACAGTTTATCCCATTCCCGCCTGTGCGGGTTTACAACTATATCCATATATTAAAATATCCGGCGATCAAATAAAAAGTTCCTGTGCATACCCGGATCCGGGTATGTTAACAAGCCCTAACGTATCATTTTTTCGAGCGCAAGAACCAGTATATCCTCGGCGCCCACGGCCTTCAAAGCCTCGATCCTGTCCCACAGGTCACGTTCGCCGATCACGGCATGCAACGAGCACCACCCTTCGTCGGCCAGCGGCAATATGGTGGGGCTTTTCATCCCGGGAAGTATGGCGACAGCTTCGGTGATACGCGTTTTGGGCAGGTTCATCAACACATATTTCATGCCCCGGCTACGCTCCACGGCCTCGAAACGGAACAGCAACTGACCGACCACGGAACGTTTCCCGGCATCCAGCCCCGGAGTCGCAATAAGGACCGCCTCGCTCGACAGTACCCGCTCGACCTCTTTCAGCCCGTTGGTTATAAGTGTGCCCCCCGAAGATACGATATCGAATATCGCGTCGGCCAACCCCACCGAAGGAGCTATCTCGACCGAACCGGCAATCTGGTGAATCTCTGCCGTGACACCCTGCTCTGCAAAATAACGCTGCAATATGCGCGGATATGATGTGGCTATGCGGCGTCCTTCGAAGTAGCGCACCGACCCGTAGTCGTCGCCCTTGGGGATGGCCAGCGAAAGCCTGCACTGTCCGAAACCCAGGCGATGAACAACATCCACCAGCTCAGACTTCTCCTCCACTTCATTGAGCCCCACTATGCCCAGATCGGCGACTCCCGCCGCAACGGCGTGTGGTATGTCGTCATCGCGCAGATAAAGTACCTCCATGGGGAAATCGCCGCAATGAGTCAGCAGCTTGCGTCTGCTTTCCTCGACAAATATACCTGCTTCGCGGAGTAACGATATGCTCTCTTCGTTGAGGCGTCCCTTGGCCTGAATAGCAATTCTTATCATAATCTATATAAAAAAACGGGGCTTGACCTTTTACGGCAAGCCCCTGTCTATGGTTACGCGAATCCAATATCCGACATGTGCCTACCTTGTATAAAGCAGACGATGGTGATGGCCGGTTATCGTAAAATTCACATTCATTATTATCTCAGCGTCGCCACAAAGGTAACAATAATTTCGTAACGTCGAAAAAAATATTTATACAAAGTTCAATTTTTGATCGAAAATACTTGACAAAGCTGTTTTGATTTTGTATATTTGCACTAAGAACAGAGGTTGAACCAATGATAAGGGTGGCAGCTTTATGTACAATTATTGCACTTTGACCCGCTGTATAATATTCGTGCCACAACCCTCCCGCTCACTTTATTAATTAAAATCATAAATCGTTATCAAATGAAAAATCCGGACCCAACGGTCGTGGACAGAGGGTTGTCATCCCTTCTGAATGCGCCCCTGTCGCATGTGCAGGCCGTTAATCTCGAAAAAGCAGGTGAATTGGCTATCGGAGCCCTGGCATCGGCCTGCAAAGCCCTTACGTTATGGTCTTCGTTGCGTTTAAATTCAAAAATGTCGGACTCTACCATCGTATCCGTAAACCACCAGGTGGAGGACATGATCAAAGTGCTGTCGACAAGGGTGGTCTGAAACCACACGGACAGATGTGCCGCAAAGACCGTACATAACCCCTTAACTGTTAAATAAAACATTATGAATCACAATGTTATTGCCAAAGAATTATCCCGGCTGGCACATGAACTTTCTTATACACCATACTGCGTTGCGAGTGACGGCATAGACGAATCGGTGCAGTTATACCCGGCGGCGTGTATTATGCCGCCGGAGATAGTCGCGGTAAGCGGGCGCGACGAGGGAGAGATATGCTACCGCATAAAGATGCAGCTTATGCAAATCACCGCTTCGCCGACTACGAAACAAAAAGAGAAACTGTGGGAACAGATGCGTACGGACGCGATGCACATAATAACATCGCTGCCCCTCGCAGAAGATGTGCGGGAAGTGAAGAATGTACGCTGTACCACCGCCCAGTTCTCTTTAACACCCCACGGAGAGGTGTCGGTCGAAATATCAATGGAGGTTACTATACATTTCTTCAGGATTCCCGATCAGGCCGATAACTAAGAACCTGTTTAAAATTTATCTGTCAAATTTCTTACGTGCTCTTTTGGGCGATTTTTTTGCGCCGCACTCGTTACATAGAGCACCGCTATGCTTCTTGTGCGGCGCAAAAAAATCATCCCGAACCGACGCTCGAAACATGAGCAGAGGTCGCTGGCGAACTATGCCATGTAAGGAGGAGGAAAACGAAGTTAAACTGCTCATAATACTTTTTGAAAATAAAATTTAAACAGTTTCTAAGTAATCTCAAACAATCAATCACTTAAAATACGACATGGAAATATCTAAAATACCCCGGCAATACGCACCGGTAGAGACCGAAGCCATTTACAGTATCACCGGAGCCCATCCGGGCCAGGTGCTCGAAGCCGAAATATTCGTCTCGGGCGAAACCTCCCCGCAAGGGATCAAAAAACTGCATGGTGCCGGGCGATACGACGTCAACATAAGCGCATACATACGCGGGGCAATCTCCACAGAACCATTGGCGGGAAGGCTATGCGGGATATATCCCGCCCCCGGCAGAGTAGTTGCCGCAACGGTAAAAACAGGCACGGAGGTTTCGGACGAGGTAAAATTCACAGGCGGCAAGAATCCGAAGCAGATGCTTTCGCCGCTGTCGCTACAACCCGGTCCTGCGACCCTGGCACGCGGAGAGCACGATGAAATAGCATTCCTGGCTACAACGGGATGTTACGTATGCGAAATAACTTTCGACGGCGAAGGGCTGTCACACAGAATATCGCTTCCGGGTGTTTCATTGCCCGAAGGCATGGCCGTTATTGCGGTCAACTTCGACGATCTGGATATGCGTCTGGCCAGAGAAGGCCTTGAGGCCGGTTCGTTCAACTCAATGGAGGTGTCGCTCGCAAGGGAAGGTGTTGTATTGTTCTCAAGACATTACGCGCTCGAAGCGCATGATCCGTCGGCGGCCAGGATAGCCTGGATCAATCCGGCGGGAGGAGTGGATTGTTTCACATTCAGATACGCGGGCGAGGAGTCTTTGCGGATAAAGAGAACCGAAGTCACCACCGCAAACGGGCCTGTAGTGACAGGAGGGGAAGGGGAAACGCAACGCCGGTTCACATCGGGATATCAACCCCGTGAGACGATACGATTCATAGCCGCATTGGCCCTGTCCCCGGCAGTGTGGATAACGGGAAACAACGGCGCCCGAAGGGTCGGGATATCGGTCGGCGAAACGATCACAACCGACACCGAAGGACTCGCAAAAATGGAATTAATGCTAATCTCGTCGCTATGAAACTGTTTATCGACAACTCTCCGGCCGACCTGGAAGCGGGACAGCAGCCCGGGATCACGATAACGGCATCGGAATTAACAACGGCCGGGGCTGCAAAGATCGAACGCCGTACTCAGTTATGGTTGCCGGCCACGAAATGTAACGATGCGCTGCTGGGCTTTTGCGGCCAGTTACGCAATGCCGGGCTATTCAACCATGCCTCCCGCGAGGCCCGGCTGGAAAAAGACGGGTGCACCGTTCTCCGTGGCCAGACTGCGTTTATACGTTACGAAACCGGCACAGACGGTCGCGGGCGATACCTGGTCGAGATCGTCCGGCATCCGCCTGGATGGTTGCAACACGCCGCCGGCACAGCGTTCCGCCAAACACTGATAGACTTCAATGAAAAGATCGGCGAGGAAACGATCCGGGAGAGCTGGACATGGGATAAGCCGGTGAGGTTCCTTCCGGTACATCGCGACAGGCCGGAAGACAGCGAACCTGTGGAAGGGCTTTTTTCTCCTTCGAAATTGCTGTCTGCGGCCGATTATCACCCGTTTATCAACTGCCGGGCGCTAATGGAGGCGATATTTGCGGAGAGCGGGTATAAAATACGGTCGCAGTTTTGTGATTCCGACCTCTTCGGGTCGTTATACATGAGCGGGAACTTCCCTGTAAGGAACATTTCGGCGATCAAAAACAGGATGGATTTCCTGGCGGGCCGCACGGGTGCAAAAAGTGCTGCGGCCGACCGTTACGGCCGGGTGTTCGCCGACCCGTCGACAACGTTCAACTCCGTAGGCAACATTGTCGAGATCGCCGATGCTTCAACGGGAAATTCGCATGGCGAGACATTTTTCAACACCAACGGCTGCTTCCGTATGACTCTCGGCAAAGCGTCGTTCGCAGCCCCGTATGCAGTGACGATGGGGTTCGAGCTGAGAATAAAGTATCGCACGCAGTATCTGATCGGATCGCGCGAACGGCTGAAGTGTTTCGACACCATACACCTCGACGACTCGGACCGGCGGCATTTCCCGATAGCCAATACACACATCGACCGTCGCGGCGAATACATGGCGATGATGGATTATACGATAGTCGTTTTCGATTTTGTTGAAGGCGACACATTTCAGTTGCGGCACAATGTGATGGTAAATCCCGGTGCCGACCCCGGCAATCCCGGCCCCGGAGATATGATCGAACAGACGGTGGCGACGTTCGTAACCAGGTCGGCGGCAGTGGGGACTTATAGCTCCGAAATGATCGTAAATCCGAAACTTTACATCAAATATGCGGGGATGCACTATTTTGTGCCATATGGCCTTGACTGGGCGTTGTACGATGGCCTGGTAGCGGACGCAGGCGAGATAACCGTCGACGTTACGGTTCGCACCGCCATAGAAAAGTTGTCGCCGGGCACACCGCGCTACTTCGACCTCGTGGCCTTTTCGGGTGCGGAGCAGGGAATGACGCTCACGCTGGATGCGGCAACCACTTTGCGCCCCGTATTCTATCCGCACCCTTACGACGGAGGAGCGGTGCGGTTCGCCGAACTCGCCGCACACAAGATCACACAACTCGATTTCATACGTTCGATGGAGCATATGTTCAACCTCAGGTTCATGACCGATCCTCTGTCTGGCGAGGTATTTATCGAACCATCTGACGATTTAGTTTCGCTGACGGAGCCGGTCGACTGGACGGGAAGGATCGATACCGGCAAACCTGTCGCTGTAGAAGAAGCGTCGACAGAGCAGAATATCAGGCGTAAACAGACTTATTGTTACCGGGACGGCGACGGAACGGTAAAGCGTCTGAATGAAACAACAGGTGATAAAATAGGAGAATGGAGTGTGAAGATACTCAACAATAGCGTACGCGAAGGAGAGCGCAGGGTTGAAAATCCGCTTTTCACCCCGGCCGTAAACCGTAACGATACCGTTGTGAGCGCTCCGTCGGCATATGTGCTGAGGGTTGGCGACAGCGATTCCGACACCTCGGACCTGCGTGCCGAAAATTTGAATTTCGTCCCCAAAATTGTAAGATACATGGGCCTTGCGGACCTTCCCGCAGCAGAAGCATGGATATGGCCCGGAATCAACCGGCACTATCCGCTCGCGGCATTCCACCTTCCGGCGTTGCCGGATGGTACACAACCGAAAACGGAACGGTTTACCCTCTGTTTCGAAGACCGCGACGGGATAACGGGCCTCCACAAAATGTATGATAAGGAGTTGGCGGCTTTTAACTATGCCCGGAGCATAACGGCCTACATGACGCTCGACCCTGCCGACATCGAAGCCATAGTAGTGCCCAACCGGCTCGGGCGTGACCTCAGGGCGCTCTATAAACTGCGCATAGACGGCGAAGAGGGATTATTCCGCCTTGTGTCCATAGAGGGGTATTCTCCGGCCGGTGAATGTTCCACTAAGTGCAGATTTATTCAGGAACTCTGAGAAATGCAGGGCCGATAAAGGTGTAAGTATTTAAAAATCAATAGACATGATGACCATTTACGAAAGGCGTCTTTATGACGCCATAGCGGAGCTTTACCCCTGCCTGGACCCTCGCGGTATATTTGAGAAGTTGGTCGAGACAGGCATTATCGACTTTTCACGTTGCAAGATATTGGTTATCCGCGAACACGTGGAGGCGCAGATGAGGAAAGGCGTGAAAAAAATCGACGCCATGTGGGAAACAGCCGACACATTTGCCTGTTCATACGAATATGTGCGTAAATGTGTATACTACTACAGGGATATTAATTTGCGTTGAATCATTTAGATACACCATTGTAGAAACACCCGCGGATAGAGCCGCACTACCTTCGTGTAACAAAAAACAAAAACATGAAAAAGCATACACAAAACGACCACCCGGCACACATGATAGACATAGAGGGGGTAATCGGCCAGGCCGAAGAGGATCAGTTCAGCGACGCGGCGGGGCGCATATCCACTTACGAAACATTGCGTCGCACCTTGGAAAAATTGGGAGACGGCGACTTGGTGGTGAACATACGCTCCACAGGGGGTAACGTGCACAACGCCCTGTTGATGCACGACGCCCTCGCCGGATCGAACCGCCGTGTCACCACCCGTTGTTTCGGATATGTGGCCTCGGCAGCGACGATTATCGCACAGGCCGCGTCGAAAGGGCAACGTGAAATATCGGCCAATTCGCTCTACCTGATCCACAACTCTACGGGAGAGAACGAAGGTGATGCCGTACAACTCTCCCAAACGGCGTCGCTGCTCCGGGAGACCGACCTGCGGATCGCATCCATTTATGCGTCGCAGAGCGGCCGGCCCACAGTTAAGTTCATATCGCTCATGGGAGAGAACAATGGCTCAGGGCGCTGGTTGTCGCCCCGCGAAGCGATCAAAGCAGGGCTGGCCGACAAGATCGTCGGTGCGGAGCCCATCGCCGAGGGTGCGATAGAAACTGTACGCAATCTCGGACTCCCCGAAATGCCGGGTGGACGCAACACCACTCTGTTTTCAAAATTATTATCGCATATTTTCAATTTCCTGAGTCTCAACAGCGAGTTGCCCGACCCGGAAGCGGTTGCCGAGGCGGCGCCGGAAAGCGCCGCATCCTTCGACGGGCATCGTGAATTGCGCCCCGCCGCTGCCGTTACACCCCAAAACAGCGTTGCGGACCCCGGATCGCAAAACGTACGTTCGCAGACAAAAGCCACTACTGTCATACAGCGCGAAGACCCGGCTCCGGGGGAAAGTGTCCTTTCCCCCAACGATGCGGCCTACCGCCTCGACGCCCGCAACCTGCTGAAATAGCATGTGCGTTCTGCATAGGGCCACATAACTTTATCCGGTTCTGCGCAATGTCAGTGCCTGGCGTAATTCCGGATCACAACAAATAACGGCACGATCAAACATTTTAATTATGAGCAAAATCGAACAGGCGAAGTCTTACACCGGCTCTTCGCTCGAAACAATCTTTTTCCGCCCGATGCTTACCGGGCCATCGGCATCAGACCTGGGGATCAGGGTAATGTACAATATGCCGGTCCCGACCACCCTTCAATTCTGGAAACGCTCGGGCGACATTCTTCAGAAATTCACATCGGGCGGCTGGAGCGGAAGCAATCCCGCGACAAAATTCCAGAAGACAATCGAACTTTCAAGGGTGAAAGCCGAGATGGGCTACGGCGCCGACGACTATTTCAATCTGGTTTACGAACTCATCTCGGCCCGCCCCGACGTCAACATGGATGATCTGGGCGGCACCGAACTCGAAGAGGCCGAGACGGCGCTTTTCAAAGAGTCGGTGGCGGAAAGCATTCGCGCCACGATGTGGCTCGGCGACACGTCGCGCGCTTCGAAACTCAACACGTTCAACGGCTTTCTGAAACGTATCATAGCCGACGCCGTGAGCGACACCGACCTCAAGAATTTCGCCATCACCACAGCCATCGACGCGGCCACGGCCGAGTCCACGCTTAAAAAATTGTGGGATAGCGCCTCGGATGCGCTCAGGGAGGCCAAATCGCAGGGCAACCTCGCATATTTCGTCACCTCGGACATCTATGCCAAATACGAGGAGTCGCTCGATTCGTCGACAGTCGAAGCTGCTTACCTGGCCAGGCAATCGGGACGCGAGTCGCTCCAGTACCGCGGTATTCCGGTTATCGACCTCCGGCTATCGTCGTACCAGACCGATGCCCCCGATATGCCCAAGACGTTTGCCATGCTTACCGACCGCCGTAACATGGCCCTCGCGGTAAACACAAGCGACTTCCCCGGCACCGAGGTGAAGATGTGGTACAATCCCGACCAGATGGAGAATCGCCAAAGGGCGATATTCATGGCCGGATGCGACTACCTGCTGCCGGAGATGATCACTTTCGCTTACAAATCCTAAGGCGGCAAGATATGACACTCCGGGGTTACATGCCGCTTCCCGCGGCTTCGAAAGGGGGCCTGAGGTCGATAGAGTTGATGCGGGCGGGCGATATCGCGGAGGTTGCCACAGGCAGCCGTCCCGGAACTTTTGCCTCGATCCGGCTGCGTCCGGGAGAGTCGGCCGCACGCTACCGCTTCAAGGAGGACGAGGCGTCGCTCGAAGAGAGCGTAGACACTGCCGCCGGCCTTCATAAAGTGAGCCACCGTCTGGTTTTTACGTTACGCAACTCAGGCGAAGGCTTTATCCCCGCCCTCGACGACATAGCCCGAAACTCGCGCGAAGGGATCGTGGCGCTCGTGGTCGAGAACAGCGGCCGCAAAAGGCTTGTAGGCTATTCGGTACATTATGCCCGCCAACGCCCGATGCGTCTTGCGAAGGTAGTGTCGGTGTCGGGCGGCGCCCTGGGTGACTGTCCCGCAGCTACAGTCACTCTCGAGAGCAGCGATGTCGACCTGGCCGCGGAGATAACGGGCGGTATTATCGTATAAATATTTTAACACGGCGCTATGCCGTCCCGGGACATCAGAGCGGGTTCGTTGCAGGGTCTTTACCCGGTGTAATCGCAGACAATGAACCGACGATGGCCATCGGGGGCGGCATAGCGTCTTTTTAACCGGTCTTATGATGAAAACAAAAAACAATACAACATCAAAAAAAGCTGCCGTCGCCGCCGGAAAGTGCCGGACTGTGGCAGTTACCAGGAACAGTAGCGATAATTTTTTCGGGGCCGGATCGTCCCGTAGCAGCAACGGCGAATTCTGGCGCTGGGGCTCCGACAATCTTTTCCCTTCGGCACTGGCCCTTATGTCGCGCCGTTCGACCACCCACCGCAGGATCATCAACGACAAAGCCGACTACATCTCCGGCAAGGGATTCTCCTTCGACGCATCCCAAATGGCGCTTGCCTTGATTGTTGAGCACGCTAACGGTAACGGCGAGTCACTGCGTCAGGTAATGAACAAACTTGCGTTCGACAAGGCACTTTTCGGCAACGCATTCCTTGAGATAGTGACCGACGACCGCGGATCCTTCCTGTCGTTCTTCCATCAGGATGCGAGCCGTTGCCGCGTCTCGCGCGACAGCAGCCATATATTGCTGCACCACGACTGGACACATTTCAAGCCTGGCGAGGCGCAGAAATTACCGCTTTTCCCCTCGTTCGAGGAGTCGGCAGGCGGCATCAGGCGCTCCATAGTTCACTATAAAGACTACGAGCCGATGTTCGAGCACTATGGCGTGCCTCCCTACATTGCAGGGATGAATGTTTCGGCGATAGCCTATAAAACCGACGCATGGAACATTTCGCGCCTCGACAACTCGTTCCAACTCTCCGGAGTTATGCTCCTCGACGCCTCGGTCGACGACCCCGACCAGGCCGCGGGAATAGTAAAGGCCGCGGAAGAAAAATTCGCGGGCAGGCCCGGCCAGGTGATGTTTGTCATCAAAGAGCCGCAGGAGAACGAGTCGTCGCGGTTCATTCCCATCTCTTCGTCGAATGAAGGCGACTGGAAAAGCCTGCACGAACAGGCTACGAGCGACATAGTGGTCGCCCATTCGTGGTTCCGTTCTCTTAGCGGGCTCGATTACGGCAGCGGGTTCAACTCCGAGCGTATACTGCACGAATACGAGGTGGCGCTCAACACCGTAATCCTTGCCGAACAGGAGGAACTGATGGAGCCCGTGCGCACGGCCATAACACAGATCATGAAAGCGGACTGCTCGTCGTTGCAGATAGTGAACCGCCCTCCCACCAAAGCCAAGCCGCTGTACATGAAAGTATGGGAAGCCCGCAAAGCCGACGGCCTGAGTTACGACGAAGACAGCCCGGAGCAAAACCTCTATCTGGCGCAGATCACAAAATATGCCATGCGTAATATCGATTGACGCCCTGTTCCGTGTTGCCATATCTCCGGTAAAACGTCCCGGCCAACACATCGGCCGTGCGTATCATCTTATAACCAATAAAAGATCATGACTATTCTTATTACTCCCCGCGAGGTTGTGGAGATCACTTTCCGTTCACCTTCCACTACCGATCCGCGTATAATTCCCGAATCGGCGATCATTGCCGCGCAGGAAAAATTCCTGAGACCCGCCCTGGGGCCGCTCTACGAGGCTTTATGCGAAGGGAAATACCCCTTACTTACCGACCAGTACCTTAAAGCACCATTGGCTCTCTATGCCAAATATTTGTCGCTCCAGGACATAGCTGTCCAGGGTGGCACTTCCGGCCTGAGCGAACATTATTCTTTGAACCGCCGGCCGGCCTCCGATTCCGCCCGGCAGTGGTCGGGGCGCAGGCTGCGTTCCGATGCCCGCTCGTTGCTGCTTGCAGCGGTGAAATACATAGAGGCTAACGTGGCACTCTACCCCGAATACTCCGCAAGGGAGAGTTCCGTCCGTCACTCCTCCATCGCTGGCGGCATTGTAATCACACGGTGATGGAAACCCAGATAAAATACCTGTGGGGAGCGGCAGCCGGTCTGTTGTCTCTTATGGCCCCCATACGCCCGTTGGTCGTATGCGCTGTGATATTTATCTCTATAGACTTCATAACCGGCGTCGCCGCAAGCCGTAAACGCGCCAGGGGCGTCGGGGAGAAGTGGGGGTTCGAAAGCCGCCGGGCCTGGGATACGGTGACAAAACTCACGTTCGTCATGGCCGGGATCGTCATGTCCTGGTTGCTCGATACTTATATAGTTCATTTCCTCAACCTGCGCCTGGCCAACCTCTTTACGGGATTTGTATGCGGCGTAGAGTTCTGGTCTTATCTCGAAAACGCCGCCGAGATTTCAGGCCACCCTGTCTTCCTGTGGCTACGAAAGTTCATGAAGACACGTTTCGACAAAGAATTCGAAAGCGGGCTCGACAAAGCGTCTGCCGAAGCGGGTGATAAAAGTACTGTCACGATGCCTGGCAAAGATGCGGACGGCTCAGAGTCTGTTTAGATTTTATTTAAGAAATATTTTTAAACAGTAGAGTTTATATTCATTTAAATACAAGACCATTTGAAATTATGTAATCCACAAGCGATTTCAAAAACGAGATCGTTGAAAAAAAGCTTGTGGCATCGAAAGCGTTCTTTGACAATACGGAAGATTTTCACACGCCCAATTG
>JAVBMJ010000072.1:0-14590 GCA_031552535.1 Rikenellaceae bacterium
AGTGGTTATCCATTGGTTTAGGTTGTTAGATAATGATCGGTCAAAATCACATCTAAGATACTAAAAACCAGTCGGATAACCTATTTTTTTGATGGCTCTTTTACTCGATATTCAGACTTTTTTAACTCTTAATTCGCATAAATAACTTTTTCATTTGTTTTTAGAATTTGTGATTGATTAATGTCGGTGGAGTTGTGGTCAGGTCGAAGTAATTGAGCGACGCAACCGGGACGCTGAAATAGGCCAGGTCGCGGTAATCCTTATAGAGCCTCGGCAACACCGGGTTCGTGCCGTATATCTCCCGGCAGATGTTGTCCGGCACATCGAACGCAGCGTCGCCGGAGATACGGACAGAGATATTGCCCGACATGGCGAGCAGTTCGATGGCGGGTTTCGACTGCAACTGAACGAAAACCTCTTTCTTCGGCGAAGTGGCGAAATAGAGCGTATTGGTCTGTTCGTCTATTTTCATCATCTGGAAAACCCTGATCTTGGGCCTCCCGTCGTCGCCGACCGTTGCGAAGGCAATATCTTTGTTCCGGCGCAAAAACTCGTATGTTCCTGCAAACTCCATATATTCAATTATTTGCGTACCCAGACGCCGGTTATTTCCCCGAAAACGATCTTATGGTAATCGCCTGTTTCGGCGTGGGCATCGACTACAAACTTACGCGCGTCGTCGGTCTGGAAATCGTCCGGTGAAACAGTCGTAACCTCAAACAGTTTGCACTCGATGATGAGCTTCGCCTCTTTGAAAGTTATATTGCCCGAGGGCGATTGTACGGCGGTCAGTTTGGTTTCCTTCATTTTTTGACCATCCCGACCGGATTGCATTCCGAACTTCATAAAGTCATCCTTATACTCGTTGTCAAAATAAGTCATGGTATAAGTCAGATCTTTTTTGATGAGTTCAAGCGTGTAACGGTTGGAACGCAAAAAGCACCATGTTACCGGTTTGTCGAACATCGTTCCCCATCCGCCCCAACTTGCTACCATTGAATTGTACAGTTCGGGAGTTCCACCGGTCAATATCGTAAGGTCTTTGTTTACGAGCGTAAACACATCTTCTGAAATCTTCGGCGGAGTAATCTGTTTGAAAAGGTCGCCGAACGATGCGGCCTGTATCTGTTCGCGCGTCATAGTGGTCGTTGTTTTTTCTTCCTGTCCCGCCGCCTGGCGGTTGTTACCGTTGCAGCCCGCCATAAGCAGGGCCGCAACGGCAAGGGACATAATGATTACCCGTTTCATGGCAATTAATAGCCGATCGTGAAACGCTCCTGATGGTGCTGCGGAGCTTCGAGTTCATCCACCATCGCTTTGGCGTAGTCCTGAACCGAGATTTTGCTTTCGCCCTTATCGCTGAGGATGAGGTCATCTTTACCCAAACGGTAGTTGCCTGTGCGCTGGCCCGGTTCGAGCGAGCCCGCCGGGGAGAAGAACACCCAGTCAATCTGTTTTTCGTTCGTCAGGGTATTGAGGTAAAATTCGCCGAGCGATTTCACACCGCCCATGATCTCGGCCGGGATAGCGCCGGAATCGACCACGCGCAGGCCGGGAGCTACGAACAGCGTGCCAGCACCGCCCACGATCAGCAGACGTTTAACGCCCGATTTCTTCACACCCGAGAGGATCTGCGGATAGACTTTCAGCGTTTCTTCGTAAATGGCGGGATTAGTCCACCCCGGATTGTAGGCGCTGATAACGGCGTCCGCACCCTTGCAGATGTCGGCTACCTTGTCGGCGTCGGATGCGTCGGCCTTAACGATGGTGAGGTCGGGATTCGAGATTTTGATGCTTTCGGGGTTGCGGACGACTGCCGTCACTTTGATGCCCCGGTTGAGCGCTTCGTGCAGGATGGCGGAACCTACGAATCCGCTCGCTCCGATCAATACGATCTTTTTCATGTCTGTACTTTTAGTGATAATATCGTTAAATGGTTTTTTTCCGAACCTTTACGATACAAAAGTACAGCCACGGCTCCGCGCAGCGATTATCAATCAGCGTCCAATAATGGTAAATATCCGCTTACTGGCCTATTATAAGTGAAGTCATGGAGAGGGACCCGGCCACGATCCCGTCGTTGAATAGTTCGATCTTATCGCCCGGCTCCTGTGCGCCCAGGATATATAGGAGCGGGATGTAATGCTCTTCGGAAGTTACTGCCAGTTCCGCGTCTTCGCCGAGTTCCTGATAGTTGATAAGGGGTTCGTGATTGCCAGACAGGATATTTTCTTTCATAGCGGCATTCAACCGTGCCGCCCATTCACAGGCAAAATCGTTATTAAACCCGGTTTCGTCCGGCCTGGCCATCCAGAGATTGTGAACCATATTGCCGCTGCCCATGACAAACACCCCTTCGCGCCGCAGGAATTGCAGCGCCCGGCCGAGGTCGTAATGCTCCTGCATACTGTTTCCCCGGTCTATGCTCAGTTGCACCACCGGAATATCCGCATCGGGATAGATGTGCTTGAGCACCGACCATGTGCCGTGATCCAGTCCCCAATCATAATCTGCGCTGACCCCAGGAATTTGGCCGACGATCTTTTGCGCCAATGCCGCAGAGCCGGGAGCCGGATACTGCTGCATATAGAGTTCACGCGGAAAGCCCCCGAAGTCATGGATCGTCTTTGGGTGTTCCATAGCCGTTACGCTCGTTCCCGCCTTCTCCCAATGTGCCGATATGCAGAGGATAGCCTCGGGGCGGGGAAGTTTACCGCCCAACGCTTCCCATTGACATGAAAACCGGTTGCGTTCGATAGCGTTCATCGGTGTGCCGTGGCCGACGAACAGCACAGGCATTATGTTATCTTTATCCGTCATTTGATTTATGGTTTAACATATTGTATGCCATAGAATTATTTAGACACGACTTCTAATAAAGCCGCAATATCGCCTTTGACCGAAAGGGAATTGTCCCGGATATCCGCCGGAACATCCGCCTCGTCCATATTTACGCGGATCAGCCTGACGTTGTCCGGGTATTGCCGCGCCAGTTTCTCGAACGGAAAGCGGATAATGACCGGAGTGTTAAACCCTACGCCGAGTTCAAGGAGGGTTATCTTTTGGGTTTCCGCATGGCTTATATACTCGTAATACGCATCGAGGTTGCGCAGGTGCGGCTCTTCGACGAAAGTGCCGTCTTTGCGCAGGTTGGGGATCAGAAAACTCCCACAATGGGGGCAGCGGGGCACATCCTGCTCGCGGATATAATAGTCGTCCACGATGTTGCCGACCATGCGCTCCACCATTTCGCAGTTGTCGTACACCTCCTGCGTACATGGCACTGAGCATTGAAACAGACCGTAATCGCCCTGCGTGGCGAGGGTGCGGCCGTCATCAAACCCGGCTTTCATGAACTGCCGGTCTACGTTGGTCGTGATGATAAAATAATCCCTTCCGTTCATAATCTTGCGCAGGTCGGCATAAGGCTTCAATGCGCCCGGCTTGTAGCGGACATTCCAGATATGTTTCGCCCAGAATGCGTAATAGGCCAGCGCGTTCTTCGGGGTCACGTTCCAGAATACGCCCATGATCTCCGAAATGCTTCTTAACCGCAACTTCGTGTATTCCGGAAACCACTCGGCGGTCAGCTTTTCGTCGCCGTAATTGATGCCCCCGGCGGCGGTCAGGCCCGAACCCGCGCCGATCACCACGGCGTCGGACGAGTCGAGCCACTCTTTTATCCGGGCAGCCTCAGCCGAGTAGTCCTTTGTAGATTTCATAATCGGCATCCTTAAATACATTGAAAACAACCCGTTCGATAGCGGTTTGGCCGTTCAGATAGTCACTGACGGTCGAAACGGCAATCTCGGCCGCAGTCTGATTCGGGAAATGGAACTCGCCCGTCGAGATGCAGCAAAACGCGACCGATTTGAGTCCGTTGGCTTCGCTCAATTCCAGGCAGGAGCGGTAACACGAAGCGAGGTCGGCGCAATCCTTTTCGGTCAGCCGGCCGCTGATGATCGGGCCGACGGTATGCAGAACGTGTTTCGACGGCAGATTGTAGGCCCCGGTTATTTTGGCCGAGCCGGTCGGTTCGGGGTGTCCTTGTTGCCGCATGATCTCCGCGCACTCGTTACGCAGTTGCACCCCGGCGGCGGAGTGGATCGCGTTGTCGATGCAGCCGTGGCACGGCACGAAACAGCCGAGCATCGCGCTGTTGGCCGCATTGACGATCGCATCGGCTTTCAGGCGCGTTATATCGCCTTGCCAGAGTGCGATCCGGCTGTCGGCTTTCGTTGCGGGCAACTCCGCCACATCGACGATCCCTTTCTGCCGGGCCTCTTCTTGCAGGAACCTGTCCTGCACCCGCAGAAATTCCGCATCGACCGGTTTCGGCTCCCGCACATTCATAAGCGCCCGCAACAACCGCCGCCGCTCCGGTTGGGAGTGCGGAATCCCGCTGATTACCCGCTGAGAATTTTCCCGCAACAGGTATTCGATAAGATATGTAAGGTCTTTCTCCATGATTGCGTAATCTACCACATTACAAAGGAATGCACGAAAAAACGGACTTCGATTATCAAAGTCCGTAAATTAATGGTAAATGTCCGTCAGGGGGGGTATTGCCTCGTCGAATCCCGGAACTGCGCCGGAGTCATGCCGGTTGCCCTGCGGAAGTATTTGGCGAAATTGGTCGGCTCGTCAAAGCCCAGCTCAAAACCGATCTCCTTGGCCGAAAGGTCGCTGTACGATAGCATCCGCTGCGCTTCGAGTATCGTGCGCGAATCGATATACACTTTCGGCGTTTTGCCGGTCAGGGCCTTGACCTCTTTGGAGAGGACTTTCTCGTTGATTCCCAGAAGCTGCACATAATACTCGGTGTTGCGGTTCTCCCGGAAGTGCTGTTCTACGGCGTTATAGAATTTCCTCCCGACGGTATTCAGCACCGGGGGATAAGAGACTTTAAGTTGCCGTTCGGATTGGAGCAGGGTGATCCGCAGATAGTTCTGGGCAAGCCCGGCTTGGAACGAATCGGCCGGTTGCTTCAACTCTTCGTCCAACAACTCTACAAGGTTGCCCATAAACTGCGAGCAAACGGAAACGGTCTTGTTCAGATGTCCCGGATTGAGGATCTCGGCCGTGTGCAGAAAATTGGAGTCAAGGTCGGTAACCGTGAAGAACGAACCTGTGAACAGGATCATCCTGCCGGAATAGTTGGAAACAGTATCGAACTGGCAGACCTGTCCGGCGGAGATAATCAGCACTTCGTTCGCCCTGACGGGAATATCCCGGAAGTCGATGCGAAAGACCGCCTCGCCCCCGGTCAGCCACACGATCTGGTAAAAGGTTGCCTTATGGGGATTGCCGAGGAGCTTGGGCAACTCCTTGACAAACCGCAAGTCCTTCACCTCGATCTCGATCGGCGAATCCTTAAACTCGAATGTCCTGATTCCGTCATTCATACCTGCGAAGGTAGGAATTATTCCACATTAACCCATCCAATGCCAGGGATCAAAATGGTTTAGGTACCCCCTTGCCCATTGTTCGCAAAGGTTTTGTATTAAAATAAGCCCTGCAAGACTTCCGAAGGCCGGCCCCGGCCTTGCAGGGCTTATTTTAATACAATGCGAGTCCGCTACCAACCGGCAATGGACTGGTGCGGTAGATGATTGGCGTGTGATTAATCGAGTATGTGGCTTAATACGCAAAACTGAGGATGAAAATTGTGTAATATATGAAATCTAATCTATTACACAATTTTCATCCTCAGTTTTGCGTATTAAGCCGGAATTGTTGATTTTGCAACGGTCGCATCACCGGCTTTGCCACGCAAAGCTGTCGGCCCGCAGCCACCCGGCGCAGAGGGCCGAATATCCCGCTCTGGCTACGATATTCATTCTCCGCTGGCTGCGATCCGGAACCACAATGCAAATATATGCCTCTGTATCAAATACTTGCAAAATAAACCTCGTCGCATTATAAATACACAACGGGTCTCTGAATTTATTATTTGATCCTCTGAAGCAGAGCCTGTTTAGTGTCGGAAGCTTTAAGCATATTCACAAAATATAGGGCGTCCGACTTGCCGGAGGCGCTTTTGCCTGCCTCGTATCTCTCGACAAAATGTGTGGCGTGCGACACGAGGGCCTTGCGGCAATCAAGATTGAGCGCCAAAGCATCGGCATAATCGCCATAGGAAAGTCCCGTGACCGAAGTGGAAGAAGCTACGGACGTAATTTTCGACTTCTGTAACCCTTTAAGATTGACCGTTAGCGACGGATAGTAGAAATACTCTCCCGACGGCATAGACACGGTTATCTTCAAGGCGTTGCCGTCGACGATCTTCTGCACCGTCCCGTGGGTGCGGTAGTAGTTGTATTCATAGTACTCCTCCTGCGAGGGAACCCATACCGAATCGTCGCCGTCTTTGCCATACGTGTTGTTGAGCCACAACAGGAACTGCGCCCAGGCGCTGTCTGTCCCGTGTACGCCGACCAATATGGCCTTGCGGTTCTCTTTTGCCAACGAAAGTTGCCCCTGGATGGCGCTCTTCACCGTCTCCGGGTTGTCGTGGAACGCCCTATGGAGAAGGACCTTACCAAGGTCGCCCGAAACCAGGAACGGATACAGGGGGTCGGCGCTGAATCCCGAACCGCCGGCCTGGGCGGTCATCGTCTGGATGGGAGCATAGCTCTGTGCCGCAACTACGTATGTTTTGTTGCCGTTGGGCTCGGCCAGGAACTTGCACCCGCGGCCCGACAGTTTGTCGAGAATCAGGGTTTGCACCGCGCCATAGTGCTGGAGGATGGTGGGGGCGGAATTGACGTCGGTGGAGTTGACGTCGTGGAAAGCTATGCCGACGCCGTAGTTGCACATCTCGACCACGTTTTCCCACATAAGCCCGTTGCGCATGAAGAAGCGGTAGTAGTTCGACGTGTTGCCCCTATCCACAACCGCCTTGTCGTTCATCCATGACCACTCGGGAGCGAGGGTCGTGGCAAAAGAGAAACGGACCTCGTTGCCCGCACCGTCGGTCGAACCCAGGGTTTTGCCAAGCGACGAGGCGTCGGGCGGCAGATCGCCGGCGGCAAGTTGCGAGGCGTTGTAATAATATTGCGCAGAAAGCGGTTTGCCGTTGATCGCGGCCCATGTGCAGCAATAAGCAGCCTGCTTGCAATCGTCCTGTGTGAGCATCAAAAGCCACGACTTATTGTACTTAAGTGCGGGTACCGACGCCGTTACTGCGCCCAGATCGACAGTCCCGTCTGTCTGAAACGTAATCTCGGCCACCACATTACGTGCTTCGCCGCTGAAAGGATAGATGTATGAAACGACGGGATCGGGATCCGGGTCCGGGTCCGGGTCCGGGCCGGGTCCGGGAGGCACATCGTCGGATTTGAGGCACGAGACGGTTAAAAAAGCGGCAAAGAAAATAATGGACGTTCTGGCACTCCGGCTAAACTCTCTAAAAACCATGGCAGTAATGCGAACATTTCTGCCAGCCCCAAACAGACGGTTAAATTATAAAAGAAAGCGTGAGGCTGTAAGACTTATTTTAAGAGTTAGGCTCTGGTATGCCCCGAGTATAAAATAAGCAACAACCCCACGCCATATATCGACCGTATGCCAATAGCATACGGATAGATATACTAACGCAGAAGAGGTTAGGCCTATTCTCTACTCAGAAAAATTTACCAGATTTAACTCTGAGAATAAAGCTTAAACACTTTCAGTGTTCCGATATGTGAGCCGGACCAAAGGGACCGACCCGCAAATATACGGAATAATTCCCACTTTTAAGTGTCTTTTCCCTCCAGGGGGTTGTTGCATGACAAAGTTATGTCTATCTTTTCAGAAAAACCATACCGGACAATACTTTCTTTCTGGTGATTTAGGGGATTCCGGATCACGCCGCCCCGGCAGGGGCGTGTCTTCAGGCCGCAGCCGGCAGGGGCGCAATCGAAGCCGAAAGCGCACGATCAGCCCTCCACCCGGGTGGCTGCGGACTGCAAACTTCGCAAGGCGAAGTATATAACGCTGAAAACCAGCGAATTAACGTATGTATAAATACATTTTCAACCCTTAGAAATTGTTTAAAAATATTAATCTTGTTCTTTTCCTGCTGTTTGCCGCGCTTTTTCGCGGTGGAATTCGTTAAATAGGAGCCACTATTCGCCTCATTCCTCCACAAAAAATCATCGACAAACAGATGTAAAATAACTTCGGTAATATTCTTAAACAGTTTCTTAGAGGCTGTTTTCTCCAACCTGCTTTTCGGACCGGTGCTATTCTGCCGGTGAAACGCCCTGCGGCCCGGCGTTGGCGGCAAAATATTTGCACCACTGTGCTATGCCGCACTCCCGGCACCGTGGTTTGCGGGCCAGGCACACATAGCGCCCGTGCAGGATCAGCCAATGATGAGCCAGGGGCAAAAGATGCGACGGGATGCGGGCGGTGAGTTGAAGTTCGGTCTGGAGCGGCGTTTTGGCTCCTTCGGTCAACCCGATGCGGGCCGCAACGCGGAACACATGGGTGTCGACAGGCATCACCTCGCGCGAAAAAAATACGGCGCCTACCACATTGGCCGTCTTACGGCCCACACCGGGCAGTTTCTGCAACTCCTCCACCTCGTCCGGGACCACTCCGCCGTAATCGGCCACCAGTTTACGCGCCATTGCCGCAAGGTTGCGAGCCTTGTTATTGGGGTACGATATGCTCTTGATGTACGGGTATATCTCCTCGGCTGAAACGGCCGCCATCGATCCGGCTGTAGGAAAACGCTCGAAAAGCGCCGGGGTGGTCATGTTGACCCGTTTGTCGGTGCACTGCGCCGAAAGTATGACCGCCACCAGCAACTGGTAGGGATCCTTGTAGTGCAACTCCGATTCCGCCACCGGCATATGGTCCGTGAACCACTCTATAACACCTTTATATCTTTCGTCGACAGTCATGATATCCATATCGTTTTATTGCATGATTTCGCCGGATCACCCCTCGTCCTGAATCGTGGTGCTCTGTGAACTATTTGACTATCACATTGCGAATGGTATCGCCGCCGAGCCGCCGGTTGATCTCGGCCACCAGATAGCCGCGCCTCATAAACACCTCGTTGCGCACTACCGACGAGGCTATGGTAACGTGAAGCACCCCGCGCGAAATATTTATAGAAGTGGTCATGCCGGCGATATACGATCCCACGATCTCCGCCCATATGTCGGGGATCTTCGCTTCGTTTATCTTGCGGGCAATGTTGGGGCAATCTTTAAGGAAATCGGTCCACAGGTCGCCCATCCGCACCGGATACGTACGCCTCATAAAACCTCCCCGTTTACGATGTTGTGCAACGAATAGTACTTTCCTTGACTATCGAGTATCTCGCTTAATTTAACCTTGTTGCAGTCGGTTATGAAGATCTGCCCGAAGCCGTCGCCCGAAACCAGGTCCAACAGGCGCTCAACGCGGGAGGTGTCGAGTTTGTCGAATATATCGTCAAGAAGAAGAATCGGCTTCTCGCCCCTGGCCATGGTGGTTATCGTATACTGGGCAAGTTTAAGCGCCACCAGGAACGATTTTTGCTGCCCCTGCGACCCGTATTTTTTCAACTGATGCTCCCCGATGCTCATCACCATGTCGTCGCGATGGACTCCCGATGTGGTGAAGCGGTTGATCATGTCACGCTGGCGGTTCCCACATAGCAGATCGGACAACGGGGTGTCGTTCAACTCCGAGCGGTAGCCCAGTTCCACCTTCTCGCGATCGTCCGACAGCATGCGGTAGTACTCGCCGGTGAGCGGGGCCAACTGCGCGATTATCTCGCTCCGGCGGCGGTGAACGGCCTCTCCGGCACAGCACAACTGGTCGTCGAGCACTTCGAGAATATCGCCGGACGCCGGCGTCCAGGGACTCTTCAACAGGTTGTTGCGCTCTTCGAGGATATGGTTGTAGCGCACCATCGATACGAGATAACTGCCGTCTATCTGGGATATTATGGCGTTGAGGTATTTACGCCGCTGGTCGGCGGCATCGTGGATCAGAAACGTGTCGACAGGAGCGACCACAACAACCGGGAAGAGCCCTATGTGGTCCGACAGGCGCTCATACTCCTTCCCGTTGCGCCTGAAGGTCTTGCCGGCGCCGCGCCTGAATCCGCACACAACCTCTTCGGCGCCGCCCGAATCGCTGAGATAACGCCCCTCGGCAACGAACGCCTCCTGGCCGTGGCGCGTACATTGGGCGTCGCTCATGGTCTGGGCGCTCTTGCACATGGAGAGGTAGTATATCGCATCCATAATGTTGGTTTTGCCGGCACCGTTATCCCCTACAAAACAGGTGATGCGCGACGGAAACGTCAACGACGCCTCGGCGATATTCTTGAAATTTATTATATTTAGAGACTCTATCTTCATCGGGCAATCACAAAACCGGCTTTCAAAGGTACGTTTTTTCGTGCAACAGTAAAACCGGCTCCCAAAGGTACGGTTTCTGACTTAGAGTCTGTCTAATTTTCCGATGGAAATACTACAATTTTTCCCACCGGTCGTTTTCCGGATGAAAATATAAGAGTCTGTCTAAATTTCCTGGGGGAAATAGTTGCGAATTATTTTCAGGGCTATTTCAGGCGAAAATCGAGGAGAATAGTGGTGCTATGTGACGATATTTTCGTAAAAAAGAGGCCAAAAAGAACCGACAAATAGTTGCCTCAGGAAATTTAGACAGACTCTAAGCACATAATCTTTGGCATAAATCCGAAAACAGCCCTGAAGACAGCACCGGAAAATCAAAAATTCCGTGTTAAAATCTACCGGGCTTTATATAAAAATAAAATTATGACGCGGCGGGGTTTGAATTTAGCTAAAAAGATGTAATTTTGCGGGGATTAACCGGAAGTATTATCCTTTCGCAAAAATAAAAACCGTTATGTCAGCAAAGAAGTCTCAAACAGGGGAACAGGATCCCGAGGTGGTAATCGAATCGGCGATAGGCAAAACCGAAGAATTTATCTACGCCAACGGCAAAAGCCTTTTGACCGCACTGGCCGTTATTGTGGTCGTAGCCGGCGGTTATTTCGGGTATAAATATATGTATGCGGCTCCGCGTGCGGAAAAAGCTGCGGGTGCTATCTATGTGGCCGAACAACTGTTTGCTGTCGATTCTTTTGCCCTTGCGTTAAATGGCGACGGCAATAACGACGGTTTCCTGCAGGTGATCGGGCGTTACGGTTCGACACCACAGGGCAATGTGGCAAAACACTATGCAGGTATATGTTATCTGAAACTGGGGGATCAGGCTAATGCGCTGAAATACCTGTCGATGTATAAGTCGCAGAAAGGTGCGCCGGCCGAAATAATCAATGCCCAGAACCTCGGGTTGCAAGGCGACATCAACATGCAACAGGGTAAAGACAAGGAAGCTGCGGCATTTTATGACAATGCGGTCGCGGCGAGCGCCAATCCGTTTACAGCCCCCATATTCCTGAAAAAAGCAGGGCTTTGCTACGAGAAACTCGGCGACAAAAAAACAGCCCTGGAGCGTTACGGGCGCATCCGTGATGAATTCGGTTCGAGCATGGAAGCACGCGATATAGATAAATATATAGGCAGGGCCGAACAGTAAACCCTCTCTAAGAGGGGCTGTCTGATGATTGGGATGGGTTCCGGTTCGCTTTGGAATTGATCCAGGTTCTGTGATTTCCGTTTTGAGATCGAGGCCGGGCTATGAGTGTCGACAATCTCCGGCTTCCCTGACTGTTTTTACATGGAAAATTTATATAGGCTCTAACACCTGTGTTGTAAGAGACTGTCTAAGCGCCCGGGAAGCCTTCGGACTTTTCGGGCACTTTTATTTTTGATAAATTATGGCTACAAAACATCGACAATTGTCTTCCAATGATATGCGCCTGCCGTCGGCAGAGGATATGCGCATAGGCATCGTTGTGTCGGAATGGAACAGCGATGTTACCGAATCACTACTCAAAGGTGCTGTCAAGACGCTGCACAAGGCCGGATGCGCCGATCACGACATTGTGATAAAATATGTCCCGGGGACGTTCGAGCTGGCATTGGGTGCGCAGTTTATGGCCGAGTATGCCGATGTCGATGGTGTGATTGTTCTGGGATGTGTCGTTCAGGGTGAAACGCGCCATTTCGATTTCGTATGCCAGGGAGTTACCCATGGCGTTACTAAGTTGATGCTTGAGATGAATATTCCGGTGGCTTTCGGCGTCCTGACCACCGAAAATATGGAACAAGCCCTCGACCGCGCCGGCGGCAAGTACGGCAACAAAGGAGAAGAAGCAGCCGCGACCGTACTCAAGATGGTCGCCCTGCAATGGGACATGGAAGATGCCATGCAGGATAGCGATATCAATGTTAACTAAGAAACTGTTTAAAAATATTTCTTTCGTTCTTTTCGAGTCTTTTTTATGCCTTTGCTCCGGGAACTGAGGCGCATAACTAGGACTACGGGGCAAAAGCATTTATAAATACACCAAAAATGACTTCGGTAATATTTTTTAACAGTTTCTGATCAGATAGCATAAAATCCGTTATTTAAATTCGAAATGAAATGAAAGGTCTACTCAAAGGCTCCTTGGGTGTCTTATGCCTTGTCTTGTGTGCGACCGGTGTAACCGCGCAAAAACAATTCGTGCTCAAATCCCCCGACGGCCACGTTGAAGCCCGTGTGGATATAGGCGAGAGGATCAGCTATGAAATCCTGGACTCGGGCGAGACTATGTTATCTCCCTCGGTAGTGTCGATGAACCTCTCTGACGGGCGAAGGCTGGGCGTCGCCCCGAAGCTGGCCGGTTCTTTCATGCGCTCAGCGGACCAGTATCTCAAGGCTGTCAATTACAAAAGAACCGCCGTGCGCGACCATTACAACGAACTGACCTTGCGATTCAATGGCGATTACAGCCTTACCTTCCGGGCCTACGACGACGGAGTTGCATACCGCTTCTCCGTCACCTCCAAAGGGTCTTTTACCGTGCAATCCGAGCAGGCCGAGTTCAATTTTCCATCGGACGTGAAGGCGTGGGTCCCTTACGTTAATAGATATGGCAAACCATTCGAGGAGCAATTCTGCAACTCCTTCGAGAATACCTATGCCCATATCAATCTCTCGCACTGGGATTCCACAAGGCTGGCGTTCCTGCCGCTGTTGGCAGAGGGGCCTGGCTGTCGCAAGGTGTGCATTACCGAGGCCGACCTGATGGACTATCCCGGCATGTATCTGCACAGTACGGGCGCTACGACTCTCAAGGGCGTTTTCGCCCCATACCCGGCCAAGGTGGTTCAGGGCGGCCACAACGATTTGCAGATGCTCGTGCATTCGCGCGAGCAGTATATTGCACGCTGCAACGGGCCGTTGCAGTTCCCTTGGCGCGTGGTTGTCGTCACCCGTAACGACATGCAGTTGGCCGACAACGACATGATCTGGCGGCTGGCCACCACAGCCGATTCAGGCGACTATTCATGGGTGCGTCCAGGCAAGGTGGCGTGGGACTGGTGGAACGACTGGAACCTATACGGAGTCGGTTTCCGCGCGGGGATCAATAATGATACATATAAATACTATATCGACTTCGCAGCACGTAACGGCATCGAATACGTGATACTGGATGAAGGCTGGGCTGTTAACAAAAAGGCCGACCTTATGCAGGTGGTGCCCGAAATAGACCTGCCGCAATTGGTGCAGTATGCCGCCCGATACGGCGTGGGCCTGATTCTTTGGGCGGGCTACTGGGCCATGGACCGCGATATGGAGAACGTATGCCGCCACTACTCGCAAATGGGTATCAAGGGTTTCAAGGTTGATTTCATGGACCGCGACGATCAGCCGATGGTCGGATTTCACCGTCGCATGGCCGCAATGGGGGCCAAATACAAGCTGATGATCGACCTCCACGGCACTTACAAACCTACAGGCCTGCAACGCACCTATCCCAATGTTGTCAACTTTGAAGGAGTGCATGGTCTGGAGCAACTGAAATGGGCGGACGCCGATGTAGACCAGGTGGTCTACGATGTAACCATACCTTTTATCCGCCAGGTTGCCGGCCCGATAGACTACACGCAGGGGGCAATGCGCAATGCTATACGTGCCAACTACCGTTCCGTAAACAGCGAACCGATGAGCCAGGGCACTCGCTGCCGCCAGTTAGCTCAATATGTGGTATTTGAGTCACCGCTTAACATGCTTTGCGACAGTCCGTCAAATTACGAACATGAGCCAGAGTGCCTGTCTTTCATCGCTGCAGTGCCTACAGTTTGGGATGAAACCCGGGCACTGGCGGGTGAGGTGGGCAAATACGTAGCTGTAGCCCGCCGTAGCGGAGAGACGTGGTATGTGGGTGCGATGACTGATTGGGATGCGCGCGAGATGGAACTTGATCTTTCGTTCCTCGCCGCGGGCGATTTCTCCGCCGAAATGCTGTGTGACGGGGTTAACGCAGACCGGGTCGCGCGCGACTACCGGCGAGAGCATATAAATGTACCCGCCGACCGCAAGCTCAAAATAACAATGGCCCCTGGAGGCGGTTTCGCCGCCCGCATAACTTCGAACTAAACCACCATGCACTTTCAGTGCATGGGTTTGAAAGAAAGAATGAAATTCTTTAATCTTTTTCTAATATCCAATTCTGGGTTGG
>JAVBMJ010000034.1:0-56927 GCA_031552535.1 Rikenellaceae bacterium
GCTTCGAATTCGGCGATTTCCAAACCTGTCAAACTCAAAAACTGTTGCGGGTTACGCTTTATCTTCCTGTATTTCAAATCGTTTTTAATGCAAAGGTAATGCTAAAATCGGGAAACTGAAAATTAATGAATATAAACTCTAGTTTCTAAGAATTTTATCTCACAACATTGTCAATATGACGATAATTATTAAAGGCCGGGATCTTTTTAATTACCAGTCTTTCTCCCCGGAGTAAAACTGCCGCTTTTTATAAAAAGCGGGATGCGCCTCTTGACATTACTTTGCTGAGCGTGGGACTTGATCCGTTTCATCATTATTTTTGCGTGTTAAGCCTCCCATTAGGGCGTGTTAGCATAAAGCCGTATGTTTGGGTTCTGTAAGGCGGTTTTGTGTTATACAAGTGAAATTTTTGAGACAATGCGGTTCCATTGGGGATAAAATTTCATGCGGTAGAACCCAAAACCGACAGGAAAACGAACGTGTGGGGTTATGCTAACACGCCCTAGATGCATTATGCACGGCCCTGTATCAAAACCACAAAGAGCAATACAGAAAATCGCCCCGTATACTCCGGGGCGATTTTTTCGTTTATGTGACGTCAGTAACTTCTACCACTTACCGTCTGGGATAAACCTGATCCTGTCATTGGCATTGAAGGCCGACTTGAACTGGCCGGTCTGATAGCCATTCCACTGGTAAGGCGCCCACTCAATGGTATAGCTGTCTCCAGGGATATAGCCGATAAGTGTATTTACATAGCTATAGATCGCCGATGCATTTGCATCTCCCGACCCCCCACTTGCCACTGCGAACTGGCTCTTATCCGCATTCCACGAAGAAATAGTTGGCCTGGGAACCACCTCCGAACTGTATGAACACCTTCAATTGGGTACCATTGGCAGGGAATATATAGTACAGGTAATCGATAGGGATACCGGCATTCGACATGTTGGCAAATGCCAAAGCCGTACGATAATCGAACTGGTTGGCGGCGGCAGTAGTCTCACCGCCGTAAACACCCACATTGGACATCCCGCAATCATTAATCTTACCGGGACCCATGGTATACTTAAAGTCAATAAGCGGATCGGTTGAAACCTAATCCAACCAACCCGCTTAATGCACTTTATAAACTACACTTTTGTCAAAGGTAAAATGCCATTCCGGGCACAATTACCTTTATCTGAACTTACATGGGAACAACCATGGCCCGGGCAATAGGATTGGTCGTAACCATCAGTTGACCAACAGCATCACCACCATAAGTTGCACCAGCCACCCATTCTATGCGGTAAGTCTTAGATGCAAAATATCTGATAAATTCCTGACCAGGCCCGTTCCCGCCATTCCATAGCCAATTCATATTTCCATCCAACACACTAATACTTGTACCTACCGTGAACTCAGACCTGTCGGCATTCCACACGATATTATTATACTGCATACGGCCTACATAAGCATCGGTAAATGCAACCTCCAAGGTTACCGTGGTGGCACTCATGAAACGATAAGCAACATATGTGAGATAATCGCCTTCACCGGCCGCTTTAAGCCACAGGTCCAGACGGTTGGTATAATATCCGAAAGGATTGGTTGCCAAAGTTGTATTCGGCCCGTAGATCGCAATATCCGAGAACCCTATAGTATAGGTCTTGCCAAAGCCCATGAGTTGATAGAGCGGAAGTATCTCGCTCTGTATCGCAACTTCCTGAACCCCTGACGATGTCTGAATCTGAACTACATACGTCGTACCGGTCCACCTGAGACCTATAATGGAGAAACCAGCCTTTACCTCCAACGGGTCAACATATGTAATATTACCCGTGAGGATATCCATCAAAGTAAAATTGGTCGTAGTTACATTGACGCCATTGGCATCGGGAATACCGTTAACTACCGAACGTTCTTTTATAGAGAGTCCGACCTTAACTCCGTCGACCATTATATAAAAACTCTCTCCGGGACGCGTTGCGGCAGTGACAGCAACAGCCCTTGTGATATTGTCCCACTCCTTGCCGGCCTTCCAGGCAGTCATCTCATCCTGAGTAGCCTTGCGCAAAGTGAATTCACGATCCCAAAAACGTCCGACAGTGGTAAATTCACCGTCGGAATAGTCGGCAATACCGAATTCAAAATCTGTCTCCAAACCACGGTTGGTAGTTGAACTGCCTCCGCTGATAGCAGCGTTAGGATCGGAAAGGATCGTAAGGTAACAATAGGTCTCGAATACAAGTGTCGGGCGCTGGAACTGTTTGATAGAGTACAAACTCGTACTCGGAGTCGTTTTATTGACCAACGGAGAAGTATAGTTGTCGCTCAACATCTGAACCTGACCCTTGTTGTCGAATGTCATCCAGAACTGATAGTAACCCTTGCTGGTGGGCAACTGGCCAATCCAGCCGTACTGCGCACCCTGCAACTCGCTGTAGTATCCACTTACAGTCTCGTCGTAGCGCTCCTCGACACTGTTGTCCATATTCGAGGTATACTCGTTGTCGCAACCGGCAAACACTACAGCGGCAACTGCGAATAATATATATATGTATCTCTTCATAGCACTCTAATTAGTTTAATATTGAACATAAGTCCGGACACCGGATCAAGGATTCTGCCCTCTGGCGACAACAGCGGCAATAGCGTCCTGGATATAACCCTCAAGACCCTTCTGGCCGGTGGCAGTATTGTTGTAGTACTGTATGCCCCAGGAGTTCTTGAAGTACTCCACGATAATGGCCTCCTTCCAACGCAAATCCCTTACGGCATTAGTGTTCTCCGCAGGTGTCTTACCCGCAGCAGCCGTTGCAGCAGTTGCAATAACAGTGTTCTCGAACCATGCCTTACCATAAACCAGAATCATAGAAGCCATATCGGCAAAGTCCTCGTCCTTGCCCACCAGGCAATAGTTGCGTACAAAACCGAGTTTATATACATAACTCGGGTCGGTATAAGGAGAGTTATACCATGCAGACGGATCGTAATACTGCGAACTGTAGACAGAGAAGTCCTTGTCGAACATCTTGGTCTGATGAAGGATATGCGCAAACTCGTGCTCAATGGTGTGCATCGACTGGCGAAGAAGATCTGCATTTGACGGGTCGAAGTTGTTACCGCCCAGCAGCAGGATGTTGCGCCCGCCCTCGGCCTGGCCCAGCTTCATGGAGCCGTTGGTATACTCGTAACTACCAGCCAGAACTACGCTCTTCGGGATCATCAGCTTGGTGAAATCCTCACCTGCGGCCAGGTTGAAAGGCTCGAACCATACGTCGCGGATAGCTTCCATCATGGGAATGACCTGGTCGAGATCAATAGGAACGATCGTCTTATCGTATGAAGTCAACACCTTGACGGCATCCCAACGATAAGTAACTTCCACATTATAAGGCTTGCGGTAGTTTTGTTCCAGCCACTCGTCGACTTCGTTCATCACATAATCGTCGCCACCCAAACCCGGAATATCGAGATTAGGATCGATCTTCTCCGTCTCGCGGCACGAAGTCAACCCCAGCATCGCAACGAACGCACTAAACAATAATATTCTTGTGTATTTCATAGTCTCAACGTTTTTAAGTGATTATTCCCAAGGATTGGTATTGTCCATCTTGTTGGGCTGCACACCAGAGATGGCAGCCGACTGCGGAATCTGGAGAACACGACGGTCGTCATCCGGAGTAAGAGTGCTCTTCAATCCATTGGACTTCTGATGGGTTACCGGGATATTCCAACGGAGGATATCGAAATACCTCAGGCCTTCCCAGGTAAATTCGGAAAGACGGTAATCGAGGATGCAAAGGATCAGCGATTTCTGGAGTTTCTTCTCAGCATCGGTGCCCGAGAAACGGTCCTTGTTCCACTGGTTGTTTATAAAGTGGTTCGGATCGTCAGCCTGGGAACCATAATAAGCAACTATGCGGTCCTGGTCCAAAGCGTTGTTGTTGGGATTGTAAGAGGTCATACGACCCTGCGCAAACATCTGAAGGTCGTAAATAGCATCATTATACTTGCCTGTCATCGCATAAGCCTCGGCACGGTTCAACAACGCCTCCTCCATACGGAATATGTTGAACTTGGTGTAAGGCACACCAGAACCCGAACTGCCGGACACCTTAAAGTCATTGTAGTGCTTAGGCGTCCAGGCAACACCCGTACGGTCGAGACTCCAGCTCCAGCGGCGATAGCGCCAAGTGGTTCCCGTAACATTGGCCGGAGAGCCCGCGCCGCCTGCAATCCTCGTAAAATAGGTCCCGTCATATGCCTGTCCCACGTAACTGGTACCCCAACTGTAGGTAAGCACAGAAGCTACTTCGGATGAAAGCAAATTCCACGGATTCGTCGGTTTGCTGAATTGCTTACCAGTCTCATAAGGATCGGATATGGTATTGGTAAGGACATTCCAATCTGCAAGATTCGCCTTGAAGAACAGGTAAGCCGCATCGGAAGGATCGACATATTTACGTGTCGACCCGTCGAAAGTGTTCGTGCCTGCACGTGTACCGGTGACATTGATAAACTTCGACGGGACAGGCATCAACTGGTTGGCATACGAAATAGCCGTATTGTAATCGTGGGTAAACATCGAAAAACGTATAGCCAACGCCTTGGCAGGGCGATCATAGAAATGGAATGCAGGCTGACCGAAATCACCCAAAGCACCAGCATCGGAAACAGATTCGACAATATCTTCACGTATCTTTTCAAGAGTCGAAGCAACCGTTCCCCTGTCATATTTTTTAATAATCACAATCTCCGGTTCGTCTACATACGGGATACCCGGATTAGTCGCCTGATTCGCATAATCAAACATATTGGAAAACAGGCTTAACAGGCACAAATGGTGGAACGCACGTGTGAGGCGGGCCTCAGCCTTGTATATAGGAAGGCTGGGGGTTTGGGGAAGAGTCTCAATAGCCTCCAGTGCGTGGTTTGCAGTAGCAATAGCGCTGTAGCACGATGTCCAGAACTGCTCATAGGTACAGTTACCTGTCTCCTGCAATGTATATGGTTCCCAACCGAACGCCGTCTGAACATTAATAAAGAACGGGTCGACGCTAGCACCCCTCATGTCAGATCCGAAATCGACAAAACCGTCACACCTTGCATTGATCAGGTCGGCATAGCCACGGTCGGCATAAGCAGATGTCAGCAAATCGCGGACTTTCGGTTCCGAATCTATTATAGTTCGGTTGTCAGGCATCTTGTCAAGAAACTTGTTGCAACCCGCAAAAAGCATTATTCCCGACAGCAAGGTACCAATTAATATTTTTCTCATAACTTTCATCTTCTTAAATGTTACACCTGATTAATTAGAACCCGAGGGTCAACGAAAGAATAACCTGGGTCTGGGCGGGCATCGCCACACCACCGGTGTTGAAAAACTCGGGATCCTGCCCGTTGAGCTTCTTGTCGGAATACAGCAACCACAAATCACGGCCCGTGAGTCGGAGCGAAGCGCTGCGGAACACTTTGGTCTTGGCGACAAGGTCAAGAGGCATGTCGTAGTTCAACGACACGGTCTTCAGACGGATAAAGTCTCCTTTGGCAACACGGATATCGGAATTATTGTAGTTGACATATGGGTAAACACCCGTTCCGATAACGGTGGAAGCGAATATCCTGTCGGTAATGGCCGGAATATTCGTAAACCTCTCGTCGCCGCTCATGATCCAGCGGTTCTTGAACTCGTTAGAAGTAGCCGACAAGTCGCTATAAGAACTGCTGTAAGCCGGTGTGAGACGGATCTTGTTGCCAAAACCATAAGAGAAGAAAATGTTGGCAGACAAACCTTTCCAACGAAGCGAGGTATTGAGACCACCGGTATAGACAGGATCTACCGTGCCTTCGTGTATAAGGAAATCGGTGTTCTGTCCCTGGGCATAAACACTATAGCTAACCTCGCCGGATTCATTTATAAAAGTAGGTATACCGGTCTGAGAATCGAGACCCACGAACGGAATCGAGAAGAGACTGTTAACGGGATAGTTGTTCTTGCTCGCACCGGAACTATTTAACAAATCATTGACCGACGGCTCATTGACCATGTTGCGGATCGTGTTTTCCGACCACGAGAAAATGAAGTTACCCGTCCATGTCCAATCCTTGGTCTTGATCATCGTGCCACCGAGCATGACATCCAAACCTTTCGACTCGAGGTCAGCATAGTTGGCCCATTTCGTCATCTCGCCACCGATACCGGATACTTTGATAGGGGCGATCAAATCGAAACCATCCTTGGTAAAGTAGTCTACCGAAAGGGTAAGGCGGTTCTCAAACATTCCGAAGTCCATACCCATATTGAGGTGGTAGTTCTTCTCCCAGGTCAACTCGCTGTTGGCAAGGTTTGCAATATAGATCATGTTCTCGATATAGCCGGGACGGTATGTCTGGGCTGTCCTGAATATAGGCGAAGAGTTGGTGGCGTTAGGCATATTGGCGTTAAGACCGTAACTCACGCGCACTGCCAGGTCGCTGATCTTGTCAATACGTTTGATAAAGTCCTCTTCGAAGATATTCCATTTCAAACCGAAGTCCCATGTAGGCAACCAGCGTGCATCCCTGTCGGTACCCAGTTTATTCGATCCGTCGTAACGCACGGTGAACGTAGCCGAATAGCGGCGGTCGAAAGCGTAGTTACCAGTTGCATAGAACGCTGCGAAGCGGTCGTAGTAATCCTGCGAGGAGTAGAGCTCGGTCTGGTTCTCCGAAGCTTTGCGGAAGTAATTCGGGTCGAGGTTGACCTGGCCACCGAATGTAAATTGATAGCCCGCGCGCGTGTTCCAATCCCTGTGGCGGTCTACATACTTAACCTGCGTACCGCCCATTACATTGAACTCATGCGTATATTTTTCACCCCATACTTTGGTATATTTCAACTGCGCACGCAGGTCGTAGTTCATCATCGAACTGGTGTTCGTGTTATAGAAACCACCCAAAGGCATAACCGTAATAGGCTCGGCACCCACATCGTCCGGATCCGACCACAAGTAAGGGTTACGGCTACGTATAGTAGAGTTGTTGGCCGAACGCCATGCCATGGACACGTTCGAGTTCTCGGTGACCTTATGATCCTGGTCGGTACCTACATAACGGATAGCTCCCATCATCTCGAGCCTGAGGCCCTTCATGATATTATAGTTGAACTCACCCTGAAGCTTGACATCATATACATTAAGGTCGATGGTGTTGTTGTCCAACTCGTGGAGGATGTTGAACGGAGCGTAGTTCATCGTGATGTACTCCAGGTTGCCATTATCGTCGTAAGGACGCAATGTGCGGCTCGTGTTCAAAGCGTAGCTGAAGGGGTTGATATCGAAGTCACGCGACCAGCTTCCGCTAACGGTTTCCAATTCACGGGTATACGAACCCGGAGCCTTCTGGTTACGCAACGAAGCCACAGCCTGGAAACCCAAACTGATCTTCGAACTGACTTCGTAGTCGTTACGGAAATTGAACGTGTAGCGGTTCACCTTGTCGGCTACAGTCCAACCCGCATCACCCAGGTAACCTATAGAAGCGTAGGTCTTGGATTTATCCGTACCGGTCGAGATGCTCAAAGAGTGCTCCTGCATGATAGAGTTGCGGAACAACACATCAAACCAATCGGTGTTGGCCATAGCGTATTTGTTAAGGAACGCACGCCGTGCCGCCACAGTGTTTTCCAAACCGAACTGCTTGGTCTTGGGATCGTAATAGTTGATGGCATTGTACATCATACCGTAAACACCCGAACTCGAGTTATTCACGATACTCGGGTTCAACCATCCTTTGCGGGCAAGTTCCACATAGACACCCATTTGGTCGGCCGAGTTCATGATATCATAGTTCTCGTAGCGAGGTTTGCTGCGCATCGTGAAGTTACCGGTGTAGGTAATTCTCGGGGCGCCCTGCTTACCGCGTTTGGTGGTGATGACCACAACGCCGTTCATCGCGCGGGCACCGTAAAGGGCCGTTGCGGCGGCATCCTTCAAAATGTCGAACGTCTCGATATCGTTGGGGTTTATACCAGCGACAGACGAACCGAGCATAGTCGTCGGGTCACCGCTCGACAACTGGTCGTTGGTAACCGAAACGATATCTTCGAGGACTACCCCGTCCACAACCCACAAAGGTTTATTCTCACCCGTGATAGAAGTAACACCACGCACACGGATTTTGGGAGCGGCACCGAAAGTGCTCGACACGTTCTGGATCGAAACCCCGGCAATCTTACCTTCGAGCATGCGGCTCGCATCGGTAACACCGGCCAACTCCATATCTTCGGCCTTGACTTTGACCGACGATCCGGTGAACGTCTGCTTCTTCACATCGGCAAAACCGGTCACTACGACGTCATCGATGACAAGCGAAGACTTGCTCAACTTTATGTTCAGCGGACTCTTGGTATTGTTGTTGTAAGCAACTTCCCTCGTGTCGTATCCCACATTAGAGAAAACAAGGATTTGGCTGCCGGAAAGAGGCGCCGAAATTGTATATGCTCCGTTGGCATCGGTAGCAACCCCTATAGTGGTTCCTTTAACCGTTACGGTAGCGAAGGGAATTGGCTGACCGTCTTCCGAATCGGTAAGCTTTCCCGAGATCCTCACCTGAGCTATTGCTGCTCCAACGCTCAGATTAACGATGATTAGCAATAATAAAAATTTTCTCATTCTTCTTCTCGCTTTTGATTAATAATTTATTTTCGTTAGGGTAATTTCCGGCGCCTCGCACATAATAAATATACTTTACGAAGCTACCCGGCTGACACGCGGCAATCTCATCGCCCGCATCATAAAAAACAGGCCTCCATCTTAACAACCCACACTGAATATACATTAATAACAAATACGCCAACAAATCTACCGGGTTACGGTAGAGTCTGTCGACTTTTTTAAATTACCTGATGTTTAGTGGATTGTACAATTTCCTCATTCAAATAATGTTTATTTTTTAACCATATCCGACAAATGCGTTTTATTTCGCAAAATATCGTTTTTTATTCAAAAATATGTAAAAAATCGACCCTATGCAACGTATGTCCGACAAAAAACCAGTTCCCGGGCCATTAAGCTATTTTACGTCTGGAGTATCGAATCATAACTGCCATCGGCATTTCACAGCTATTTTAAAAGCATAAATCCAGCCCGGTCTATAATCTGTAGGCATTGCCAATTGCTCTTAGCATACCCCTGACTGCAAAAATAATATTTTTTTTTACATTTGATACTTATACGAAAAAATATCATTAGAGTCAGCATTCAAAATAGCATCATTCTCACCTGACAGTTTTGTACCGTTAAACCTCGGAGGCTGCAAATACTTCGGATCCGCCTTAATTTAGGCTCAATGTAAAAACCGGGTGGAGCGGGTTGTATTAAGCGAATATTTTGGATAGTCTGAAAATGAAGAACGGGATGTCCCGCACACCCCAGAACTGTGCCCTGAAAGCTTTGATTTTAGCATTGAACGATTCAGCCGAGGCGTTTGTGGATCGGTTATGGAAGTAGTTGCAGATGGTGGCGTAGTTATTCTGCATTGTTTCGATGACCGATTTGAAGAACTTGAGGTTAAGCCGCTCGACCCGGTCGTACCATGTGGCGAGCTTTAGCAGGGCTACGCCGGGGGTAATGTTCTGATTATAAATATTGGTCGGTTCCATCGACACGTTATATGATTCCTCGATTGCCGGGTATTCGCGGAAGAGTATCTGCGCGCGCCGGCGCTGCGAGTCGGTCCACCGCGAGCGGTTCTTCATGACGATGTGGCGGCTTCGGGCCAGCAGTTGTCGACGGGTGTCGCCGTTCTCGAAGGTGTGCGGGACGAACTTGCGGCCAAGTTCCTTTGCCAGTGCTATCTCGGCATTTTCCTGGTCTATGGCCTGCCAGCGGTAGTCGACCCGCAGGTCGCTCACCGCCTCGTTCATCAGCCGTTGGACGTGGAAACGGTCGCTCACCTGTATTGCCTGCGGGAAAGCCCGTTTGACAATCAGCTTCATCGAGGGCGATAAATCGAGCGTAACCTCTTTGACCTTCAGGCGCAGCGAGCGGGGCAACTTGCTCAGGGCAAAGACCACATCGTCGGCCTTCGTGCCCCGGATCATGGCCACCAGCGAACCCTTACGCCCATGGGCGGCCTTGTTGGTGACGATGGTGTAAAGCTCTCCCTGCGAAAGGCACGTCTCGTCGATACTCAAGTGCGGGCCCAGGTTCTGCTTATAGAGAACATAGTCGTAGGCGTGATGATGCTGTTCCCACTCCCGGAAGTCGCTCAGGTGATCCTTGTACTGGCGCGAGAGCAACGCCCCGTCCACACCGTACATCCCGCCGATGGTGCGGATGCTCAGGGCGCTATCCTCGATGCAATTCTTTTAAAAAAGCCGCGAACTCAGGGTTAAGGTGAGTTCCCGGTTGGGTGAGTGTGAAGCTGTTACTGACCACCGACCCCGTCTGTTCCTCATGCCATTTACGCTTGCGAACGTGAAGGAACACCGCCTTGCCTCGAAGTGGAAAGTCCTGAATCTCAACTCCGGGAAAGAATCCTTTCGATGTGTAAGTGTGATTATGCTTGCGAGGCGGAAGATTCTTCTCATCCAACCGCATTATGAAATGTCCGGGATACTCCTCGATAGCAATCAGTTCGAAATGCTCAAATACCTCCGTGGGCAGAATAATTTTAGATAAGTCGGTTTGCATCCCGCAAAGATAAACTTTTCACCCGCTCCACCCGGTTTTTACATTGATCCCTTTTGGCCCAACGACGCCTCGGGAACGCGGTTCTCGCTTCCGGACGACATCGGCCGTAAAAACAACGCGACTTTTTCACCGCGCATCGAGGTCGAATACAATACCAAACGACATCATATCATCGCTACCGCCGCATGGGTGGACGAGAAATTCGAAGGCCCGGCCCGTAAAGACATAATGTACGATGGGGTGGCGTTTGCGCAGGGCAGCGAGATCGATGCGAAATACAAGTTCCACACTTACCGGCTGGGGTACAGATACTGCCTGGTGGACCATTCGCGTTTCAATTTCGAACTCGGGGCTACACTTTTGCTGCGGGATGCCTACATATCGCTCGAAAGCGGCTCCGACGATGCAAAATTTTCGAACGTGGGCGTGGCTCCCTTGCTATCTTACAGCATCGAGTGGATGGCGTGCGAGCAGTTGAGCCTTCTCTCTTACGGCGACGCTTTCGCCGTCAAGGCAGGCCGTGCCGAGGATCTGTTCGCCGGTGTGAAATACCGCCTCTCTCCGCTGGTTTACGCCACGGCCGGGTATCGCCTTCTGGAAGGCGGCTCGGACGGCGAACGGGTTTACACGATGGCGACGTTCCATTTCCTCTCACTCGGGGTCGGGTTCAGCTTTTAGTCGCCACGTTGTGGCTTTCAACGAACTGCGAGTTGATGAAGAACACGTCACCGGCAATCAATATAGGTATGGTCGGATTGGAACGGAAGTTGATACAGTCGTATCAAACTTAAAACTAAAAAATTATGTTCACATCGATGTTATTCCCAAACCTGGCGGTCAAAGACCTGAAAAAGACGATGGATTTTTTCAGCGCGCTGGGTTTCACGTTCGAACCGAAATTCACGGACGACAAGGCGGCCTGCCTGAAGATCAACGACCAGGCTTACGTCATGCTACTCACCGAGCCGTTTTTCCAGTCGTTCTATAAAAAGCCTATCGCGGACACGGCGAAGTCCAACGAGGTGCTGCTTGCCGTTTCTCTGGAAAACAAAGCCAAAGTCGACCAGGTGGCGGACAAAGCCCTCTCGATGGGCGCGGTCGAGGCACGCAGCGAAGACCTCGGTTTCATGTACACCCGCGCGATCAGCGACCTGGACGGGCACATCTGGGAGTTCTTCTGGATGGATCCCAAAGCCGTCTGATTGCATAATGTCCTATAAACGCAATAAATTAAACTATAATTGATATTATGGGAAAAATGATTAAATCCGGTATCGCGATGCTCAACGTGCTGGAAAGCTGGGGAGTAGGGCACCTGTACGGCATTCCCGGCGGATCGATCAATTCGTTGATGGACGCCTTGTATGAAAAACGGGCTACCATGCGCTACATTCAGGTTCGACATGAGGAAGTCGGCGCCCTGGCGGCTTCGGCCGATGCCAAGCTCACGGGGAAGATAGGGGTCTGTTTCGGTTCAGCTGGCCCGGGGGCTACCCACCTGTTCAACGGCCTGTATGACGCCCAGATGGACCATGTACCGGTATTGGCCCTGATCGGCCAGGTCGGCTCGCGGGCGATGAACACCGATGCGTTCCAGGAGATGAACGAAAATCCCATGTTCACCGATGTGAGTGTTTACAACCGCACGGTGATGACTCCCGAGAGTCTGCCCGCCGTAGTGGACGAAGCCATCCGCCGTGCCTATGAGCAGCGGGGCGTGGCCGTGGTCACTCTGCCCGTCGATTTCGGATCCGTCGACATCCCCGACCTGGAGGTATCCACCGCCCGGTTGCACCGCACCGCAACGATACTGCCCGATACAAAAGATATCGAAGCAGCCGCCCGGCTAATCGAAACGGCTGAACGTCCGGTTTTGTATATAGGCCAGGGAGCCCGGAATGCGAGCCGAGAGGTACTCGGTCTGTCGGAACATTTTTCGCTGCCGATCGTGTTGTCGGTCATGGCCAAAGGAATCATTCCCGACGATACCCCTGATTTTTTGGGAACTTCGGGCCGCCTGGGGACAAAACCGGCCAATGAGGCCCTGCGGGCTACCGACCTGATCATTTTTGTGGGCAGCAACTTTCCATTTGCCCGTTATGTGTTCAACCCCGATGCAAAATTCATCCAGATTGACACCGATTCATCCAAGCTGGGTAAACGCCACCGCACCGACGTGGCCATCCTGGGCGATGCCGGAGAATCGATGCGCCGGTTGGTGGATGCAGCAAAAAAGCGACCCGCCGGCCCTTGGCTGGAAGCGAACCGCGAAAACCGCCGGAACTGGATTGCCTGGATGCACGGTTTCGAGGAGCGTAACGATTTGCCCTTGAGGCCAGAACCCGTTTTCCGGGAGATCAACCGAATTGCCATGCCGGATGCCGTATTTATCGCCGATGTGGGCAATTCGACCATCTTTGCCGTCCGCCACCTGGAGATGAATGGGGCCGGACAGCGTTTTACCACTTCGGGCCTGTTCGCTACTATGGGCTACGGAATCCCTGGCGGAATAGCCGCCGCATTGAGTTATCCCGGCCGTCAGGTCTTCACTTTGAACGGGGACGGGGCTTTTGCCATGGTGATGCAGGATGTGATCACCCAGGTACGTTACGGTCTTCCGGTGATCAACATCGTTTTTTCTAACGATTCGCTCGGATTTATCGATGCCGAACAGGAAGAAACCCGTCAGCCCAAATACGGTGTGGACCTTACGGGGGCGGATTACGCCAAAGTCGGCGAAGCATTGGGCGCCAAAGGGTTTACGGTGACCAGGCGGGACCAACTATCCGAGGTGTTCGGCCAGGCCATCCGTAGCGATGTGCCCGTAGTGATCGACATCAAGATTGGTACCCAACGCCCGTTTCCCTCCGAGTCGATGGAACTTGACGAGCGCCGTTTCGGCCGCGAAGCAGTGGAAGCTTTCAAAGCCCGTTATGAAGTGAGCGGCATGCCTTTACTTGAGGAGTTGTTTACATAAACTCGTAAATGATCTCGGGCGTGTTACCGTCGCCTGCAAATGTTGGGCGTTACGGATGTATTTTTCTTTCTTTGGATTTGTTTTATTCTGAGGCATGGCATTCTGTTTTATAACCGCCTGTATGCCATGTAGAAAGAAATCGGATTGGAAGTTGATAGTAATGTATCAAACTTAAAACCACAAGATTATGTTCACATCGATGTTATTCCCCAATCTGGCGGTCAAAGATCTGAAGAAGACGATGGATTTTTTCAGCGCGCTGGGCTTCACGTTCGAACCGAAATTCACGGACGACAAGGCGGCCTGCCTGAAGATTAACGACCAAGCTTTCGTAATGCTGCTTACAGAGCCGTTCTTCCAGTCGTTCTACAAAAAGCCCATCGCGGACGCCGCTAAAAGCAACGAGGTGCTGCTTGCCGTTTCGCTGGAAAGCAAGGCCAAAGTCGACGAGGTGGCTGACAAAGCCGTGTCGATGGGTGCAACAGAAGCCCGCAAAGAAGACATGGGCTTCATATACACCCGCGCGATCAGCGACCTGGACGGGCACATCTGGGAGTTTTTCTGGATGGATCCAAAGGCCGTCTGACCATAATGGATTAACCTATAAAAAAGAAAATTATGAGACCGGAAAGTAAAGCCCTCGCCCATAAGTTGGCCGAGTGCATCCACGCCTGCAACGACTGCCTTAACGGTTGTCTCGACGAGAAACACGTGGCCATGATGGCCGAATGCATCCGCATCGACAAGGAGTGCGCCGACATCTGCTCGCTCACCCTGGCGTCGGTACACGCCAACGGGCATTTTATGAAAGAGATACTGCAACTGTGCGCCAAAGCTTGTGAACGCTGTGCCGAAGAGTGTTCGCGCCACAGCGAGGGACACTGCCAGGAGTGCGCCCGTGTGTGCCGCGAATGTACGAAAGCCTGCAACGATTTTATGGCAACCGTCGCTTAACGTATCCGAATATAACGAAAAAGCAGGACTTGAAAAGTCCTGCTTTTTCGTATACATAGCGTCTCTACAATAATGCTACTCCAGCGAAAAAACAATATTAATTTCAGAGCTTACTCCCTGTTCGCCCGTTGGAACCCCTGAACCGTCGGAGAGGGAAAACGCCTCCTCTTTGAATGCAAGATTGCTCTGGAACGCGCGGGATTGCGCCACATCCCGGCTTACCACTTCCGATATCGTCAATACTCTCCCTATTTTACGGCCGGAAAGTTCGGCATACTGTCGGGCCTTGTCAAACGCCTTTTGATACGCCAACTCACGGCTTTGTTTGAACAGTTCCGCCTTGTTTTCGATGTCAAACTGAATGTTCTGAACTTCAACCTTGTCGATAGCCGTAATCTTGTCCAGTATGGACGAGAACCTTTCGGGAGTGTTTACCATATCGTTTACGGTAACGACAATGGTCTGTTGCGCCCGCTGTCCGAGCCGAACCCGACGCCCGCTTCGGTATTCGTATTCCACATCATAGTTCAGCGATGTGGTTTTCACAAATTTATCCTCGACATTTTCCGCTTTCAGTATTGCCAAAATCTGCTGCATGGTTTGCTCCGCGGCTGTTTTGGCTTCTTTGGTCGTTGGCGCGGTGTGGGAGAAGCTGACGTTCATGAACACCATGTCCGGTTGTGCCAACACCGTTCCGATACCGGAAACCGAAACCGAGTTTTGATTTTCCTGAACCCTGAGATTACAGGAGGTCAGCGAAAAAAGCATCAGTAAAAATGCTATGCCTATAAGATTATTCCTGTTCATTTTATTTTAACTTTTGAGAAATGGCTCGTGCTGTTTCTGTATGCAAAATGTAACAATGTTTTACCAAAGTTAGCAATCTTCGCTGTATTCTCAGCCGATAATGGGAGGAAATTATGGCTGGAGTTAGAACAAAGGATTTACAGGACACCAAGGGTCTCGTCAATAAACTCGACGATTAAAATTCATAGCCGAACCTGCTATGCTGGCAATTTCCTACAATGACCGTCTTCTATTACTGCCTATAAAATTCGGAAAATTCTTTTACCGGTTCCTTGAAAAGGTTTTCAATCTTTTTAGTCGGTTTCTTGAAGAAGGAAAGTTCCGCGCTAACTTTGCCTTTGGCGGTAACTTTTTTCCACGAGCCGACAATTTCGCCGTTCAGCATTAAAGTGGGGCTGAACAAGCCGTTCTTGGTCATCACCTTGCCGTAATGATGGTCCTCGATCAACTCAGAACGGTCTTTATAGCTGACCACGAACTCGTCAAACGGAGGGAGCAGCAGCGCAGAATCGCTATCGTCTGCCGACAGCGCTATATCATTCCTCATCCAAAATTCGCGCCCGTTGGCCTGTTCGCAGACGAAATCGTGCTTGATTTGCTGGATAGCCTTCTTTGCATCGGTGAGCGTCATGCCCGACCACCAAACAAAATCTGCTAAAGTGGCGGGACCGTGACTGGTGAAAAACTTTCGGGCAAGCCGTGCCAGCGCCTCTTCCCGACACAGCGTTTCCGTTTTGGGAACCCACTCGTGCAGCAACGCGTAAGTTGGGTTGTTTCCGTTGACCCGCCCGTTGCAGACGATGCCGTCGACCTCTGCCCGTCCCATAATATAATTAGTCAGATGGAGATCTGCAATCACTCCTTCGGCGATCAAAACAGTCCCTATTTCCTGCCGGGTCAAATGGTTGCCATCTCTCAGTAGTTTCTCCACGATACGGATGGCAGGGGCGATCATCCCCTCCTCGAACCCCAGGTATTTTCCATATCCCATAAACGTCGGGCGGATCCGCGGCGCGGAAAGCTCGGTCATCCAATGAATGTCTTCGGCCGCCACGAAATGCCAGGTCGGACGCAGGATATGCGTGCGGATGATCTTCCCCGCGTTGATATCGTCCTCAACATCCTGGATCGTCGCCCCTTTCAGCCGTACGCCGACGCCCCATTTGGCCATCTCGAACGCCTGCGCCTGCATGGCACCCATATAGGAAACAATCTCGTGTGGTTCTTGTAGTGTGTTGCCGGCCAGCAGCTGGTTGTACAGGCGTATTTTTAGGATGTCTTGAGTGGTCATTTTACGGTGCTTGGTTATTTCGAACTGTTTGCCTACCGGGTCGATATAAAGACCCACTTACCATAATTTGCGGATAATTTGTGAATATTTTATGGGTGTGTTGAACAAAGATAACTATTGATTTATATTTATCATTGCTGATGAAACTGCCTACAACAATTGATTTAATGTTATATTTGTAGAGGAAATATCACAATATATGGGAATAGCGAATTTATTGAGGAATATTGGGCAATCCAACACCACGGACTCTGCACATATAGTAGACTACCCTGCGGAGTATGCGAGAACCCTATCTTTCAATGAGGCATTCAGCGCGCTATTGTCTCAAGACAAGTTCATAGCAAGAAGCGACTATAAAGAACTTGTTGACCTGTACCGAGACTTACCACAATTTTATGCAACATTGTCGAAATCGGAGTTGTTAGATCATTATATTTCAAAGAATAACCTTGCCAGCCATCAAATAAGTTATTTTCGAGAGATATTCGAGGAGATCGAAGACCTCGCTAAAGAGTCCCCGACGATTAAGAGTCACAACGATATTTATATCTCCAATCACCTCCATTCGGAGAAATCTTATCTCGACGATATTCTGAAAGCATGTGATCCTGCCATCTCGCTCGACCGGGAACAACGCGAGGTCGTGCTTTCGGAAGAAGATCATACATTGGTAATTGCGGGGGCTGGTGCAGGAAAAACCACAACAGTTGCAGCCAAGGTGCGATACCTTGTAGAGAAACGCGGAATCGATCCGAGCAAGATTCTGGTTATTTCATTCACCAACAAAGCCGTCGAAGAGTTACGTGAGCGTATCAACGGGAGTCTGCGGATATCATGCCCTATTACTACATTTCACGCCGTCGGTTACACGATTCTGCGGCAAGGAGAGAGTGAACGAAAAAAGGTGGTGGAAGGCGGATATATGTATACTGTCATCAACACATACCTGAAATCGAATGTTCTGCGCCATCCTGAGATAGTAGACAAACTGATTCTCTTTTTCGGTTCATACTTCACGGCCCCCTATGAAGGCGAAAAACTCAATGAGTATTTTCAATTCGTTGCCAAAGCCGATTGTTCGACATTGAAGAGCAATTTACACGAGTATATCCAACAGATCGTTGATCGCAAAACACAGAGGATTCAGACGCTTAACAATGAGATTCTGCGTTCGATGGAGGAGGTTCACATTGCCAATTTCTTATATATGAATCAGATAGAATATGAGTATGAACCGATATACCAATATCCTATTCTCGATGCAAATAAACCATACACCCCTGACTTCCTAATCAAACAAGACGACAAAGTTTCTTATATAGAGCACTTCGGCATAACCGAGGATGGTCGTAATAATCTTTATTCGCCGGAAATACTCGAAAAATACAAAGCCCGCATTAACGACAAGATTCTTCTCCATCGCAAGCATAAAACAGATTTAATCTATACGTTCTCGATGCATAATGATGGGAATAGTTATCTAGACCATCTGCAAAAACAACTCGAACAACGAGGATACACACTGAATAAACGCCCGGCGGAAGAAGTATACCAAAAGCTGATCGACTCGGAAGAAAGTAAATATATCACGCGGCTTACTTTGTTGATACACACCTTCATAAATAATTTTAAGACCCAGGGGTATAAAACCGAGCAGTTCAACGAGTTCAAGGCAGCAACCAAAAATGTCCGCACCAAACTATTTCTCGATATTTGCAGTGTATGTTATTATGAATATCAGAAAACATTGGAGGAGCAGCATTGTATTGATTTTTCGGATATGATCAATGAGTCCGCCGAACTGATATGCAAAAAGCGAATCAGCCCCCAACAAGTAGACTACAAATATATCATAGTAGATGAATATCAGGATATCTCACGCCAGCGGTACCGTCTTGTAAATGAATTGTCTAAATTATGTGAAGCCAAGATTGTTGCTGTCGGTGACGACTGGCAATCGATCTATGCATTCAGCGGTTCGATCCTACCACTATTCACTCATTTTTGTGATGAAGTCGGTTATGGGCAGGAACTTAAAATTACACGGACATATCGTAATGCGCAAGAGGTAATCAACATCGCAGGAACATTCGTACAGAAGAATTCGGCTCAGATAAAGAAAGAACTTATTTCCCCTAAAAGCATCACGAATCCGGTCATTATCCATACATACACCGAAAGTTACGACAAAGGTAAAAGTCGACAGGAAGGCGGAAAATATTTTGAGCTCGGACTTGCTGTTAATAAGGCCATCGAGGATATATTGGAAGCTAATTCCGTTGACGGCAAATCCCATGTGGCGTCGATACTTTTGATCGGCCGATATGGATTCGATGCGCGGAATCTTTGCTATTCAAAAGATTTCAATTACGACGAGAAATCAGGAAAAGTCTACTCTGTCAAATATGGGACGAAGGTTAAATTGCAATTTCTGACGGCACACAGTTCAAAAGGGCTGAGTGCAGATAATGTAATTATCATTAATGCAAAGGACGAAACTTATGGTTTCCCGTCAAAGGTCGACGATGATCCTGTGTTGAATCTGGTGATCTCAAACGACACTTCATATAATTATGCCGAGGAGCGAAGGCTGTTTTATGTGGCATTGACCAGAACTAAAAACAGGGTTTTTATAATTACTCCGGAAAAACGTCCGTCTGATTTTATCAAAGAGCTTCTAAGCGACCCAAGTAGTTATCCGAATGTAACGCTTATGGGCGAACTGAAAGCGGAACTAACCAGTGTAAAAACCATAAAGAATCTGTGTCCGATATGCGGCTTCCCATTACAACTGAGGTGGAATAAAAATTATGGATTGAAGTTGTGGATATGCACCAACGACCAACGAGGCGGGGAACTCTCGATTCAAAAATGCGATTGCTGTAAAGACGGCTATCTGGTCGTAAAAAGCGGAAGGAGTTATTTCTTGGCTTGTACAAACTATCAACCGGATAAGTCGGGATGCAGCAGACTGATGACTTTGGAATACTATCGAAACTGGCGGAAAGACGATTTCGGCATAGAGGATATGTCAAGAGATAAACCCGCATATCTGAATACATCAAAATCACTGACTGAAATCCCCGAAGTTCCAGAGATAACCCCTCTGAAGAAAACAGCAACATCACCAGCCGCGAAAACAAAGTCACAAGTCCATACCGTCGATTATTCAATGCAGATGATTGAAAAGGAAGGATTCAATGTTCTTGCAGATGCTCAAGGGAATCTACTTACCGACATGGCATTACTCGAAAAACTCCGCATTTTGAGAAAGGAACTTGCCCAGGAATGCCAGTTTCCTGCATATGTTGTTATGCACAATGACCCATTAGCGCTTCTGGCCACAGACAAGCCGACGACTCGAGAGGAGTTTATTGCGATAAAAGGCGTTAGTGAACGCAAATACGAGCAATTCGGCGAGCAATTTATCGCCGAAATAAAGAAGCATATGGAATCTTAACGTGTAATTAAACCGACAAAAATTATAGTGGATCATTTCCGACCCGCATTAGCGTTTACACAATTTTTTGGACAGTGTCCATTTGAGCAACTGGCTACAACAATGTGGGTCCTATTTTGATCTCTGGCTTGATTCCTATAATATTAAAAACCCCGCGAGATATCTCTCGCGGGGTTTAGCTAGGGCCTGAAGTGGATAGTAATCAGGCTACTTCGTTGCGCTTATCTGCATCGTGGTGGACTCCGAGAATCGCTCTACCGGTTATTTACGTCTTAATCCATGTAACTTCGTATCATGGAGTAAACCTAACCGAGCCTCTATATGGACGGGACTTTGAACCTTCGCTTTAATCGCCGTCTAACCAATATTTTAGCAGAGCCTGAAAACCGATGCCCACGAATTGGCATTTGTCCTTTTCGTTGATTTTCAGTATTTTGCGCGCCATCAATGAGCTGTGCTACAAATGTAAGAATTTTTCGGGGATTATGAGCCTGTTTTTGATGGATATTTGAGTGCAATTTTGCTGTCAATATAAGGCTGAAATATAATCTTTGGATATAATTTCAGAGCACCCCTCTGCAATACTCTGTATCATCTCCCTGCCTCTTTTCTTTGGTATGCGAATACTCTCTCCCACGACAAGCAGATCTTCGATGGTGGGACTCCCGTGATTATTCACGCTGGTAGCGTGCTCTCCGTTATACCCGTTGCTGCACCTGGTTAAGTCATAGGCTGGGGCTAATGACCAGACTCCCTCATCGCAGATGAAACTGAAATTTTTGGCATGGTCGTCCTTGTTCTCGGTTAATACATTGAATACCATCCGGCGGAACATTTCGTCTACCTGTCTGGGGTCTTGCGTAAGGAAGCCGGTCAGATGGAGTAGTGTCTTATACTCTAATCTGGGTTGTGTGATGGATTCATTCAGCAGCGCTCCCGCCGTGGCGATATGTAACCTAACCCCGTTCTCTATATCAAAGCGTTTGGTGGCGAAATACTTTCCGTCCATCAATTTAAAGTCAGGTACGGTAATGCCGCACGCGCGTGCCAGTTCATTGTATCGATATTCCATTGCCCCCATGTCTTTAGGGTCGTATGTGTGCCTGAATTTAACCAGCCAAGACCCTTCTGCATCCTGGAGTAAACATTTTGGGCGGCATCCACCCGAATTGCCGCTGTTGAAGTAAAGCACCTCTTCATCCTTGTCGGATTTCTCGGACAGTACATCTAACGCCATTTGCTGGAGATCATCCAGGTTGGGAAGCGATTTTTCTTCGCCGATATAAGTTTCTGGAATATAGCAGAGTGCCCCCATCCCGGATGTCCCGACAATGCTCAATCTTTGGAGTGGAGTCAGTTCGCTGTCATTTACGCCCTGCTTTTTTAGCAAACGATTGAGTAAATAACGGCCGTAACCATCGGGAAGGCTGTCTTCAAATATGCCGAAGTTTCCCCAGAACGGTTCCGGCTTTGCGATAAACAGGTCTGGTTTCAACGGCAGATCGAGCGGAGATATGGAGAATCCGCTGGCCAGCCACTCTTTATCATACTGGAAGGCGCATAAGCGATTGTCGGGCGTCATGCTGAGCGTCCCGACGTTCCGGTCGCGGTAGGTTACTATTAGTTTATTTACCGATTTCATTGCGTCCCTTCTTCCTATTCTTATTCTTGTTAATCGCCTCCAGCTCTTCCATCGTGCTGAATAATGGCTCGGACAATAGCTCTTTTATCGCTTTGGAGTAGCCCAATGCTTTTGCCAATGCCACGTATGATGCCAGCGAGATCGTATGTTGTTGCTCGAACTTGGCAATAGTAGGCGTCGGGACTCCACTCAGTTCTGTAAGAGCCTTTCGGGAAAGCCCTTTTTCAAGCCTGCGTTTCCGTATGTTCTGAGCGAGAACGGAAAGCAACTCCTCGGGAGTTTCTATGTCGAAATTATAAAGCAAAGACATATGGTTGTATCTGATTAATTTATTAATTCAGAAATCAAGATACTACTGTATCTAAATACAAAGATAGTGACTTTGCTGCTGAAATCAAAACATAGACCTTTCGGTATAATTTTTAGTAATTTTCCGATTCTGAAGTAATCCAAAGTCGCCTGATAGTTGTCTTGAGCCGAAAGGCAGGTATCTGTCAAGTATTCCTTGACGCTTGCCCATTCACGTAGCCCCCGATAGTAAAAACGCCTTAAGGTTTTCGTCAATAATGAATGGAACGATATTAGTCGCAAGGCACTCCTTGAACATGATTAGGCGGCCAACGCGACCATTTCCGTCCTGGAATGTGTGGATGCACTCGAATTGATAGTGGAAGTCAATAATGTCTTCCAAAGTTTTCTGCGGCTTTGCATTGTAACGCTCAAGAAGTTCCTTCATCCGAGCGCGGACTTCTTCGGGTGGCGTAGTCTCATTGCCACCTACCTCATTGGGTAGCTTTTTATACTCGCCGACCCGAAACCACTCCTTACGGCTGTCTGAAGTACCTGACTTGAGCATAAAGTGCAATTCTTTGATTAGCGATTCTGTCAACTTTGCTTTGGCCTTGTCAATGATTAGATCGATGCAGCGGAAGTGGTTGGTGGTTTCGATGATATCGTCTACATTGATTGCTTTGTCCGTAACACCCGAGAACTTTTGCGTAGCGTTGGGTCATCTTAGTGTTGGAGTGGCCGAGGATTTTGGCGACGTTCTCCATCGACACGTTGTTGGCCAGGAACACGACGGTAGCCGCCGTGTGGCGGCTCATGTGGGTCGTCAAATGTTTGTTGATGCCGCACAGATCGGCAATTTCCTTCAAATAGCAGTCGAATGGATTTTATGAACTCTTTATCAAAGAGTTATGAAGAGAGGTTTTTGAAGAGGTAACGATTTGGCAACGGTTCTTTTAACTGGTCTTTGCGCAGTTTTACATGCCCTGATTAACTCTTTACACAAAATTACACAAAGATTTTATCATGCAAAAATATTTGGCTGATATTTTATAATACTAATTCAAATCATTCGCATATTAGCTGAAAAGCAACAAGTCATAAGATTAGTAAACATCCTTACTCTTTGTGCGGGCTAAGTTAGGAACTCCAATCTTCGATAGTTGTTTTCGCTATGGAATGGGCAACATTATACATCAGCATTCTATTCCTACGCGGGCTTGTACACCCTGATTGTAATAGTGTTTAACTTCCTTCATTTCCGTTACCAAATCGGCAATTTCCACCAGTTCGGGAACGGCGTATCTTCCCGTGATGATAATTTCCGTTTCGTCCGGCTTTTGCTTCAATACCTCTATCAGTTCCTGCACCGAAAAAAGTCCGTAGAAAATGGCAATGTTGGCTTCATCCAGTACGACGATATCGTATTTGCCCGATAGGATAATGTCGGTTATTTCTTGTAACCCCTTTCTTGCCGCTTCGATATCCGCTTGTGTCGGGGCGTTTTTTATAAAGCAATTCAAACCGTATTGTTTGATTTCCACTGAAGGCAAGTGCTGCTGTAACGCCTTCACTTCCGAATAGATTTGACCTTTTACGAATTGGGCGAAAAATACTTTTTTACCCGCTCCCGTCGCTCTTAATGTCAATCCGAGTGCAGCGGTGGTCTTGCCTTTTCCGTTGCCCGTATAAATTTGAATATATCCTTTCATTGTCTTTTATTTTTTATAGAATCTTTCCGTCATATCCACCATTGCTTCGGTTTCAATGCGGTAGAACCGTTGGTTGGTGGACGCACAGTTTAAGCCGCCCAAATGTTCTATATAAGCGCCTAATTTGATGAAATCAAAATACCGCAAAGCACAACCTTCGGGTAACTGCTGCCTGCCCGAATACCATGCCGTTTTAATGCGGTTACCTGTCGCGTTGCGTAAAAAGACTGACAAGCGTTCGACTTCCTGCGGGTCGCCGTCGCCACCCATGAAACATACGCAGGTCACCGCGGTGCCGTAACGATCGAGCAGGCCGCCGAGCAACGACTCGTCAAGCGGATCACCCACGTCTTCCTGCAAGTGGGGGCTGTGGCAGCCTTTGCAACCATTGGGGCAGCCGGAAATATTGATGGCCAGCGTTACTTCGCCGGGGACTTCCTGAAAAACGATATCATAGTTGTGAAACCGTAGCATAATGACGATGTTCGGCCTCCTCCTGCCGTGGTTGTGAAAAATTGCTGACACGTTTCATGTAACCGATAACGCGGGTCAGGTAATCCAAGTTTTCGCTACCGCATTTCGGGCACGCCTTCAGGTTGCGCTTGTCAATATGTCCGCAATCGTTGCAAACCGTATTCGGTATATTGAAGGTAAAATAGTTGCAGCCCTCCTGGGTGGCGACTTTCAGCAAATGGGCGTACTGTTCTTTGCTCAAATGCTCGTCCAGGTTCATGTGCAGCGCCGAGCCGCCCGTGAGGTGCTCGATGTAGCGGCGGCCGTGCATGCGGAATTTGTCGACGATGTTGGTCTGCTCATCCTCCACGATGTAGAAATAGCTGTTGTAACAGTCGCGCGACACTTTGTAACCGGCCTCCATGTCCCATTTGGCATGCTTCACGCCCACGTTCTCAGCCGGGATCATCTCGCAGTTGAACATCACGTCCCTGGTGCGGTATTTTTTATTATACCGCTCGATCGTGGAGAGTATTTCCTGCGTAAAACGCTCGTAATCGGGGTTGTCTGTTATAGGAATGCCAAGAAATTCGGCCGCCTCGACCAGTCCGTTCACCCCGATGGTGAGGTACTGGCGGCCCATATTGATATACCCGGCGTCGAAGAGGGGAAGCATTCCCTTGTCGTGCATGTATTTGAGGTTCTCGTTATAGGCGTTTTGCACTTTATGCACCAAATCCACAACCTCTTCAAGGAAGAACTGGTAATGGATCCCCTTGCGGGCGGCGTACTGGATGCAGCGGTTCAGGTTGATCGTCAGCACGCTTTTGCTGCCCGTGGACACCCCGCCCGCGCCCAGCGTATAGCTGAACCCGTTATCGGTGATCTCGTTGCGCAGGCGGCAGCAGCTCGACAGCGAATCCGCATTGTCGCTCAGGTAGGTAAAGAACGAGTGTCCCTCGGCGTACATTTCGGCGGTGAAATCGCCCCACTCCTTGTCTTTCGGAGCGCCGTTTTCCGTGAGCAACGCCATCGTCTCGACCGGGAAAGTGAGGATCGTGCGTGTGCGCTCGGCGTTAAACCACTTCATGAAGCGCTTTTGCAGCCAGCTAAGCGATTCCCAGTCGGGTTTAGACCCATCGGGGAAGATGAAATTCTCAAACAGGCTCTCGAAATAAAAGCGGTCGTAATAGGAAATGTTCCAGAACACGGCCTGGAAATTACGGGCGCCCGTGGGCTGGTTGATCGTGTAGACCACCTGCTCGAAACAATCGGTAATCACCTTATCCAGCGTGCGCTGCTTTTTCGACAGGTCGACCACCTTGTCGGCCTGCATGTAGTAATCCTGCCCGTATTCCAGCCCGATAAAATAATTCATGTACATCAGGAATTCGGGCGTGGCGCAGGCCCCCGAAAGCATGCTCGAAACCATGAACACCATATTAGTGAAGCCTCCGCAAAACGATTTGAGGTTAGTAGGTGCTTTCGAGTTGCCGCCGATGGAAATTGTGCCGCCTATTAGCCAGGGGTACATGGTGATGCTGGCGCAGTAGTTCGCCAGCGAGGTTTCGTTGTTCTTGTAGATGAAGTGGTTGTTCAGCAGGTCGATATACTTGTCAGCCAGCTCTTTGCCGTACATCTCCTTGATGCGGTCGGTGAGCATGCGGCGGTTAAGGCGGATGAAATTCGACTTGGGGATCTCGCCGATGAGCGTGGCCATGTTCTTATTCTCGACATTGGCATTGGCATCGAATTTACTGCCCGTCGCGGCATTCGAGGCGTCGCAATATTCCATCAGGAAATTGAGCTTGTCGCGCACCTCTCGATCCTCGGTATGCTTCTGGCGGTAAAGCATGTAGGCTTTCGCCACGTTGTAGTAGCGCTCGGCCATCAGGGCGATTTCGACCTGGTTCTGGATATCCTCGACGGTGGTCTCGTTGGCAATGCTCACGCGGCTGAGGATGTTGGTGATCACATCCTGCGTGGCGAAACTGCCCACCGACAGGAACGCTTTGGCGATGGCGCCCTGGATCTTCTCGATAGAAAAAGGCTCGCGCTTCCCGTCTCGCTTGATGATAAAAGTTTCCATATCTGCATATTTTATTAAGTTCCTCTATACGATACGGGCACAGGGAAAATAGGAAGGAAACGGGATTACTGCATAATATGGAAACGGTATGCCGGAAAACCTATCCCCTCGCCCTTCTCCCGAAGGCTCGGATCGCTTATTGGATATGGCAGGTCTTCTGGCTCGTTCCGGCAAGTGCGCCTTCCCAGCCCGACGGGCCAGTGGCAAAGGATGCATCTGCTGGATATTGGAACTTACAGCTACGGGGATAGCTCCTGATTTTCACAGGATTCCCTTTTAATCCCTATTGCCGTACGGGCAACTATGGGAACCGTATCTGCCGACAAATGTATCCAATAATAACATAGATAACTTCACCTTCTAAAAGAAGTTATCAACACATAATTATCTTTCCGTAAATTACTCCCTCCCGGCTGCATTGAGAGGATATTTGACTGAAAAATGGCCTCAATCATAGCGTTTGTCCACATCGAGCGCGTTCGAGTCGTGGTACTTCCCATCGGTGATGTGTATGAATGCCGGAATGTCGAGGAGTTTAACTTTAGCGGCGGTTTTGGTCTTTATCCGGTGGGTATCGATCCAAAGAGCGCCATCGTCATCGGAAACCAAATCTTTGTCGGTCAGAGCCGCAGTCGTTGAATAATCGTAGCCGGTAAAACAGCAGAAGAGGAAGATGTCGCGAACTTTTTCGAGGCGCTTGTTGTCCGGTTTATAGTCGATAATACTTTCCTGTTCGGATTTATTTAGGTAGCCACGATCTTTCTTGACCTTTTTAAGTTTGTGGTCGCAGAATGGATCTTTCGGCATCTGGCCGTTCTTGAAGCACATCGTAGTGATACGCTTGAAAATCCGCATCAGCTTCTCGGAGGAGTTTGTGTCGAGTTTGTATTCGATTTTCAGGTAAGCCTCGAAGTCCATCACGAAGTTGCGGTCCACCTGGTAGAGTAGGATATCGTTTTCCGCATCTTAACTTTCAGGAATTCCTTGAGCCGGCGATAGGTCAAGTCGTATTTGTTGAAGGTCGATTGGGCAAGGTCGATGCCAATGAATTTTTCCTGTCGGTCGTTGAACTCCTCGAATACAGCCAGTAGAGTGCTGATCTTGACGTCGAGCCCGAGGAAAGCATCTTTGATCATAGCGGCCGTGACAAATGAGATTCGTGAATTTATAAACCTGGATTTAGCCTCATCGATAGAGAAGCTGCCTTCAATTCGGACATCTTCTAATCGATTATTTATAATAACCAATATCCATGTTACACTCTAGTATTACTTGATATTGCTCTATTTTATCAACTTGATATGCAAAAAATATGAAAATTACGGAGCAGTAGCTTTTTCTTGGCCATTACCTTGCGTATTAAACCTGATTTGCTAGTTGCCAGTCAGTGAATACGGTTTGTCTTCCGGGGCGATGCTCCGCTTGAGGTTGGGCTCGGGCTGCATCGTGAAGTTGATTTTCGCGCCTTTCACCAGGTCGGACCACAGCAGGTAGTTGCTCGTATAGGTTTTGCCGTTGAATTTCGCCATGCCGATATAGCGGTTTTCAGGGCTGTTGGCCGGCGCTTCGACGACGATCTCTTTCCCGTTTTCCAGTTTTACCGTGACTTTGCGGAACAAGGGGGCGCCTACGGCATATTCGTCCGAAGTGGGGCATACGGGATAGAAACCCATCGCCGAAAAGACATACCAGGCCGAGGTCTGGCCGTTGTCCTCGTCGCCGCAATAGCCGTCCGGGCGGGCGGAATAGAGGCGGTTCATCACCTCGCGCACCCAATATTGGGCCTTCCAGGGCTGCCCGGCATAGCCGTACAGGTAGATCATGTGCTGTGCGGGCTGGTTGCCGTGGGCGTAATTTCCCATGTTGGCCACCTGCATCTCGGTGATCTCGTGGATTCGCGACCCGTAGTAGCTGTCGTCGTAGATCGGCGGCACGACGAATACCGAGTCGAGCATTTCGACGAACCCGTCAGTTCCTCCCATCAGGTTGCTGAGCCCTTCCACATCGTGGAATACCGACCACGTGTAGTGCCAAGCGTTGCCTTCGGTAAAGGCGTCGCCCCACTTGTAGGGGCTGAACGGGGTCTGGAACGATCCGTCCGAGTTGCGTCCGCGCATCAACTTTGTCGACCGATCGAACACGTTGCGGTAGTTCATCGAGGCTTTTTCCAGCATGGCGGCATCGTCATTCTTGCCCAGTTTGCGGGCGACCTGTGCGATGCACCAGTCGTCGTAGGCGAATTCGAGCGTGCGGGCCACGTTCTCGTTCACACCCACGTTATAGGGAATATACCCCAGCTTGTTGTAATATTCGTGCCCTATGCGCCCTGTAGAAGGCACTTTGGGGTGTACGTGCGTGCGGGCATAGATCATCGCGTTGTAGAGCGTCTGCCAGTCTTTCTGGGGGGTAACGCCTTTGAGGATGGCGTCGGCCACTACCGAGGCCGAGTTGTTGCCCACCATGCAGTGGCGGTGGCCCGGCGAGGCCCATTCGGGCAGGAAGCCGCTTTCGCGGGCGGTGTTGGCGAGCCCCTGCTGGATCTCCGCGTTGACCGAAGGATAGACCAGGTTCAGAAGCGGGAAAAGGCAGCGGAACGTATCCCAGAATCCGGTGTCGGTGTACATGTAGCCAGGCAGTACCTGACCGTTGTAGGGGCTGTAGTGCATCACCTCGCCGTTGGAGGTTATTTCATAGAATTTGCGCGGGAAAAGTACCGAGCGGTAGAGACACGAATAGAACGTGCGGTATTGGTCGTCGGTGCCGCCTTCGACCGTGATGCGGCCCAGGACGTTGTCCCAGCGCTTTTGCGCTTTCGATTTCACGGTTTCGAAACTGTCGTCGCCCAACTCTTTCAGGTTTTCAAACGCCTGCTCCTGGCTGATGAATGAGGAGGCGACGCGCGCCGTGATCTTCTCGCCACGGGTGGTCGCGAAACGTACGGCCGCCAAAGCGTGGTTGCAGGTTGCATCGGAACCGTTGAGCTTTTTGGCGCCATCCATAAGCTGGTGTGACGAGAACGGCTTGTCGAACCGCACAACGAACCAGTTGCGGAAATTCTCCGGCACTCCGCCGTTGTTGCGGGTGGAGTATCCGCAAATCGTATATTTGTCCAGGACGCGTATCGACGAGCCGCGGTCGAAAGCGTCCAGCACGATCTGGGACATGTCGCTTTCGGGAAAGGCCATCCGCATGATAGCGGCCCGCTCGGTCGGCGCGATCTCTACGCTCGCATCATGGTCGGCCAGGTAGACGCTGTAATAATAGGGCTTGGCCGTTTCCGACTGGTGCGAGAACCAGCTGGCGCGTCCCTCCTCGTCGAGCGGCTTGTCGCCCACGACGGGCATCAGTGAGAACTGCCCGTAGTCGTTGATCCAGGGCGAGGGCTGGTGGGTCTGCTTGAACCCGCGGATCTTATGCGCACCGTAGGTGTAGGCCCATCCGTTGCCCATCTTCCCGGTCTGGGGCGTCCAGAAATTCATGCCCCACGGCAGGGCGATGGCCGGGTAGGTGTTGCCCGTCGAAAAGGCCATTTCGGACTGCGAGCCGACAAGCGTGGAAACATAGTCGGAAGGACATTGCTGTGGCTGTGCCTGGGCAGAAAGGCAATAAGCCAGTAATACGAAGGTGATTACAAGCGTGTTTTTCATTTTTCAGTAGTTCAAGTGACTATTGAGAAGTAATTTATATCGTTAGATCATTCTCCTGACGGCGGAAGTGCAGCCTCCCCGGCCGCCCACTGGCGATTGGCCGTGGGGCCCATCACCAGTTCGAGTTTGCCACCGTTCATCACATCATCGTGCGATATCCAGCTTTTGTCGAGCGGTTTTCCGTTGAGTGTTGCCGACTGGATGTATTTGTTTTCTTTGGCGTAGTTGAGGGCTTTCACGGTGAATATTTTGCCATCGGCCAAATTCATGGAGACCTCTTCCATACAGGGGCTGCCGATCACATACATGGGAAGGCCCGGGGTAACGGGATAGAAGCCCATCATCGAGAAGACCACGAAAGCCGACATGCCGCCGCCGTCCTCGTCGCCGGGCATGCCCATCAAATCGTTGCGGAACCACATATTGATAAGGGTGTGGATTCGTTTCTGGGTTTTCCAGGGCTTGCCGGCATAAACGTAAAGGTAGGGAATATGCAGACTGGGTTCGTTGGCCATGGAGAACTGTCCCACGTTGCCCGTATGGTCGGGAATCGTGGCGTAAAACGCGTATTTACTCTTGCCCAGCGGTTCGCGGTACATAATGTCGAGATTCTTATCGAAAGTTTCCGCCCCGCCCATCATCGCCACAAGGTCGGAAATGCGGTGCGGCACATCCCAGCGGTAGACCCAGCCATTGTTTTCGCCATAATAATACCTCGTGCCCTGACCCCCGTCATAACGGTAGTCGAAAGGCATGATGAAATTACCGTCCTTATCCTTTGGATGGAAGAAATGGGTCTCGGGATTGAACACGTTGCGGTAGTTGTAAGATGCCTTTCTGAAATATTCGGCGTCCTCGGTGTGGCCTAGCGCGGCGGCGATAAGACTCAGCGCCCACTGGTCGTAGGCCGTGCCCAACGTCACGGCTATGGGCTGGCGCTGCTCGAAGGGGTGCACTTCGGGCACGGTTTCCACATCTCCCGGACGGATCGCCGGAATATAGCCGTGCTCTTTATAGAAATCGTTCAACCACCCGCCGGGTTTGCTCGACCAGGGGGCCAGTGTTTTGTCCATAACGCCCTGCTTGCCGGCCGTGTAAGCCTTCTCCAAGTCGAAAGACTGCAATCCTTTGGCCCAGGCGTCGGCCACGGTGGCCACGGCATGGTTGGAGTTCATGCGGCGCGAGTCGCCGGTGATCTCGGGGAATGTGGGCATCCAGAAATTATCCATCTGCTCGGCCATGCGGATGAACGAGCGCACGACGTCGGTTTCGGTCTTCGGGTCGATCAGGATGCGCAGCGGGTGCGTGGCGCGGTAGGTGTCCCATATCCAGTCGTCGGTGTAGAACGGTGCGCCATCGTCTTCATGCACCTTGTGGTCGAACGCGCTGAAATAGTAGCCGTCCTCGCTGATGCATACCGGACGCTCGTAGCAGCGGTAGAGCGAAGTGTAGAATAGCGTCAAATCCTCTTTGTCGGGGCTAATGGCCTTGATCTTCGAGAGCTCTTTATTCCAGATATCTTTTGCCGTGGCGGCTACCTGTGCTACGGTTTTGCCCTGGACTTCGCGCTCCATGTTGGCTTTGGCCTGTTCGACGCTGATGAACGATATCCCGTAATTCACACCCACGCGGGCGGTATTTTCTGGGAAACTCACCACCACGCAGGCATTGCGCCCTTCGGCCTGCGCGAGTGCGCTGGTACCGTTTATCGAGTCGAGTCTTTCGATCTTTTCGGGAGTGGTGTCCATCACGGCGTAGAGGTAGACGCGCGTATCGTTGTCCAATTGCTGCCATCCACTCACGGCATTACCCTCGGCGCTCATCCCGCCCCACTGGGCGTTGAAGATCAACCTGGGCGAGGGCTTGCTGAAACGTATATCGTAGACAGCCGACTGATGCGAGGGAGCATATTCCACCTCCGTGCCCTGCTCATCGAGATAGACGCTGTAATAATAAGGCCTGATCTGCTCGCGATCGTAGCTGAAACGAATCGAGGGACGCAGGTCGCCATCGGTATAGGGAGAAAGGTTGAACGCCGAACGCCCGCGGTGGCTGGTGACGATCAGCGGCAGTCCGTTGATCACATCGCCCGTAAAATCCGCGCGCTCGGGATAGACCCGGAGCATGCTGTTGGGCAGGTGCACCGTAGGGTAGGTAGGCACTAGCAGGTGGCTGATATTACCCGCGTAGGGGTTGACGTAGTCGACAGGCGAGAGGCTCGTCTTAGCCTGTGAACAGCCCATGAGCGCAGCAACCGCGCAGAGCAAAACAAGAAATTTCATTTGGTGATTTAATTAATTTCAACAAGATACGAAAATCATACGGTCGATTCATATTCTGTCATATGTTTTAAAGTAAGATATTACCTACAAAAAAGGACTGCCCTGCACTCAAGTTGCCGGGCAGTGCTTGTTCAAGGAGTCCTGAACGGACGGGAAGACCTACTTTGTTACAAACCTAAACTGTATATTGTCGGCATCCGGCAGTATGGCTTTTTCCAATACCGGATGATCTACTATCTTGTCCCAATGCGCGCTCAGATCGAGCGCTTTACCCGTTGTGACAGTAAAGGGGGCTATTACGGTTGAAGTGCCCTCTGCGGCTGATTCTCCGGCCGGTTGGGAGATTATCCGTTCTATGACCACAGGCTCGCCCGGGAAGGTGCGCGTAACTTCCAGGTTCAGTTTGCGCGTTGTCGGATCGGCCGTAAGCGTTGCCCAGAACGTAGGATAGAACAGGGGCAGCACCACCTTGGAGTTGTTCGCGACGATGGGTGCCAGGCGGAGTTCTTTTTGCGGTACATTGAGGCCCGCCCCAGCCAGCACATCGGTCGAGAACCACGTTACGGGGGCTGTCATATAGGTGATGTCGGCCGGATTCCACAGATTCTGGGTCCAGGTCCATCCGTGGCGCAGATGCACGAGTTGGATGTGCTTGAGGATATCCATCGCATCGTCGTAGAAACCAGCCTGCATAGCCGTCAGACCCGTATAGCTTTCCAGGTAGAAGGGCCAGCACTGCGATCCTTTGTTGTCTATGCCCCGACCCAGATTGATGTCCCATACCTTATTGGCATAGTAATCGGATGTTTTTGAGAGCGAAATTTTGAATTGCGATACCAGCGAGGCTTTTACCATATCCATCGGGTACACGTCGCCCCATCCGCAATAACGGCTCAGGAACTGGCCCGCGAGCTGGCCGGTAAAGAGCACGCAGTCGAGCCTTTTCGACCCGTCGGGTTCGCAGCCGTAGGCGAAAAAGCGGCCGTTCCACAACTTGGCGATGATCTCTTTCTGCGACACCGCGAACTGCTGCTGAGAATACTCTACTATTTCCCTGTCGCCAACTGCTTTGCCGATCTCTTCATAGGCTTTAAGCGTGGCAAGCCATACTCCGGCATAGTAAGAGTACAGGGGCGGGTGGGTAAAATCGTCGTACGTGGTTTTGCCTACCGGCACCTGGCTTCCTTCGGGCATGCATTGCCTGAGATAGGCCATAGCCCTTTTTACGCCGTCCAGATGTGTCCTCAGATATTGCCCGTCGCCCGTCTGCTGGTAGTCCTTTACCAGTTGGATGATCCATCCGGACGAATTGTCGAGCATATGTCCTTTTTCGGTCGGCACTTTCCCGCCGACGGTGCCCATACCCACGTAGTAGTGGCCGATGAAGTGCAGAATATAGCCGTCAGGGTCCATTGCGTCGGCGAAAATATCCATCTCCGAGCGGTCGAGCTGCGTAAAGAATTTCTGGTAGAAGGGGTGTGCGCTGAGCCTTTGGTCCATCGTTCCGCCCAGTCCGCCCATCGCACCCTCGTTGACCATTACGTCGCCTTTGCGGTTCAGCGCCATATTGGTATAGATCACATAGCCGCTGTTTATGAGCTTGAATTTATACCAGTCGGGCAACGTGCTGGCCATGATGGGGGCGTGCCACGAGGTGCTCTCCTTTTTGATCCTTTCGCCGTTGCGTGCGGCATAATCCACCAACTCGTCGATATTGTTGAAATAATTGTGGAAATATTTGTCGTAGTCCGCGCCATGTTTCCAGTAGCGGTCTCCAGAAACGGTTTGCGGGTCGATCTCGATCCGGGGGCAAAACCATACGAGGGCAAAACGGAGCGTCTTGGTCTTGCCTGCCTTGAGCGTGGTTTTGATAGCCAGGGCTGAAGCACGGGCCGGTGATCCGGCCGCAGACAACTCTTCAGGTTGCTTCAAAGAGCCGAAACTGCCACTTTCGGCAAAATCAGCCCAACCCCGGCCGCCATCCGCCACATCGAAGCACGGCAGGATCGAGACCTGTTCGCCTGCCCCGCGCCTGGCTATGACGGCCACATGATCGTTGTAGTTCTGCAAGGTGTACCTGTTGGGAGTGAGTGGCCCGGGCGCATATTGCACGAATCCCTGCCATTCGCCGCTACGGCATGGCCCGACCAGCGTGTGTGCTTTCGGAGCAAGGGGCCATTGTTCGCCGTTGACCAGCCCGGCGCGTCCCTGGGCGAGCACCTGTCCGTCCATGCCCTCGGTCGATAGAGGATCGTTGAACAAGCCGATAAAATCCTCCCAAGAAAGGGCCACTGACACCTCTGCGTCTTTGGGCGAAGTCAGGTCGACTTCGAACCAAACGACCGGCAACGACGATTCCTTGACATTATGCGGCACAAGGCCCGACCAAGCCCGGATAACCGGTTCTACAGGCAGGCCGCTGCCCTCGAATTTCAGTTCGGCCGTAGGGAGGAGTCCACGGTAGTTTGTATGGGCGACGCCCTGCATGCCGTACTGTGTGCCCTGTTCTCGCACCAGCCGCACGGCCCTGGTCTCTCCTCCTTGTTTAGTCCAAATAGAAAAGAAGCACGCTTGGGAACGCTTGATCGGCATATGGATATTATTAATGCCTATGCGGGTGAAGCGCCCCGAAGGAGAGAGGTTCACATTTCCAGCTCCGACACCCCCCAGCGGCACTCCGCTTACGTCGGGATGGTCCTTCAGACTGAGGTAATCGTAATCTGTGCGGCCTCCCAGCGTTCCCAAAGAAGGAATAAATTTGGTATTGGCCTGTTCCAGGCCGTAGTCGTTCTGCGTTTCTTTCTGTTGGGCCGTAGCCCCGGCGGCAACAAGCAGGAATACCGCGGCTATGATCGAATATTTCATCGGTTGGGTTTTAGAGTTTTTGGCTATTCTGTACGGGAGATCCCGGGCCAGTTCAACGCAACGTCTTACCATAGATCTCCACATCGGAGATGCGGGCCAGTCCGTCGCTTCCCGGATCAGTGATCTCGATCTTCAGGTAGCGCGCCCGCACGGGGTCGATCTGGGCGTCGGTAACGGCGGCGGTGTTTCCGCGCTGGCTGTCCACCTTTTCCCATGTTGCTCCGTCTATGCTTGCAAGAATGTCGAAGCGGCAGGTATTCAGCGAGGGATTCAGCCCCGAAGTGGCTGCGTGGCGCACCACATAGCGGCTTACGCTATAATCCCTGCCCAAGTCGAACTCGATCCATGCGTTCCCTTTCTCCGCCGAAACCCATTGGTTGCGGGTCGAGCAGCTTCCGTCGGCCGCACATTGGGCCGGGGTCGTCGAACGGCTCGAAGTTATCTTTATCGCGCCGGACATCGTCAGGTTGAAGTCCAACCCCTCGGCTTCGTTGTAAAGCGTGAAAAAATGGTCTCCGCGGCAGATGACGATATTCCCCTGCGAGAGCGAGTCCAGGCGTTCTTTCAGGCGCAGGATGCTTTCGGGGCCCATTTTCCACGATTCGCCCTGGGCGGCCAGGAACAGCGGGCGCGAGCCGTCGAATGAAGCGATGATATCTTTCCACTGGTCGTAGATACGGTCGGTATTTGGGGCGTAGCATGGGAAATTGGGGACGAATGCCAACCGGTCCTGTTTCGTCCTGGTCGTCAACCTATCGCCGAAGCCCCAGTCCTCCCGGGTAACGCCGTAGAGGTAACGGCAGTTAGAAGCGTAAGATTCCATCTGCGCATCGTTGATGTCATCCCACACGGTGATCACGCGCAGCCCGCTACGTTCCAGGTAGCGCTCTGTGAGTATGGTGTAGGGGTCGATATCCTCCCGGCCTGTGGTGTTCCATACCCGGTTGTGGGCGTCGTGGATGAGCGCGTAGCCCAGTCCCGACGGACCGCTCGCCAGGAAATCGTTGGGCGTGGAGGTGTTGTAATAGAAGTTCAGCAAGCCGGGGCCCAGGTCGGCCAGGGCCGGGCTCACGGTCCAGTTAATGGGAATGGTGCCCCTGGCGGGGTTATCCCACAGGCCAGACATGGCATGCTGGCAGTATTGCACGTTGTCGCCATCGCTCAGGAATACGGCAAGGTATATCTTATTCTCCAGGGCAGGTTTGCGCGGCGTGACCGGAAGGTCGATCTGATGGGACATCCCGCCGTAGACGGTCGCGTTCTCGTAGAAGTCGGCCGGCACGGTCGATATACCGTATTCCGTCCCGATGCCGATCCCCGAGCGTTCGTCGGCCCACCAGCCTAGCAATATGCTCTCCCCGGCCTTCATGTCGCGCAGGAATTTGCGCATTACCGTATTTTCGTTGTGGTTGCGCACATCGAGCCATACCACGGCCGCCCCGGCCGCAGTCCCGATGTCGCGTATATAACCGTCCTTGGGCTTGAGGCTGAGCAGCAGGCGGCGGGTGCAGTTTTTCCAGTAGTGGTCATAAAGGTGCTGGTATATCTCCGTGGGCGAGGTGTAGCCGAGCCCTGTCAGATCCTCGACTACGGGCAGTTGCACGCAGGCGTTCTTCAGCGCCTCGTGTTCGGCTGCGGTCACAGGCAGGGCGTTGGCCAGACCCGCTGCGGTAGAGGCCAGGTTTTTGTAATGTTCGCTTTTCTCTGTCGAGTATAATATAAGGCCCGCCAACTCGTCCTTATACTTGCGTACCAGCTCCCACTTGCGCTCTGCCGGCATGCTGACGGTTTTCAGCCCCAGGTTTTCGGGCCATTTGTTAGCCCCTTCTCGCTCGACGTCGAGCAGCAGCACGCGGGGTGTGTTGCGGTTGATCAAGCCCTGGAACACGGCGAAAGTGATTTTTTCCGTGTCGGTCATATCCCCCAGTTTGACGGATATAGCGTCGAGCGGCTCGGCAGGCCTAGCGAAATGGGGAAAGGCCTGTCCCTCGGGCCAGTAAATGCCTTTCTCTGGGGTTTTGATCGATTCCATGGCGATGTAATGGTTCGTGGCGCCAGGCCCGTGCCCGCAGCACCCTCCCCAGATAAGAGTCCCCAGGCATAACAACGAAATGCTTACTTTGTAATAATTGTTCATGTGATCCTAACGGTTTGATTTATTCTGAATAATAAGGCGGGCGGCTGGTCGCCCAGGCCGTATTGGGTTGCGTCCCCATCACCAGCTCGAGCCGGCCGCCTTCCCTGAATAATTGTTCGCGCGTCAGCCAGCAATCCTCCAGCGGACGGCCATTATAAGAGGCCGACTGCACATAGCAGGCTTCGGGCGAGTTGTTCGCAGTAGCGATGACCAGTTTGCCGGCCTTTGCGTTCACGGGGCTTAGCTTTATCTCGATCTTATCGAAAACCGGACTTCCTATCTGGAATGTGGACTCGGCGCTCGCCCCGCCCTGCACGTCGAACAGGCCCATGGCCGCCATCACATACCACGCCCCGAGTTGGCCCTGGTCTTCGTCCTGCCCCCAGCCGTAGCCGTGCTCGCCGGTGATCCCGTAAAACTCGTCACAGATCAGTCTGGTCCAGCGTTGCGTCAGCCAAGGCTTGCCCGAAAAGTTGAACAGCCATGAGATGTGGAGGCTCGGCTGGTTGCCGTGGTTATAGGGGCTCGAAAGACCTGCGAAAGCGTCGATAACCTTCCCGCCGCCGAAAACGCTCTGGCGGGCGACCGTAAAGATCGAATCAAGCGTGTTGTTGAATTGTTCGCGGCCTATTTTCTCTATCAGGCCCTGCGGATCGTGCGGAACGAAGAACGTGTATTGGGCGGCGTTGCCTTCCTGGAATCCCCGCCAGGATTGCAACGGGTCGAAATTATCTATGAACGAACCGTCTTTCATACGGGGACGGATCAGACCGGTTTGCGTGTCGTACAGTTTTTCCCATCCGCGCGAAAGCTGCATAAGGAGTTCGTAGTCATCCGTGCGGCCCAGTTGTTTGGCCCATTGGGCTGTGGCGTAGGCGCTGAAACAATATTCGAGCGTGTGCGAAGCCGAGAATGCCGACCCGGTGGTGTCCGTGCCGTTGTAGGGCAGGTCGACATAAGGAACATAGCCTCCCCTGAGAAAGTGGCGCACATCGGTTTTGCCTGCACCCTCGGGCCGGCCTTCCCATCCCAGTTCGTTCTTGAGGGTCGCCGCATAGGCTTCTTCCATATCGAAGTCCCTTATTCCGCTGTTGTAGGCTCCTGCCAGCACGATGCTCAGCATGTTCGTACCTACTCCCGAAACATATTTGCTGCATGCGATTCCGTCGCCCATCCAGCCTGCATCTTTGTATATCTGCACCTGGCTCTGCACCATGTCGTTATAGTATTCGGGGTAGGCCAGCGCCCATAGCTGTGTGAGATTCCAGTAGGCGCCCCACATGGCGTCGCTATTGTAATGGTGAAATTTAGGGGTTTTGTCCAAATTTAATGGTATCCTGCCTACCGAGCCGTCGTTTTTGGGATACATCCCGTTAACGTCGCTGGCCAGCCCCCGGCCCAGCAGCGCATGGAACAGGCCGGTGTAGAACTTGGTCTTATCTTCCTCCCTTCCCCCGCTTACCGTTATGCGGCCCAGGTATTCTTTCCAGCGGTCGGTGCAAATATTCCGGGCACGGTCGAAACCAATTCCCGGCGCTTCGGCCTCCAGGTTGAGGCGGGCGTTCTCGACGGAGGTGTAGGAAAGGCCTAACTTCACCTCGACCTGCTCGTTCTCTTCTGTGGCATAAGTCAATGCCAGGCAGGATCCCACCCCGCCGATGCTGTCCCCGTCGAGGGGTGCGTCACCACGCAGAAAAACCTTGCATCCCCTGGCCGGTTTGTTGAGTTGTGCGTGAAAATACATTTCGACCTGCGCGCCTTTCTGGTATTTCTGCACGTATAGCGGTTCGGTGACAATATATCCCTCCACCGATGTGGGCGAGGTCATCCTTACGCGGGCGTCCACCACAGGGCCGCTTTCGCCCAGCCGGTTGCCGATGTCGAATATAATGGCCGCGCTGTCCGACCGGGGAAAAGTATAGCGTTGGAATCCGACCCGTTCCAGGGCGGTAAGCTCGGCTTTGATGCCGTAGTCTTTCAGCCGCACGGCGTAATATCCCGCCGAGGCCTGTTCGTCGGCTTTGTTGAAGGCCGAGCGGTAGCCACCGGGTTCGTCGAGTTTGCCGGGCGAGGTTTTAATGGTGCCGGTTACGGGCATGAGCATTACCCCGCCGATCTGGAATTCGTGGAAACAGGGAAATCCTTCGATCGACGTATGCCCGTCCTCATACCCCACGGCCTGCCATCCGCTCCGGTTGCTGTAGTGCCCGTTGGTCGAGGGGCCCAGCTTGGCCATCCCGAAAGGCATCGCGGCCGGAGTGTAAAAAAACCAGCGGCTGTGGGTCGACCCGATATTTGGATTCACATAATCTATGGGCTCGGGGCTATGTGTGCCGTTACAGCCGGGAAAAAACAGCAGTAGTGCCGCCGCGGTTAGGGCCAGTGTCGTTCTGATTATGGTTTGCATGCCATTGTGGTGTTTGGGTTTTCTTTCTACAAAACAAGGCTTCGGCACTTAATAATTACTTAATAAGTAATTAAAAATGCGCACCACCCCCGGAAAATCCGCGAAAATTAAAAATATAGGCGTCACGGTGTCGTATTACGGTTTGACCAGGTCTTTGAACTCTAAGGAAGGAGGCACACCGAGCAGTTTTTCGTATTCATCCCTGAAGTTGTCGAAACATTGTTTGGCCAAGCCTTTCTGCCCCATATGGAACAAGGCATGGCATTTCAGCCGTATGCCATCTTCCTCGATGCTGTCGTGCAACATGATAACGTTCGATAACTTCAGAAGCAGTTTGTAGTCGCTGCGCACGGATTCCTGTTTAGAGACCTCCAGCATCGTGTCTATGATGAGCGATGAGAACTCGGATTTATAGGCGTCGATCCATTCGGTCTGCGTGTTGATCAGCAACTTGCCGTGCAAGGCGAGCTGGATGAACTGATTGAGCCTTCCGGTGTCTGAAACGACGCCCTCTTTCTTCATCTGCTTGGCGATGGCCAGAATGGAGGTATAATCGCAAAAGACCTCTTCGCCGATCTCCAGTTGCCAGTAACTGTTTCCGATAGAAACGGTCACGTCACCGATCTTTGCCAGTAACAACCTCAGCTTCCGCATGTTTACGTTGCGGTTGTTGCGGGCACTCTCCTCGTCCTTGTCGAACCAAAGCTGGTCGCGCATGTATCCAGAGGATATGCCTTTTCCGGTTTTGAACGTCTCCAGCAAGATCAGAAGGAACATGTGTTTGACGGTTTGCGTGAAATGGCCTGTGATGTCCTCTCCATTCCTGTCGATGACCTGGAATCCGCCCAACAGGTAAATGGAGGACGGCCGTTTTTCGTGGTTATACCTCACGGAGGGGGGGGCTGCCTCGAAAGTTATCTCAGCGTTTTCCGTGGAAGTGCCGGCCTTCCGGCGCGCCCTGCGCCTTCTGTATAATATGGCCGCGGCGCAAAGCAACGCCAGTCCAACGCCCGTAGTTGCTATACGACACCATACGGGAAACGGTTTGCGGCCATCCTGGTAAGTATCTTCAAAGGCAAGTGGAGGGTAGTTGATCGCATAGATGTTCACCAGGGTATTCATATCCTGGTTCAAGCTCGAGGTCATGGCCAGCAGTTGCCCGGTCTGGGTGCAATGATAAAGGGCGCAATACGATTCGACATCGTTGAAAAAGTAGGGGATCGAATCTCCGAGCACCATGCTGCCGCCCTCCTTACCCATATAGTATTCGCGCAGCAGGATCGAAGTGGCCGATTTGCGGTTGCTGTAGGTGAGCGTGTATATCTTGTTTTTATCATGGTCATAGACCATCGAGTTTGAACAGATATACGAGTCTCCCTCGACCGAGTAATCGCCGAGCCGTGCAGTCTGTCCCGTGGCCAGGTCGATGCTGTAAAGGTCGAACCAGCTGCAGGGGGCCTCCTGTTGTCCACCGCTGCGGCTTCCGTAACCCCCGAAGACGAGCAACCGGTTGCGTGGCTGGGCGTAGGTCATGCTGCTCAGGTAACGCGGGGCTATAAAGTCGGAAAGATCCGTTACACTCCAGGCCTTAGACCCGGTGTGAAGTCGCTGTAATTGCGCCTTGTAGGTGTGGAATCCGTAACCGCCGAAGGTCACCAACTCGTCGGTTCGGGCGATGAAGCACTGGTTGTGATGCCAGTATTTGGTCAGAGGGGTTTCGTTATAGTCTTCGTTGTCCCATTGTCCGGAGGCGATGTCGTAACGCGCCGGTACCGCGCTTTCGAAGTAGTAGGATACCAGTTGATCGCGCAACGGGTCGTAGACCATCGAGTTGGCTTTGTTCTCATAGCATGTGCCCCGCACCGCCGTCTTCACGTCGAGCGAGTCTTCCTGGGCGTAGTAAGTGTAAATTTTGTTCCCACGTGCAATGAACAGGCGTCCGCCCTGCTGATCGTAGGCGCTCTGTATGAACTGCCCCTTGACCGTAAAGGTTTGCATAAGCCGCCAGTGGGCGTGGTTGTCGATCTCCCATACGGGATTCGCTGCAGTGGCCTCTGCCTCGTGCAATAAGTCATACACCTTGCTGCCCTTATGGTGGGCGAGAGCCCAATGTCTCTTTGGATTGCCTTGTTCGAAAATACGGATATCCCGGACGGTCATGGGCGACACGTCACTGGTAAAGTATTGCTCATGGTCATTGCCTCCGAAATAAATGTCGTAAACGGGGCTGAATCTCTGTTCGCAGACGCCCCTTTTGGTACAGTCCCCGATCTGCAGGGTGATGGCCCGTGACGCGGGATCTATCGAAACACGTATACGCGTCCATTCTCCCGGGCCGAAGCCCGTGATCTCACTTTTGCCGAGACTCAGAACCTGTTTGCCGTCGCATATAAGCAAAAAGGCCTCTTCATACCGGATATTGCTCACCAAGTCGATCAGATGGTTGTTATTCCCGTTGGCAGCCCTGAACACATAGCCGAAACATTCGGGTTCCATTCTGAACATGGCGTCGAATTCCAGCGCAAACGTCCCGTCGATATCGATGCCGCCCGAGGGGGTGAGGTGCAGGTTCGTCCGGAATTCCTTATCCACCGTGTGGGCTTTGAAATAAAGTCCGTACGATAATTCTCCGGCCGACCGGCCCGTGGCGGCAGATAAAGTCAGGATGAGGGTCAGTGCTATTATTCGCAATGGTGCAGGCATACGGCATTTTTTTAAATGCAAATTTATGCCAATAAAACGACTAAAGAGTCCTTTTCGGTACATATCTGCATATATATATATGCCGAGCTATTCCCCGTGTGGGTATCATTTTCTTGTTCAGACATACAGGGCCGCTCCGAAAAACAGGGTTTAATCGTAATCCACGTCGGCTGACGACATCATCGGGTACATCCACAATTCCCTGCAACTTTCGAAGCGGGGAATAGTGCGGCCGGCCGGTATTTGCCTGGGATTGCAGGCGATTCCGCCGACAACCCCAGGGCATTACCTGTTGTATAGCTGAAATTCCCGGACCGCGACTTTGATATTGTCCCGGGCATTGCCTTTCGATATTTCCAGGCGAGCATAGCGTGCCTCTGCGACCTGGTCCAGGCGGCGCTCGGTGACCGATGAGCTGTTGCCGCTGACTTGGACTAAGGTTTGCCACTCCCCTTTCCGGTCGTTGCGTACCATCAACTTGAAATCCCTGAGCACCGACTCGTCGCCGTCATTGCCGGCGTGCAGTATCTTCCATGTGTTGAACTTCCTGACGGCTCCCATGTCGATTTCGATGAATTTCACCGCGCCGGGGATGTCGTTGTTATTGTCTATCCACATCGTTTCTGGATTGCCGTCCAGCGCGCGCTGGGGTTTGCCGTTCAGTACCACCCTGCGTGGGTTGGATAACTCCACCACGTCCTGTCCTTCGAGCAGGTTGGAGTAGTCGCGGCTCACGTAGCCGATAGTCTTGGTTTGAGGTGGCAGGACGCGGGGATCGGCGGCTTGCTCGATCATGTCGGCACTGTTGACCGAGGCGGTAATGGCGAAAACGGTGATGTTCGAGTCGTCGGGAAGCACCAACCGCAAAGCCCCTTTGGGTAGGTCGATCGCCAGTTTATACATATAAGTGAATACGTAAGCCTCATTGCCGACCGGATTGTGCCGGTGGCTTCCCACGTGGACGAGCGAGCCGTCCTTAACGAACCCTTCGCCCATGCCCTTGCGACCCCACTGGCCGTATAAGTCCGAGTAATAGGGGATATCGAAGCGGTAGGGTTTGCCGTCCACCGAGAATACCGCCTGGCGGTCGCGGTCGGTTGCCGCGGCCAGAATGTATAGTTTGTTGTAGGGTTTGTCGGCGGGCAGAGCGATAGTATCGCCTTTGCAGCGCATAACGTTGTTCACTCCTGTGCGGCCCATGCGGAAATCGACGCCCGCCGAAGTGATTACCCCGGGGATAAGCTCGGCCGCATACGAATTGCCGCTGTTGTCCGCATCGGAATCGGGCCTGAACGCATCGGGCGAAATCGCGTTGTTGTTGTACGGCAACTCGATGCAGGCGCTCAGGGGCGCAGCCAACGCTTTAGCCGGCTTACGTAGTCTCACAGCGTAGGTCTTAGGCTGGAATTTGGTCGCACTGACCTTAAGCGTGTTGCCTTTGAAGGCGGCGTCGGCCACGACTTCCTCTATGCCGTTGAGCTCTTTTGCCCATTCGATGGGGGCGGCGAATACCAGGCCGGCGTCCGTAACAGACTTACCCGCCGTTTCATAAACACGCACCACGTAGCTCTCGCCGTTTTCGGCCAGTTTCATCATTTTCAGGGCTATCTGGGGCGTGGTCGTGGAAATGAACGAGAATTCGCGTCCCATATAACCCGCGTGTTTCTCGGCCACATAAGAGATCATGGGCTGGTTGAGTTCCTCGCCTTTCTGCACCACGCCCGATTCGATGCAACCACCCTGATGGCCTACGATGGCGCAGGCGATGCGGTGGCGTCCGAAATCCATAGTTTCCTGGGGGGAATACCGGTAGACGGTGTGCGGGGCGTGGAAAAAGGTCAGCCTAAGCATATCGTCTGCGGGTTTGTCCCATCCGTATTTGCAATCGTTGAGGATTGAGACCCCGTACGAACCGTCAGGCGAGGTGATGTCGGCCCAATGCTGGGCGAATACTTCGTAGGCAGTCTTGGTGTTGTTGCCCCTTTCGATGTGTCCCAGACCGAGGTCGTAAGTGGCGGAAGGATTGGCTACGGCAAGGGGAAACTCCATTTTGAGCAGCGAGTTGCGGCTTTCCCAGTCTATTTCCGAAACGATATCTATGCGGTCGTCCGAAGCTCCGTCGGTCAGGCTGATGTATTGTACGGCTGCCACACCGCCGTGTTTTTTCACTACCATGAGCGTGGCGCGCAACGGTCCGGATTCGGTTACGGTGATGTTCACGCCGCTATCGAGCCTGGCTCCGGGAGCGTCCATGGTCGCCTTAAGGATTTCCCAGGCCGGCCAGTCGCTCGACTCGTTGGGATTGAAAAGTGCAAGCCCTATCGCCTCGCCCGGCTTTACCAACTGTTTACCGTAACGTTTGTCCACGATCGAACTTATATCGCCGGCGGCATTCAGTTCGATCCGGTAAACGCTGTTCTCTATCGTGTTTGTACTGACCGACAAGGCTGCTGCGCGGCCAGATTTGCCCGCAGGGCGCACATCGTAAACGGAGAAACTGACCGGCTGGACGGTCGCTGCGAAAAGGATCGTAGCCTTACCCCCGGCATACCCCACGAGTTGTGCGGGAACAGCTTTGCCATCGGGCCCCAGGACTGCCACTCCTTTTGGTTCTTTATCCATAGGCACGTCGGCCTGCACAAGGTTGGTGTGCAGGTAAGCGGCCGGGTTGTAGACCACCACCGGCGTACCTTTCACGCGCGTGTCCATACCCGAAACTACCCCGCCGCTTGCGCTGCGCATGATGTCGGCCGACTGGCTTTGGGCGATGATCTCGTCGTTCCATGAGAATTCGTAGGCGCGGGGAATGCTCGTTCCGGTAAGGTCGTCATGGAACTGATGCCACAAGAAACGCTTCCATACCTGGTCAAGCGCCTCCGCCGGGTAGGGCATCGCCCCCAGCCAGTCGGCCATGACGCTGGCCCTTTCGGCGGCGTCGGCCAGCTGTTCGTTGCGGCGGTTCATCTGCTTCATGGCGGATTGCGAGGTGTAGCATCCCGTGGCATGCACATCCATAAGTAGTTCGCCGTCATACACCGGAAGCGAAAATTGTTTGCCTGCAGCCATGAAATTCTTGAATATCTGATCCGAAGAGGCACTAATGATCTTTATGAGGCCTTTACCCTTGCCATCGAGTGCATCCTGGACGGCCATGACCGACCAGATTGACGGCGAACCGCCCGTGTCGCCCGCACCGTAGTAGCGGTAGGCCGTATGTTCCGGGCCGCGGTCGGTACGCGCCTTCAGGTCGGCGTCCGAGGTCAGGTCGCCTTCCGGGAAGTTATATACATAGGGTCCGCAATCCAGCGCCGCCATCAGTTGCGATCCGTCGATCCCTTTCCACATCCCGATAGAGAAGGGCTCGCGCCGGTCGCCATAAAAAGGATATTTGCGCCAGGCCAGTTTCTGGGTCGAAAAACCGATAAGGCCGCAATGCCTCGCCACGGTGGGAAGCGTGTAGCTGAAGCCGAAACAGTCAGGCAGGAAGATGTCCGTCGATTTGATCCCAAATTCTTTTTTGTAGAATTCCTGGCCGAGCAGGATATTGCGAAGTGACGATTCGACCGAAGGGATGTTGGGATCGTTGGCGTCCCAAGAAGCCCCGCTCACATGCCAGCGGCCGGTTTTGATCGCCTGACGTACCCGCTCGTACGATACGGGATCGTACTCTTTGATCCACGCGTATTTCACGCCGCCCTCCCAATTGAATATGTATCCCGGATAGTTGTCAAGCAGCCATAGGTTTTGCTGTACCGTTTTAGGAATGTATTCGTTAATCGTGGTTTGTATATCCCAGTTCCACTGTGTGTCGAGGTGGGCGTTCGAGACCACGTAGGCTGTCGGCTGTTGGCCGGATTGGGCGCTCAAGAGTAATGAACTGCAAAGTGCCAGCGCGGATAAAAGTAGTTTTTTCATGGCATTCCGATGGTTTATTTCATGTTCTTATTGTCTATCAGTTGCGGTGTTGTGCTTATCGCTACCTGCCGGCTCTCACCGCCGTTCATTTCGCATCGGTTATCGCGCACCGAAGGATTGACAGGAGAGGTCATTTCTACGGCGCGTCCGGCGTTATATTGTATGCGGTTATTTTCGACAGTCATGTCCGCGCATCCGCCTTTGAGGTATTCGGCCCGTACCCCGGCCGCGTCGTTACCTTCGATCAGGCATCCTTTGACCCTGATATTCCGGCAATCGGCCGCTATAATGCCGTACCAGGCGTTGCGGGCCACTTCACAGTCCGCTACGGTCAGCCCTTGGCAATCTGACATCGACAGCCCGCATCCGGCGATCGAGCCGTCCAGGCGGCAATCGGTGATCCGTCCCCCACTCACATATTGCATGCTCAGGTTATGGTGGAGTTTCGGGCCGGGAATAATACCCGAGCCGTTGTCCGAAAAGTTGCATCCCGTAACGGTGAGGTTGCGAGCCCCCGAAATTTGCACCCCGTTCTTGGAGAAATTGATGACGCTGATGTTGACAAGGGTTATATTGCTCATCTTCCCGCGGCTCGTTGCCAGGAACGAGATTCCGCCCTTGTGCGGCGAGTAGCGCATGGTGCGGTTGAAGCGGCCTCCGTTTGGGTCCTCGTCCTGGTTATGGTCTTTAGCCCCTTCGATCACGAAGTTCGACAGGGTTACGTCGTGCATGTCGTAGCCTGCGTTTACTATTGCGTAATGCGATGCGGATTTATAGCCCATGATAACCGTTCCTAACCCCTCCCCCGCCAGGGTTACGTTGCTGGGCATGCGTATCGGTTCGGTAATTTCGTGGATGCCCGCCTTGAGGATCACGTAGCGGCCCGTACCCGAAGCCTCATCCAATGCTTTTTGTATAGACGCGCCAGGTTCGACCCATATCGGGCTTGCGGGCGCGGGCGTGCCGTGCCCGCTTTCGAGCGCGCCGGCCGGATAGGCCGTGGGCGAAGGTTCGGGAATGCACCCCTCACCCGGAGTGGATTTTTGTGAGGCCGAAGGGGCGCGCCATGCCGTTAGCACTCCGCGTGCGGCGGTGGGCCTCACCTTTTCGCACATGTGTGCGGTATAGGGCATCTTAACCCCTTTTGATTCGTAATGCCTGTAAAAATATTCGTAGTCGTCCCGCAATTCGTCTATCCTGCGGGGCGACTGTATCCCGTAGACGAACGACGTTTCGCCCATCATGAATTTCATGGTGTACTCGAAGCCGAGCGCCAGACGGTTGTCCCCCAGACTGAAAAGGTCTACTCCCTGGGTATACGCCACCCGGGCCGCACCGCCGAATTCGCACAGTCCCATCTGCACGTGGGCCTGGTCGCGCGGCGTTTCCTGGCACTGGCCGCTAGGATATATATATTTGAACAGGCTTCCGTTTTGGGAACCATGCACGAAATGGTCGATCGCGTTGTCGAATATCTGGCGGTTGTCCGTGAATACTGCGATGGAAAGCAGCGAATGCATCATAGCCCCGTCCCAGTTGCCGTTGGCATCTGAAAAATAGAACCGCAGCATGGGGTAGTAGACGCCCATCATCATATCTGTGACCATCCGCGTGTGCTCTGTGTCCCATCCCGGATAGCAGTAGCGCAAGACCTCGGCGGCGTTGCAGAATGTGTAGCCTGTGAGTCCCACGACCAACTTAGCGTTGTTGTCGTCCAACGAGCGCAACGCTGAGGCCCACGCGTCGATAATCTCAATCGATTTGCGGGCATATGCCTCCTCACCGGTGATGTACCAGATCAGGGCGCAGTCGTAGGCTTTCTTGGAGTCCTCGATAATATCCATGCCACCACGGTCTTTCACTCCGTACGAACCCATGGCGATGTGTGAGCACGGCTGTGCGGCGTAGTCGGGCGGCGTAGAGCGTTTCATGTTTTCGAAGGCGGTTCTCCAGGGCTCTTTTCCTTCGAGGACGTTGCGTTTCATGTATTCCATGTCCTGCTGCGTCATGTAGATGCCCGGATGCACAAATTTATCTTGTCCGGCGGCGTGCGCCTGCAGGCAATGAACGCTGATCAGCACCAAAAGGATAAACCGGTAAATGTTTTTCATGAGTCGTAGTTACTTGCTTAAGTTTGGCCGGATTCGGAAAACTCACGCCGACCGGCCTCTTTAAGTTCCCGCCGGCGGCAAGGTGTTCCGCTTTGTTTTCCCTTCTCGGGAAAATAAAAAACAGGCCGAGAACAGGTGTCTCCTGCCCCGGCCTGCGGTCATTAAATTTTAGGGATGGTGACGGCTTTTACTTCAGTATAGTTATACCTTTTCTGGCTGTCATTCACCCTGGCACCAACACGCACGTAGTAAGTGCGCGCACCCTGGGTAGAACCCAGCGGCTTGGTAGTGGTGATGGTAATCTGCTCACCCACGAGGTTATCGCCCGACTTGCCGTTGTAGCTCGTGACCGCGGCGCCCACCAGGGAAGCATCGTAGTTGTAGTTGCCCACATAAGGGTTGGGACAGATAAACAACTGGCAATCCAGGAAAGAAGCGATGGTATAATAGGATGTCGATGTTCCCTTGCTGAATTTGAATGTGACCTGAAGTTTTTTGTCCGCCGTGATTACCGGCTCGCCGATATATTCGACACGCAAGAAGGGCTCGAGTTGGAAGTCCACGACGGCTTCCTTTTTGACAATCACTTCTTTTCGATTGTCAGCCAAGACCTTACCTGAACCATCCATTACAAAAAGAGGGATGAACGGCCCGTCGATGGGGTAGATCCGGTAGGTGGCGTCAAACATCTTGGTGTTGATATACGTGCCGTCCTGTTTTACGGCCAGGTAGAACGGGTTGTATTTCCCGTCATTCCAGCTGAGTTCCTCAGTTTGGACACGGGTATGTCCCTTGCCCTGTTCCAGTTGGAGCGGCTTTCCGGTCTGGGCGTCGTAGAGCGTCCCCTTGATGGTCGTGGGGGGAGCTTCGAAATTATCCACTTTACATGAGGTCATGTGGATTGCCGCTACGCCTGCGAGCAAACAATATAATATGCGTTTCATAGATACGGTTTTTAAAGGTTAGTTGCTTTGGTTGGGGGTAAGGTTGGGGTTGCGGTTCAGTTCGCCCAACGGCATAGGCTCGTAATACATTTTGGTCTGGAACGTGAACCTGGTGTTCGCGGTGATGTTACGCGCCTCGATGATGTATTTGCCATTGCTGGTAGCCGTAGCTGTTTCCGCCACCAGGATCGGGTTGAGCTTGCGCCACACGCGGTTGTTCATCTCCGTATCCGCCGTGCGCCAGCGTATCATATCCCACCATATCTTATTCTCGAAAGCAAGCTCCTTGCGGCGTTCCACGCGCACGATCTGCAGCCCGCGGTTGGGGGCCAGGATGTAGCATGCAGGCGAAACGGCATCGGCGCTCAGTTCCGATTTGCCGGTGAGCAGCACTGCTCCCGCACGCGAGCGTATCGCGTTGATGCACTCGAATGCGTCTTGCTGGTAGTCCGCGCCTGCGGCTCCGAGTTGATGGAGTTCAAGGGCGGCTTCGGCGCGGTTCAGAAGCACCTCAGCATAGCGCAGTTCGATCCACGGCTGGTCGGAGATCCACCCCGTGCTCTGTTCGGGCGTACGGTCCGGGTCGAGCATCTTGCGGACAAGCAGCCCGGTTTGAGTGGGACCGCGCTGCGATGTTTCGCAGGGGCCGTTGATGCCGCTTATCGAAATGCTCTTGCCGTTGGGCAGGGTGTGGAGCTGCTGCTCGGTGGGGGTGATGCCTGTGGCGTATTTGAAGTTCGGAAGTCCCACGAAGCTGTTGTTCGTCGCTCCGGCAGGCAGCAGCGGGGCGATCCCCTCTGCGGGAACCGGGCCGGTGTAGATACCCAGTCGCAGGTCGATGTTAACGCCTTTGAAAAGCTGGTTGGGCAGCAATACGGTGCCCCTGAGGCGCGGTTCGCAGTCGTCGAAGATAGAGCCTGCGTTGTCGTACATCCGGTATTTACCGTTGTCGTCCAGAACTTTGATCGTACCGTCGGCATTCTTCGCGAAGCCGTCGTAGAGTTCCACCAGGTCGAGCGTAGGGTTCGAGCAGTTGCTGTAGCCGTCTCCGTGCAACTGGTAGGGTACGAAGAGGTTGTCATAGCTGTGGCCCGATTCGAGGTATTTGTATTCGCGGGCGAATATACATTCGGGATTACCCACAACGTCGTAGAATATAGACGCGAAGTTCTCGGACATCTTCTCCTTGTCGGTCTCTGCGGTAGTCTTGAGGCTGTAGCGGCCTTCGAGGAGTTTGGCGGCCTTGTAGCTTTCTTCAAAGAAGAACTTGGCGCGCGACGCAGGAACGCCGGTGAGGAGTTTGCTGCTGTTTTTGTCGAACACTTCGATCGTGTTGTATTTGGCGATCGAGCCGGCCGTCAACATCGCCCGCGACTTGAAGGCGGCTGCGATGTATTTATTGACCCTGCCGCGCATTTCACTTTGGTCGTACATATGATTGTAGGCATAATCCAGGTCGGCAAGGATGCAGTCGTAAACCTCCTCTTCGCTGTTGCGCGGCACGCGCAATTCTTCGATAGGCTGGCCGGGATACTGCTGAGCCTTATCCAGAAGGGGCACGCCGCCGTAGCGTTTCACCAATGCGAAATAGGTGTAGGCGCGCAGAAACCGCGCTTCCCCGATCCAATGGTCGATCTTCGCCTGGTCGTTGTTGAAGTAGGCCGCGTATTTGGGCAGGGTGGCGATGAAATAGTTCGTGTTGCGGATGATCTCGTAGGCTTTTTTCCAATAGCCGCGCGCCGGGTTGACGATCCCGCCAGCCTCGACGTGGTAGCCATTGCAGCTTTCGCCGGTATTGTTGCTGATGTTCTTTACTATACCGGCCCGCATGAAGCCGTCTTCCGTGTCGCAGCTGTATTTGAAGTCCTCGATGGGAAGCCAGCTGTACAGGCTGGACATATAGTACGAGATGCCGTCGGCGCTGGTGAAGAGGTCGTCGTCTTTGGCAATATTCATAGGCGGCACGTCCAGCGAATTACAAGCCGTGACAGCAAATCCGATGCAGAGTGCCAGCAAGCTATATATGATCTTTCTCATTGCTTATGATTTTAGTAGGTTAGAAAACAACGCTGATACCGGTGTTGATGGTTTTATTCAACGGATAGACATAGCCGTACTCGCTGTTGGGATGCTCAGGATCGACGTGGTCCATACCGCTTATAGTAAAGAGGTTGTAGGCGTTCAGGTAAACCCTTGCCTTCTGGATACCGACGAAAGAAACCCATTTTTCGGGCAGCGTGTAGCCCAACTCAATGGTTTTCAGACGCAGGTAGTTCATGCTCTGGGCCGACCATAGCGACGACTGGTCAACCCTGGTGCCGGTATAAGCGTAGCGTCCTGATACCCAGTGGGTATTGGGGTCGAACGGGTCGGCGTTCGGGTCTGAAGGATGCCATCTGCTGAGGAACTGTTCGAGGGCGTTGCCGTTCCACATAAGGGGCTCGTTGAACATTTCGGGGTAGGAAACGTTCGCCATGGCTGCACCCTGAAAGAGCATCGTCAGGTCGAGTCCCTTGTAGCTGGCACCGAGCGTGAACCCGAAGAACGCCTGGGGAGTGCTGTTGGTGCATATAGGATGGTGGTCTTCGCCGTCTATTACCCCGTCGCCGTTATAGTCCTCGTAGCGGTAGTCGCCGGGCAGTGTTCCTTTACCTACGAATACGGGGCTGTTGATTATGTCATCCCATGAGCTGAACTGGCCGTTATCGCCGTGCCCGAACATGATGTTGGTGTAGCGTCCTTCCTCACAGAAACGCCAGTAATCCCACGAGTTGGAGTAATTAGTGCGAACCCTGTCCGTCCACATGCGGCGCGTCATCGAGAAGTTACCATCGATGCTGTACGAGAAGTCGTTGCCTATCCTGTTGCGGTGGCTGACCGAGATTTCGAAACCGCGGTCACGGTCCGACTCCAGGTTCATCCTGGCCAGCGTCGAGCCGACGGTTTCCGGGATCGCCGCTTCGAGGGTGTTCATCAACCCGTCGCGGTTGCGCTGGAAAATCTCGAAGGTGAAGCCCAGCATCCCGTGCCACATTTCGGCATCGATACCGATGTTGGTCGTGCGAACGGTATACCAGGTCAGGTCAGGGTTCGGAAGCCCTTTGAAGCCCAGAGCGCTCACGAACTTGCCGTCGAAAATGCTCCCGCCGGGATATTCCTTGTAGTTGAGTGGCGTGTAAGGATAATTATAGCCTGAGATAAACTCGTACTGAGACGCGTTCTCATCACCCATTTCGCCGTAAGAGGCGCGCAGCTTGATATTGTTGATGAAGGAGAGGGCGGATGCGTTTTTGAAGAACTTCTCTTCGGATATGCGCCATCCTACGGATCCGCCGGGGAAGAATCCCCACTGGCTGCCTTTCTGGAATTTGGACGAACCGTCGTAACGGAAGCTGAATTCGGCTATGTATTTTCGGTTGTAGTCATAGTTGACCCTGCCCACTAGACCTTTGTTGACGGTCTTCCAGAGGCTGCCCGGATCGATGTAACCCTGCTGTCCGTCGGCTATGCCCGCGATCAGGTATTCCATCGGAAGGCCCAATTGGCGCTGGGCGTAGAAGTTGTCTTTTTCGCGGGTGAATTCTTCGAACAGAACCAGGCCGGTAACGTTGTGCGCTCCTGCGAACGTGCGTTTGTAATTGAGCGAGAACTGCATCATAGATTCGGGACGCCTGTAATAAGCGCGCTTGAGCAGGTTGGGCGACTGGTTCTTGGTAGGCTTGTAGACCTGCGTTGTGGGATCGTAGGTGTACAAGGTGAATTCTTTTTGGAATTCCTTATCGTCGTCGATTGTCAAGTCGTACCCCAGCATCACCTTGGCCGACAGCCCCTCCACGAAAGGCACGTTGTAGTCCAGCGTGAAGTTGGAAGTGAAAGTCTGCCCGATGTGGCGTTTGTAGCCCGTCTTGTCGCTCGAGGAGAGTACCGACGCGCCAGGGATGCTTCCCAGGATGGCGTTGTCGTATTCCGGGTTGTCGTTGGCGTAAAAGGGCTCGCCGGGCGGGGTGCGCCAAAGGGATTTGAAAACCTCCATGGTGTTCTGGTACTGCTTGTCGCGCTGGTTGATAATGCCACCTACCTGAAGCGAGGCAGTCAGGTCTTTAGTGATTTTGGCTTCGACGTTGGAGCGTATGTTGTAGCGCCGGAAGTTGTTGTCCCCCGTTTTGAAAAAACCCTCCTGGTACATGTAGCCCAGGTTGAAGAAATAATTGACACGGTCCGTCGAGCCGCTCGCGCTGATATTCTGCTGCCATTGCGGGGCAAAATCCTGGATAGTGTGCCCGTACCAGTCGTATTCGCGTTTGGTACCGTTGCGGTACTCTTCGATCTGTGCGTCGGTATAGGTGCGCGCCGGGTTGTCGAAGCGGTGCATCGTTTTCTCATTGATCAGGATCATACGGTCGACCGCGCTCACCGGCTTAGGGAATCCCGTAGGCATCTGCACGCCGTAGTAGCCCTGGTATTCGAGGTTGAACTTGTCCTTGGTACCTTTTTTCGTTGTGATAAGCACCACGCCGTTAGCTGCACGCACACCGTAGATCGCGGCCGAGGCGTCTTTCAGTACGGAGATGCTTTCGATTTCATTAGGGTCGAGGATGCCCATGTTGTCGCGGGGCACCCCGTCGATAATGACAAGCGGGTTGCCGTAGCCGCGTATATCGAACGAAGCGTCGAAGTTACCCGGTTCGGAGGTGCGCTGCACCACGCGTACGCCGGGCAGTTTACCCGTAAGCATATTCTGGACGTTCTGGGTTTTGGTGGTCTTGATGTCCTCGCCCGTTACGGCCGAAACCGCCCCAGTGAGCGTCACCTTTTGCTGGACGCCGTATCCGACCACTACCACTTCCTCGATGCTTTCGGTATCGGCTGCCATGGATATGGTGATGGAAGTTTTGTTGCCCACGTCGATGATTTGGCCCACATAGCCAAGGAATGACGCCTTAAGCTTCTGGGTAGGCAGGGCGTTGATGACGAATTCACCCATTGCATTTGAGGTGGTTCCCTGAGAAGTCCCCTCGATTATGATATTGACTCCCGGGAGGGGTTGTCCTGTGGCTGCGTCGACGGCTTTCCCTGTTATTCTCACAGGAGCTTGTGCGTAGGTAGCCCCTGTAATCCCGAATAAAATGAATCCGGACAGGATGATTACCATAAGCGACTGCAACGATTTCGCTTTGTTGAAATTGCTCATAATGGATTAAGTTTTTTAGTGAGTTAGCTGTTAAGGGATTCTGTGGCCATTTGCCGTGGCAATGGGTCAGGATGTATTTTTGGGTGTGCTCTCTTTCTTCATAGGTGGTAGGATTTTTATGGGTAAATGGTAAAATGGCTGAATTTAATTGCCGGATATACGGTGCAGCCGGGTCAAGGCCTCGATGTAGTAATAGTCGGCGTAAACGATACTGGCGTCCACTTCCGAGCCGTGGGGCATATGGCCTACGCAGTGTGACAGGAACGCGGAGTTTGCATCGCCGCTTTTATAGGGAGCCGAACCGAGGGCTTCCAGTATTTTCACGGCAGCATCCATATACCGAGCCTCCCGTGGGGCATCGCACATGCCGGAAAGTTCCACCAGCGCGGAAGCGGCGATAGCCGCTGCCGAGGCATCGCGCGGAGCATCAGGAATCGCCGGGTCGTCGAAATCCCAGTAAGGGACCATATCGTCCCCCACCTTGCTCAGGAACAGGTCGGCTGCGTCGCATGCCGCCTTCAGGAATTGCCCGTCGCGCGTATAGCGCGTACACATCGTATAACCGTAGACCGCCCAAGCCTGTCCGCGCGCCCAGGTCGAACTGTCCGAATATCCCTGGTGCGTTATGTGTTGGATGGCGTCTCCGCTCAGTGTGTCGTAGATCACCACGTGGTAGGTGCTGTGATCGGGGCGGAAATGGTTTTTAAGCGTAGTGCGGGCGTGATTGCAGGCTATATCGTAGTAATCGGGACTCCCCCCGTTGGCTGCGGCCCAAAACAGCAGTTCGATGTTGATCATATTGTCTATAATAGTATTATGAGGCCATCCTTTGGTTTGTACCATATAGGGCCATGAATGCAGGGTGCCTACCGTGGGGTTGTAAAGCTGCGAAAGTTTGGCCGCCGCACGCAGCAGCGCATTTTTATATGTATTGTTCCCTGTCAGTTCGTAAGCGTTGGCCATAGAAGCATATGCCATTATTCCCAGATCGTGGTTGCCTATTTTATCTGCAAGGGCCGACTGCAGGAGTGTAAAGCGCTCGGCTGCACGCCGTACTGCAGTATCGGCCCGGTATTCGTAGACATACCATAATATACCGGGAAAATAACCGCTTGTCCAGTCATCGGGCGCCACGCAGCTCCATTGTGTCTCTGCAGAGGGTATGTTGCGCGGGATTTTAAGCGAATCCGTCAGCGACGGCAGCGCTTCCAGGATTTTTTCAGTACAATAATCCAGTCCAGCTTCAGGGTCGATTGCCTGGGGCTTGCCGTGGCAGGCAGCCAGTAAAAGGGGCAAACACAAGGCAAGGGTTAGACATTTAAGCATGTACGGTTTTATTTGGGTGATTCGAACCACACAAATAAATTTGCACGCTATTAATAACGACTTAATTTCTACTTAATCGATATATTTTTTGCGCGTATTCCGGATAACGGGCGGGTGAAACGCGGGCTGCGGCCTGTGGCGTGCGATTTTTTGCCGATATAAATAATTGATTATCAGCATATCGCCTAACACATTTTGTATCTTTATGACTATCAACCTCATAAAGAATAAGTAAGGTATATTCGAGCAATCTGACTGACAACCAATACGCCACAATCTTAGGCACGGTGACAAGCGCAAGCGAAAACATTCATTGAAAGGGATTTTTGACGCCATTTTCTATCTTCTAAAGACTAGGAGTCAATGGCGTATGCTTACCGATAGTTTTCCTCTGTGGCAGTCGGGTTACTACTATTTCCGCAAATGGAGTCGGAATGGGTCTTTCAAAAAAGTTCATGATTTCCTGCGGGGCGTTTTACGCCAGCGTGTTGGGCGTGAGATTTCGCCAAGTGTGAGAATTGTTGACAGTCAGAGCGTTCGCGGTACTTATCGCAGCAAGCAGAGCGGCATCGATGGCGGTAAGCGGGTGAAAGGACGCAAACGCCACATCATTACCGACACGCAGGGTTTGTTGCTGGCGGTGAAGGTTCAGGTTGGCAAAAGTAACCTCGATGTCAAGCACCTCTAAACGCTACATCTGCTTCTGGTACTTGCTTAGCTTGTCCTCGATTTGCTTCTGGTGTTGGCGGAACAGCGGGTAATTGTCTATCAATCTGCCCTTGTCGTAATCCCACGAATCAACAGGGATACTCACTCCAAGGCTTTGATATTTAACTTGTTCTCCCTTTGTAAACCTCAGGAATAGCGGGATGGTGTTGTTTTGGAAAATCCGGTCTTTCCTGCAAATAACTTTGATTTTAAGGATCAATGTAAAAACCGGGTGGAGCGGGTTGTATTAAGCGAATATTTTGGATAGTCTGAAAATGAAGAACGGGATGTCCCGCACACCCCAGAACTGTGCCCTGAAAGCTTTGATTTTAGCATTGAACGATTCAGCCGAGG